>CADDYT010000012.1 GCA_902810755.1 Chloroflexota bacterium
CGTGTGGCCTGGTGGGTATGCGTATCCGTGTGGCCACCCGCAGTGAATCAGCCCATCATCGATTTTGGGCAGGGACCGAGTGCGAGCAGGCGGGAGTGCGCTTCGGCCAGTTTGCGCTCGATTTCGGTACTGGGCGCTGAACTGGCCCGCCTGTCTGTATCCGCGACTGCTTCACCGGTTAGCTGCTTTGTCGTCGGCTGCATCGCTGCCTGCTCTTGCAAGCTGGCGAGACTGGCCTGCAAAGCGGCAATCTCGTCGAGAATTACCTGACGCTGCGCATACCAGCGCGTTACGGCGCGTTCCACTCCCACGTTGTTATTTCTGCCTTTCAAAACGTGGTCAAACATGTTGACCACAAATCCAGTTGCTGCGCTTCATTCAGTTGAGTCAGTTCCCTACTGACTACTTCAACCTGAGTGTCATGCAGCACACCGCGCTCGCTCTGAGTGTGTGGCTCTAGGCGGGCAAGATACCGGTGAAGGATATTCACAGCAGAGTTCTCATCTCTGTCCATGATGAGTCCACAGGTATCACAGTGATATGTCCTCTTGTAGAGTGGCATGTCTTTGAGAGTGCCACAGCCACTGCACAGAGGTGTCTCGTTCATCTAAAATCAGCAGTTCTCTGCCAGAGAGCGGACATTAAAGTAGACGGCATGTAAGAGCTTGCCATAGACCTGCTCCAGTTCAGGGACCGTAGAAGAGCAGCGCCGATCTGTCATACTGGGCGGCAGCGAAGCATGACAGGTTCCAGCTACGTTTTTCCGGCATGGCATGTGTGGAAGCCTGCTCATGGCTAGACCGTAGTGCCGTAGACGAGAGTGTTGAGCATGTTGATGAGTTCCTCGTCTTGATAGGGCTTGACGACGTAGCCGTTGGCGCCGATCTGCATGGCGCGCTGCTGGTGCTTGACAGCCGCGCGGGATGTAAGAACAACGAGCGGCAGGGTGCGGTACTGCTCCTGGGCGCGGATGGTCGCCATCAGTTCGTAGCCATCCATGCGCGGCATCTCGATGTCGAGCAGCACGGCAGCCGGCGTTTGCTGCGAAATCAATTCCAGTGCCTCAACGCCGTCGCGGGCCATCTGGGTTTCCCATCCATGCTGTTTAAGCATGTTGCTGACGACGCGGCGCACGCTGGGGCTGTCGTCCACAACCAGAATATGCTTTCCTCTTGCTGCCTGTGTCGGTGCGACTGGCGGCGCGGCGAGAATGCCTCCCCGTCTGATGGGCGCGCTTTCGACCAGCTTCTCCGCCGTTGATGCAGATAGCGCGCTTTCGCTCTGGGCAGGTACAGAGATGGGCGCTCTGGGCAGGGCGCTTGCGCTTCTGCGGGTCGAGAGGAGTTCGGCCAGTTCAAGAATGAGGACGACGCGCCCATTGCCGAGAACGGTGCCACCGGCTACTCCATGCACTTCACGCAGATGCGGGCCAAGATTCTTCATCACGACATCCATCTTCCCCTTGATTTCGTTGACCAGCAGGGCCACGCGCTGTTCGCCGGTATTGATGAGCAGCAGCGGCGCTTTCTCGTCCGGTTTTTCCACAGGAAGATTGAGGTACTGGGCCAGCAGGCTCAAGGGGTAGATGTCGTTCTGTACCACGACTGCCGGGCGACCGCCGAAGACGGTTTGCTTGTAGCTGTCGAGGCGGCCAATGGCATCGACGATCACGGTAGGGATGGCGAACTGTTGCCCGCTCACCATGACCATCATGGCGCTCTGGATTGCCAGACTGGTGGGGAACTTCATCGTAAATGCCGTTCCCTGGCCGGGCGCCGAGTCGACGGCGAGTGTGCCTCTCAGGCGCGCAACGCTGTCGCGTACCACGTCGAGTCCGACGCCGCGTCCGCTCTCTTCACTTACCGCGCCGGCGGTTGAGAAACCGGGGCGGAAGATCAATTCCAGCACATCTCCGTCACTCAAGACCTGGTCGGGGCGAATGATGCCGCGAGCAATGGCCTCGTTGCGTACTTTGTTGGGATCGATGCCGGTACCATCATCTTTTACGGTGATTACCACCTGGTTGCCTTCGTAGGCAGCGGAAAGCGTAATGTGGCCGACGGGAGATTTGCCCTTCGCGACACGCTCCTCCGGCGTTTCGATGGCATGGTTGACAGCATTACGCATCAGGTGCAGCAATGGTCCGGCGATCTCTTCGTAGACCGTGCGGTCAACCTCGGTTTCCTCGCCTTCCAGTAAGAACTCGAATTCTTTGTGCTGCTTGAGTGCGACGGCTCTGGCGGCGCGATAGAGGCGCGGCGTCATGCTGGAGAGCGGCACCAGGCGCGCTTTCATCAGCCGATCCTGGAAGGTGGTGCTGAGGCGATTCTCTCGTGAGAAAACGCCCTCGCACTCACGGATGACCGCCTCCATTTCGGTGCTGAGGGTGGTCATATCGGAGACACATTCGCTCAGGCCGCGTGCGAGCTGGTGGAATTCGGTATAGCGGTCGAGTTCCAGTTCATCGAATTCGGCGATGTGCGATGGTTCGACGCGTCCGTTGTCATGCCCGTTTCGGCTGCTGCTATGCCCTTCGCCTGGCATGACGGAGACCGAACGCCCGCTGGGCAGCGTTGCCGCCTCGAAACGACTTTCCAGCTTCTGGCCAATATCACGCAGGCGGTTGCTACTCATGCCGGCGTCAGTAACCAGCCGCATCAATCGTTCAATGCGTTCTTCCAGCACTGTGCGGTTGACGAGCAACTCGCCGAAGAGATTGACAAGCTCGTCGAGTTTTTGCAGGCGCACACGAACACTCAGGTCACCACGTGCCGCGCGCTGTGCGTTCGTTTCCTGCACCGGCCTGTCGGCAACGACCCCGGCAACGCTGGCAGCGTCATGCATCGCCTCGTCGTTGGCCTCCAGGTCGCTATCTATCTCCTCCTCCAGCGTATCCTGGATGGTGCTATGTTCACCCAGGATGGCGGCATAGCGAGTACGCAGCTCTTGCACCTTCGCCTCTTGAGGCTCCGCGCCCAGGTTGTTGATGAGCATATCCAGGGTTTCAGCCGTATCAAGAATCAGGCTGAGGACGGCTGGAGAGATGCTGGTGGTTCCCTCCATGATGCTATCGAGCAGGTCTTCGGAGACATGGCTGAGGTCAGCAATGGCCCGGAAGCCCATCATGCCAGCAGCGCCCTTGAGGGTGTGAGTGGCGCGACGTACACCCTGAATGAGTTCGCGGTTGGTCGGGTCCTTCTCAAGGGCTGCCACGTACATACTGATCGTTTGCAGGTGTTCTTCCGCTTCCACCCGGAATATCTCGGCGGCTTCCTCCACGAAATCGCTGCTAAAAGCGGTTGAGGCAGGAGCCGGAGAAGGTATTCCCGCAGATACCGGTGGAGGTGTGGAAGCCTGCGGTACGGGTGTAACTGAAGCTGACAGGGTTGGCGCTGGCGGGATAGCAGCCGTGTGAGGCCCGGCAGAGGACTGCGAGTCTGGCGCGGCTTCCCCGGCAGGGGCCAGACCGGTAGCTTCGCGTGCTTGATCCAGGAAGTTGGAGGTGCGAGGCGTTGCTGCCGGAGGAGGTATAAGGGATGGCGCTCCAGAGATGGCGCTGTTGCCTGCCAGTTCGGTAATCTGATTAAGAAACTCCTGGCGCACCTGTATCTCTATCTCGCTGCGCAGGCGTGCTTCCAGTTCGTGAAGTGTCTCGCTGCTCTCGCTGCCGGAGACCTGAGCCTGCAACTGGCGGCGGGCCTCGTATTCCTGGCGCACTTCATTGCGTATCTGCTGCTCTAGCTCGGCACGAGCGGCCAGCGAGATCGGGCGGGCCTCGTACTCCTGACGTAATTCCTCGCGTATCTGCCGCTCCAGTTGCATTCGGATCGCGGCGAGGTCCCCCTGCAACTGCGCTTCGATCTGCGCCCGCAGCATGGCAAGGTCTCCCTGCCGCTCAAAGGTGACGCGCTCGCGCACGGTGTTCGGTTCCTGCGCGCTCTGCATTTCCCAGGGCGTCCATCCGGGTTCCTGCCTGAAGATGGGAGCGGTCGTGTTTGCCTGTGCCTGCAGTTGCTGGAAGGCGACTCCGCAGGAGACCAGAGAGTTATGTAATTGCTGTACAATCTCCTGTATCTGCTCATCGGTCATCTGCGCGCCGCTGATAATGGCGTTCAACAGTTCAAGGACTTTCTTCAGCTTACTGTTGGCCACCCACATCACCGAGAGCGGGAGGTAGCGTCGCACCTGCTCCGGGCTATTGCGCAGGTTAAGGCCCATAGCCTTGCCGGCCCAGTCTTCCATGCGATCCAGTGCGTCTTTTGAGCCATCCAGGAAGCCCTTGAATTCTGCTCGCTGCTCTTCAATGACGTGAACAGCTGAGCGCAGGAGGCCAACCAGATTTCTCAGAGAAGAGGCCTGGGCCTCTAGCGCCTGCGCTTCGTTTTGCATCTCTCCGTAGGTGCGTAAGAACGAGCTATCTACCGGAGTATTTTCCCCCTGTACGGGAACCAGTTCACCGGACTGTTTCGGCGCTGTCGGGGTAAGTCTACCGGCAGGTAGAGGCGCGGAGACGGGCGCCGACGACGCTGGTGACGCTGGTGACGCTGGTGACGCAGATGCTGCTGGTGGAAGTTGCTGTTCCGGCGAGAGATGCGGGGTAGCGGGAACTGCAGGTTGAGGTGCAGTCTGCCGGGTTGTGGCGACCAGCATATCCAGTGCGCTGACCTGTACCGGCTCGGCAGTTTGCGCGGGCTGTGTGGGCTGTGCAGGTTGTGTGGGCTGTACAGGCTGCATCGAGGATTGTGCCGTCTCCCGGGCAATGGAGGTGGAAGTAGCAGGCGTGATGGCAGGGGCCGTCTGCTCATTCGCCGGGTCTTCGGGCCACTCGATTTCTTCACCCTCCGGGATGCTGGGGGTGCGGAAAGAGGCGAGTACCTCATCGAGCGAGGGCATGGAAGGAGCGGCAGATGGGGTCACACCTGTCGGCAGTTGCCCGCTGGCCGCCCCATCGGACTGCCCTGCCTGCTCCCCGGCCTCGATCGTCATCCGGTAGCGGGTATAATCCTCGTCATCTTCGGCAATGATAGCTTCCTGGTCAATGCCGCTCTGAATGCCCGCCAGCAGTCGATGCAGGCGGCCCAGTGAGCGTTGCAGAAGGCCAATAGTGGGAGGATCGAGGGTGGCCAGACCATCCAGTACATCCCCCAGGATATCTTCCATGCCGTGAGCCACGTGGGACAACCCTGGGAAATCCATCATCGAAGCGGAGCCGCCAATCGTGTGTGTGCGGCGATAGGTTTCCTCAAGAGCGTCCATGTCGCCAGGTGCTTCTGCCAGGCGTTCAAGGTTCGCCTCGATTTCCGGCAAATAGCTATTTACCTCTTCGATAAACGAATCGAGGATAGATAGTTTATCAGATGTATTCGACATGCTGCTCGCACCCATGTATTCTAGCTTCACGGCTTCCATGCGTTGAAGCGTTGTTGGTAGCTACCCCCGCCCTCTCTGCAACGTTCAACGCATGAGAAAAGTGAAACTCGATATGCTACTGACCAGATTGCCGGTTGTGGAAAGGCGTCTGATCTTGACTAAACTGTGGTTGCCCCTGATTCTGTGGCGCATCTGGTTGCCCCTGCCAGCGCGGTCGCCCCTGCGGCGGTAGGCCGCCCGATGTCCGCATTCTGGGCATTTGCGCTTGAGCCTGCGTCGGGTTTACAGGAAAACCGGGCTGGCTGGTGAATCGAGTGGGGGGACTGGAGAACGAGTTTTCGTTCCCGCCGAAGGATGGCTGCCCGCCAGGCTGGCCAGGAAAACCGGGCTGACTACCGGAGAAGCTTTGCTGGTTGTCAAAGCCGGGAAATGCCCCGAACTGCTGCTGACCGCCCGATCCCGACTGGCTGCCAGAGTTCTGCTGGTTGTCAAAGCCGGGAAATGCCCCGAAGTTTTGCTGGTCGCTCAAGCTTTGATCGAACCCTTGCTGCCCGAAATCTGGCTCAAAGCCTTGCTGCCCAAAACTCGGCTCGAAGTTGTGCTGCCCGAAGTTTTGCTCAAAGCCTTGCTGGCCCCCGAAGCCTTGATCGAAGCCCGATGAGCCGTCAAAGAATTGCTGACCGTCAAAGCGGGTATCGAAGCCGGGCTGGCTGTTGAACTGGAACTGGCCGTTAAAGCCCGTATTCATCTCCTGGGGCATGTACTGGCCAGAGCGGGCGCTTGTTGCGATCAGTGAGCCGGAAGGAGTGCCGGGTTCGGGTAGCGGCGGAAAGTTGCCGACAAAATCCTGAGACCACTGGCTATCCATGGCCGGAAAGCCGTTGCCAGAAAACTCGCTGACTGAGGTTGCGCCGGGCAGCGCGCCCACCATTTCAGCAGGGCGATCGGGCAGGCGGAAGGTAGAGACGGAGGCGCGCAATTGTTCCGCCAGTTCGGCCAGATAACTGACGCTGGCAGCCGCTTCCTGCGTTCCCATGTCTGTCCGGCGTGTGATCTCGGAAATCTGGCCCATCGCAACCGCGACGCTGTGAGCAACCGGTGTTTGCTCGTTGGCGGCGCGAGCGATGCCTTCGATCATTTGTGCCTGGCGCGCCACCGCGTTATAGATGGAGTTCAACGCGCGCCCGGCCTCATCGGCCAGTTGCGATCCCTTGACCACCTCCTGCGTGCTGTCTTCCATAGCGACGACGGCTTCGTAGGTATCGCCCTGAATACTCTTGATGAGGGTGGCGATACGCTTGGTAGACTCGGTAGAGCGTTCGGCCAGGAGACGGATTTCATCGGCCACGACGGCAAACCCTCGTCCATGCTCGCCTGCCATCGCGGACTGAATGGCGGCGTTCAGCGCGAGCAGGTTTGTCTGGTCGGCAATGTCCTCAATGATACGCAGGATTTCACCGATTTCGTTGGAGCGTTCGCCCAGGCGTTTAATCTTCTTGGATGTTTCCTGCACGTTCTCGCGAATGACCATCATACCGTCGATGGTCTGGCGCACCGATTGCTGACCGCTTTCGGCGTTGCGCAGGGCTTCTTGCGCGGCCTCGGCGCTCATACGAGCATTGCGGGCGACATCCTGAATGAAGCTTGCCAGGGCTTCTACGGAAGCGGTAGTCTGCGAGATCTGCGCTACCTGCGTTTCGGATGCCTGGGCCAGCTCGGCGGAGCCGTCAAGAATGCGCCTCGTGGCGTTGTTGATCTGGACCGCCGTCGACTGGACGCGACCCACCACTTTCGCCAGCTCTTCAATCATATAGTTGAAGGAGTCGGCCAGCACTCCCAGGGTGTCGGGCGTAACCTCGGCCTGTACGCGCAGGTCGCCATCACCCACCGCGCTGACCTCTTGCAGCAACTTTTCAATCTGTGCCTGCAAGGTTGCCGCGTCGCCGCCTGCCAGCACAACGTTGCCATTGCCAGCGTTCTCCATCAGGGCGTTCATCGAATTTGCCAGCATGGCAAATTCATCCTCACCGTTGATGGGGGCGCGCACACTGTGTTCTCCACTGGCATACGCCCGGCTCACATCAACCAGCGTAAGGATGCGATCTTTGATCTGGCGCTGGACAAAATAGTTGATGGCCAGTATGGCGATCAGAATGAGGATGGCGCAAATGAGTACGACCATCTCAAACCGTGATGGATCAGCCATCGATTGCGAGGCTACTACGACACTGATAAGAGTGATGAGAACGATGGGAACGGCTGCCGATGCAAGCCCCACGTGCATCAGCGAGCTTAAGGTCATTCCACCTTTGTTACGATCAGGATTCATCCGCCAGGCCTCCTGTTTTTTCTGTAGAGAGATCACGCAGGCAGTCAATTGAGCCTTCCCGGCATCTGGACTGGGGCCAATACATTGCGCGCGTGACCGTCCAGGTCTTGTGATTGACGTAATCCTCTACGCCAATCAAATCATCAATTCAAATGAAGCAGTCTACCGTTTCCTTTTGTTCAGCCTTCCTTGCGCGCCGTCGGCCCTTTTCTCTCTGTACCGAGCGCGTTTCAGTTGGATGTGTACCGTGCCAGTCGGTGCATAAATATTCTTACTCGGTGTATCGCTGCATCTTTTCCGAAAACAGCAGGCGCGCCGCGTCTAGCAAAACGATCAATCGCCGATCAAGCAAGGCACAGCCAGAAGCATAGGGGGCTATCCACGGGGGTATCAGATTCTGGTGTGTGTTTCCACCGATGATAGCCCTCTCAGGCACTGGCACCATCTCACTCACCCCATCCACTGTCAGGCAGATCACCATTTCGTTATACTGTACTGAGAGCAGGCGCGTGCGCGGGTTGTAGGGCAGTGGCTCCAGCCCCAGGAAAGTCCGCAGGTCGACGACGGAGGCGATAGAGCCGCGCAGGTTGATGACGCCCTGGACCCATGAAGCGACATTGGGAACCGGGGTGACATCCACCATGCGTTCCACGCCCTGAATGCATTCCGCTTTGAAAGCGAACTCCCGCTCAAATAGTGAGAAAACCAGGTACTGCTCACCCACAACTTCCGGCAGGCCGGTCGGGAGGGTGGGTAAACCGTTGGTCAGGGTTTGCCCGATGCGCACCGGTGGCACAGTTTGTAGAGACTGAGCCTGCAATGCCGTCTGCCGGGCAAGAAGAGATGCAGGCATGGCCGGGGAAGGTGAAACAAACCCCGCGCCTGGTTCCATCCTGCGAGCGCCTGCTGCTCCCGGAGCGTTGCGTTGTGGCATCATTCGATCGTCACTGGTCACTCAAAAAACTCCCTGGCAGGGGCGACTGCCGTTCCAGTCGCCCCTCGCCTTTACTACCAGCGAATTAGATCAACCGGCGCACGCTGGCGACCAATTCGTCGGTATTAAACGGCTTCGTCATGTAGACATCCGCTCCCTGTCTCAGCCCCCACGACCGATCGAGCGCGGTGTTCTTACTGGTTAACAGGATAATTGGGATATGTTTACTGGCCTCAAAGTTCTTCAGTTTGCGACACAGTTGAAACCCGTTCTGTTTCGGTAACACGACATCCAGAACAATACACTGTGGACGCTCCCGAAAGACTTTTTCGAGGGCCTCATCACCATCAACGGCGGTGATGACTTCAAAGCCACTGTTGCGCAGTGGCGTTACGATCATAGTCAACTCTGTCCAGCTGTCGTCTACTACGAGTACCTTCTGTCCAGGCATCCTATTATACCTTTCCGCGTGAGTCAGTTTCGCACACTTCTTCGCTCAACAACCTGTTGGCACCTTATTATACTCTTCCCATATGGGGGGAACGCTAGCAAAATAGGAGATATGGGCTATGTTTCCTACCGATACATCTCTACGTACCGATAAAGGTGCCTGTTCCACCCATTCGCCGCCCCTTTTTCCGTTTCTTCGCCTGCGCGGCGAGGAAGCCTGGAAGCAGGTGGCGCTGTTTCCCTGCATCACAGCGGTCTGTCGCGTACCGGCTCAAGCGCGGTCTGCCCTCCCTGTGAGAGGACAGGCGTCAGCCACGACGGGCGGCGCGCAAACGCGGGCGCACGCTTTCTTGCGGGGGTGGCATGCGTTCCTGCCAGTTGGCCAGGTGTTTCTTGACCGTTTGCACCAGCTCTGCCGAGTCAAACGGCTTCGTCAGATATTCTGTCGAACCGGCGAGGCGGCCGCGCATCCTGTCAAAAAGACCGTCTTTCCCACTCAGCATAATAATGGGAATTTGTCGAAACTGCAACTTTTTGCGGATAATCTGGCAAATATGGTACCCATCCATGCGGGGAAGCTGGATATCGAGGAGAATCACGGCGGGCATTTCGTCGGCTACCGAGGTGAGCGCGCTTAAGCCATCGCTGGCGGTAATCACCCGGATATTTTCCCGTTGCAGGGTCATCTGGACGATTTTCCTCACCGTCGGGCTATCATCCACCACTAACACTGTCGGCTCTTGTTGCATCGTTAAATAGTCCTCCTTCGCATCTCCCCTGGCCAGAGAGGACCGCCGTCGCTCTGCGGGCCAGTATTCCAGTTTGGCGCCAGGGCGATCTGTGATGGGTGCGTGCCCTCACGACCGTGCATCTGGGTATGCCGATAGGCCAGATAGACCTGATATTGTTGAATTTCGTGATCGACTTCGGTCAGAAACGCTTTCCAGACGACGTTGAGTTGCCGCCCGGTGTGCGAATTGCCGACCTCGTCACGCAATAACTCCGCAAAGACCATGCGCAGGTATGCGGCTAATCCCTGTACCGCTTCCCAGTAAAACTCCTCTAATTTCTCCCCTTTAACCAGTTTATCCAGTGTAAGGATATCAGTGCAGTCAAGTTGTCCATCAACGAAGCTGGCGGTTTCGAGGATAGGGTAATGTTGCCGGGCCAGCAATTGCAGCGGCTGCGCGAAACGCCGTTCCAGGTAGCGCGCTACTTCCGCCTCCGGGATGTGGCCGCGACCGCGCAGGCTTTTTGCATATCTGCCATGATGATGCAGTAGCCCGTTGATGCATTCAGACAGGGTGCGTATCAGCCCGAGCAGGTGTTGTTCCGGGTTCGGTGATTGCTTTTGCTGCACCAGGACATGCTGGCAGCGAATGATAACATTAGAGAGATCTTGCTGTAATTCGGTTTCCAGAGCAGTATCGACGATTTCAATCAGGTGAAGTTCGAGCAGGCGGTGCATGATACGTGCAACTCTGGCTTCGGGCATCATCAGGGCTAATGCCATCGCCTGCAGCGGAATTTCTCCATTGCAGAGGCAGAGGACTTCAATAAATTCCTGGCTGAGGCCAAGATTGCGTACATCGTTATTCACTTCTGGTAGCCAGCGGGCGACGGTCGTTCGAGTGAGGTAGGTTTCGCCCATTTCCTCCCATTCGTCGGCCTGGCGCAGGGCTTCCAGCAGCGTCGAGTCGATATCGAGGGGTCGCATGTGGCTTTCCATGGTGACCAGCTGGCGGTGGAAAGCAAAACGCCCGTTGATCCAGCGCAGCGCGTGGCTGATGGACTGGGTGACGGCAAATTCCAGCCGTTGCTGCACCTCGGCTGCTCCCATCAGGCCCTGTTCCTGTAAGAGGGCCAGCGCGACCTGCATATTGCCGCGAGCGTACTCACGGATGGGCTGTACCCGCGCGGGATCGAGCCTGTTGACGAGACAGAGCATGCCGGGCAGGTCCGGTTGCGGCACTCCATCCTCGCGCAAGGCTATGATCTGGCCTTTGCGCAAACTGATTGAGAGTGTTTCCTGCCCGGAATGGACGAACAGGGTTCCGGTTTTCCCGCTCAACGCAAGCATTTTCAAAATAGCCTGGAGGCCCAGCGTCTGCAGGTCTCCATCCATGATTCGATCTTGTTGCTCCATATCGTCAGTTTCCTTTATCCAACCGAATGCGCGAACCTCCATTCATAGAGATGCGCATGGCGATTGCTCTCACTTCAAATACTGTTCAATTCTCAGGACACATTGCAAAGTGCATTACGCCGAACAGGCCCGCTCTACGGCGCTAAGTAAATGGTCAATCTGAAACGGTTTGTCGATGTATTCGACCGCTCTTCCTTCCAGATAGGTGCGCTTGAGCGGCATTTCTCGCTGATTGAGGGCGCTCATGATGACAAAACCGGGTATGGTACAGAGGGTACCAGCCAGGCAGCGCATCACCTGATAGCCGTTCATGTAGGGCATAATCAAATCGGTGACGACGCAGCGGGGATGCCAGTCGAGGCACTGTTCCAGAGCTTCTAAGCCGTCATACGCTACCGCTACCTCATAGCATGATTCATCGAGCAGGCAGCGTTTAATGGCCCTGGCAACTTCTACGTCATCATCCACCACCAGGACGCGCCGCTGATTGCTACTCACGGCAGGGTGGTCTTCCCGCTCCTGTAAAAGTCGCTGCAGGACGGAGAAATAGCGTTGCAGTTGCTTGATCTCGAACGGTTTGTAGAGAAGAGCCACCGCCCCGATCTGTTCGACTGCCAGACGTGAGAGCGAATAACTGCTCATAGCGATCGTAAAGTGCCGTCGCACCCCCGGCAGAATGGGGGCCGCGCTCACCGGGTAAGGCTCGACCAGCGTTGAGACGGCGGTTGAAACAGGCAGTGCGTCTGCCATGTCGAATGGGCCGAACCACCGTTGAGCGGCAAACATATAGCGCTCCTTCTCCAGAGGAGAAGGACGGAAAGAAGCATCCAGATCATATAACAGGACATCCCCCTCCTCCTCAAACTCCACCTTCATCATCAGTTCAGCCGAAGGCAGCACAACAGCTTCATGGCCCCAGCGCCGAATGTTAGCTACAAGCACGTGATCGAAACTGCTCTGTGAGCCAACAACCAGAACGCGGAGGCGCTGAACTTTCCCTCGATCCATCGATCTTACCTCATAACAAATTCGCTTTACTACAACATCGCGACGCTATGCCACTGGACGCATAGCGGGCGGGTGAGCAGAGCATACTCCCCCAGACAGTGTACGATAAGATGAGTTAGATATGTATTAAAAAACGTGCGCAAGATATTAAAATTGCGTTAAGTATTCTGAATTTCGACATTGCCCGCGAAAACGTAGCCAATGCCGGGTTCAGTTAAAATATAGCGCGGGCGCGAAGGTTCGACCTCGACCTTGCGCCGTAGCTGGCGCACGTAGACGCGCAAATAATCCGCTTCATTGCCATACTCCGGCCCCCAGACGGATTTGAGCAGCGAACGATGCGTGAGAACCTTGCCGGCGTAGAGCATGAGCTGGCGCAAGAGTTCAAATTCGGTGGGCGTCAGGCGCACCTCCTGGTCGCCTACACGCACCTGGCGTCGCATGACATCCATGCTCAGGTAGCCGTCTTCGCTTTGCAGGATCACCGGTTGCAGATCGCTTTCTCCTGCATGCGCGCGGCGCAGGCACGCACGGACACGGGCCTGCAGTTCCTCGTTGCTAAACGGTTTGGTGAGATAATCATCGGCCCCCAGGTCGAGCGCCTGCACTTTGTGCTTTTCATCAGTAACAGCGGAGAGGACGATAATCGGCGTTTGCAGGGAACGCCGCACCTGCACGCATACTCCCAGGCCGTCAATTTCGCCCGGTAAGCAGAGGTCAAGTAAGATCAGGTCAGGCTCGTGCGTTCTTGCCAGTTCGATCGCATCCTTCCCATTGTCTGCTACAAGCACTTCATAGCCGCTGGCGGAAAGATTGCGGCGTAAAATCCGCTGTATAGGAATTTCATCATCGATGACCAGAATGCACTTTCCCTTGTGAGGCTTCATCGTGGCTCCTCCGGTGATCCCTGTTGTGTAGTATCCGCATTATCATAGTAGGCATGAGGCAGATCCCGCGTGGGATTTTTGTAGGGTGAGAACGGCAGGGTAACGACGAAACAGGAGCCGCCACCCTCGATCGGTTCTACCTGGATATGTCCCATGTGTGCTTCAACGATCCCTTTACAGATAGCCAGCCCCAGCCCGGATGTCAGAGGGCTGAGGTTATAGAATGACTTGAAGATGTGTTCGCGCTCGGTTTCCGGGATGTCATTGCCGCGATCAATGACCTGCGCTCGCAACTGTGGCCCGTGCGAGGACGACTCGATGGCTTCCAGCGTAATGAGAATCTCGGAACCCGGTGGGCTATGATGCAGCGCGTTGACCAGCAGGTGAGAGAAAACCTTCCCTAACTGGACGTGATCGGCATAAACGAGCGGGAGTGGGGTCTGGAACCTGGTCTTGACGGTATAGCCGGAGAGAGCGCGTTCCAGGCGTACCAGGACACCATGCACAACCTCGATGGCATCGCACCATTCTTTTGCCAGGGCCAACGCTCCCATCTCGATGCGCGACATATCGACAAGCGCGTCGACAAGATTGGTCAGCCGGTCGGTCTCTTCATCGACTTCGGTGAGAATCTCTCGCCGCGCCTCTTCATCCCAGGGGATGTCTTCTTGCAGGAGTCCGCTCACCGCCGCTTTGATGATGGTGAGCGGAGTGCGCAGATCATGCGAGACGGCAGAGAGCAACGCCGATTTATTTCTCTCATCGCGCACCTGCTCGGTAATATCATGAACCTGCAAGGCATAGGCCATCAGCTGTCCATACTCGTTGTACAATGGGTAGCGTGTCATCAGGTAGTGATGATCCGAGGGGGCGCTGTTAAGCGGCAGCTCGGCATTTTCTTCGCCGTCGCCGATCTCAATTTCATCTCCTTCACGCGCAGCAGCGGATGGCGCTGATGCCATTGCTGCCATGCGCTCTTCCAGTTGTTCCCGTTCCTGCCTTTGCACCGGCTCTACGGCGAGGACGAGGCGACAGATCGGCGCACGCTCGCTGCCCAGGGCCGGTGAAAGAAACTCTTGCAGATAGGTACTGACTTCCTCGCTATTGCGAATGCGCGGCAGGAGCCTGGCGAAGATAGCTTTCAGTGAGAGGGCGGTATTGCCCAGTCTCAGGCCACAGAAGGTCTCAGCGACCGGATTCATCGAAATGCAATCCCCGTTCAGGTCGACGGCAAACCAGGCGTCCTGGATATGGCCGGTTGATTGCTGGAGTTGGAGAAGCAGGCGACTCAGCTCGCTCAGGACTCCGGTGCGTGTGAGCGCCTCTTCAGCGGTACGGGTGAGCAGCGTGAGGCTATCGGGCTGAGGGAGGGATGCCGGGAGTCCCTCATGTGCTACCTGCCCCACAGAGGCCTCAGTTTCGCCTGCTATATCATTGAAGGCCACAATCTCCGCTTCCTCAGATGCCGTAGCGGAAGAGAAGGCACGCTCACTGGCTTCTTCTGCCGCCTGCTGTACGGCGGCATGCAGGTTATTTTCGCTGCGCGTCAGCAGGTGGTCGCCAAGGAAGCGCAGGAGGCTGGCGAAACTGACGCCAAAGGTCTGCTCAGAAGCGGTACGCACGCGCATGAACAGTTCCTGCTCATCCTGCAAAGACATCGCTTCGCCCTGAGCGATTTGTTGCTGATAGGCCCGCTCTAATTGTTCGATGGCCTGCTGGAAACGACTGCGCTGGTGGGCGGATTCGAGCAGCATCCCATTGTGAATGGCAATAGTCGCCTGGCTGGCGAAAAGGGCGAGGATATCTGCCTTGAGCGGCGTGAAACCGCCTGCCTCAGCGGCTCCGACCAGCAAGACGCCATAAACGGTTGTGCCGGTCATCAATGGGTAGCTGAAGAGGGAGCGCAGGCCGAGTTTCAGGCCGAAAATGCGGCTCGCCGGGAACGTTTGTTCGTCTTCAAGCGTGTCCTGTGAAATGCAGGGTTGGCGCCGACGCAGGGTCGCGCCGATGATGGAAAGCTCACTCAATACCACTTTCCTGCTGATAATCTGGCGCAGGATGCTTTCATCCATGCCTGTCTGGGCCGCCAGGGAAAGTTTGCTTGCGGGTTCAGACGCGGATGTGGCGACAGGCCTCTTTGGGTGCGGGTGATACATGACGATGGCGGCGGCAACATTGAGCGAACTGGCGATGCCCTTGACGATAGAGTTGAGGATGGCGGACAGGTCAACTCTGGAGGTCAGGACGCTGGAAACATCTTTGAGCGCCTGGCGCTGTCGATCTTGAATGGCTACATTGCCGCCCACCTGCGCCCCATCGATGGCTGCTGCCAGCACCTGTGCCACGCTGCCGATCAGTCGCTGCAGGCGTTCATCGCGATAGGTATCGAGGCCGACACTGCCCAGTTCCAGCGTTCCCAGCACGCGCTCGCCGATACAGAGCGGAACAATCAAACTGGAATGCACCTGGTGAAAGCCGCTTAATGCATCACCACTTCTAGCTGGCGGGCCATCCAGCCCGTCGGGATAGCTTTCCACGATGAGCAATTGCTCGTGTAGTTCCTTGTTGCCGGTGTTGTCCTCAGACGGAAATAGCCGGTTCAGCAATTGCTCCAGCTTCGAGTCGGAGAGGGGGTGCTGGTGATAGCTGGCGACCCAGAGCCGGGTGCCTTCCTCACGCTGGCAGGTGGTGACACGCACCGCCTCACGGTCATGGCGTAGCAGGACAATGCCAAAGATATCAAAAGGGATGATGGGCGCCAGTTCGGCAGCAAGATTCGTATAATCGGATTTTACGCCGCGCACATTGGAGATGACACGTGCAACACGCTCGACGATGCTTGTTGATTCCTGCTGTGCTGGTACCTGTATCTTTGTCTCCATGCGTCTCCTCGTCGCTGCGACAACTACTGCTCCTGCGAAGAAAAGGGTGTGCTTCTCTCCCCATGTCAGTTCAGCGCCAGTCACCCTACCCGCCAATGGTTCTGTTCTTCCTGAACACGCCATTTAGTATAACATAAAAAACAAACAGAACAATACTACCTGCTAACAATGGTACGGCATTGTTAGCAGGCATTGTCTTTTGTCTCGCTCCAGACAAAACTCATGGGCTGTTACAACGACTCCCAGAGAAAAAGTATACCATATGGTTCTTACCTCTGCTACGCCTGCAAGAGCGGACGCTTTCTGTAAGCACAAGCATAGAGCCGGATAACAGTAATATCGCTGGCTCAGGATTGTTACTGTTGTCCCTCCTGCTAGTACTTTTGTCTATCGCTGCCATGTCGATAGCGACGCGGACACGGCAAATTTCCTGAAGACCGGGGCAATTTGCCCGGCAGAACGCTCAGGATTGACCGGCATAGCCGGTCAATTCGACGTAGCCTTCACCCTGCACAGGCTTGCCTGCGCTCTGCCCTGTAATGGTGACCGCGCCTTCCCAGTAGCTGTTCCCTGTTGATTGATAGGTCAGCAGTTCCTGATCCTTCAGTTCGGGTGTCAACGTCAGGGCAATGCGGATTTGCGGGCTATTGATCTCAAGTTGCCAGCCTGAAGGATAATTTGCGCCCGTTGTGGGGCTGCGCCAGTGGTTGAGAACGGTGATGGCAAGCGCGCCGGTGGGCAGGACGAAATCTCTGGCGGTGGGGTCGATGTAGCTGACGTAGGTGGAGATGATATGGCCGCTGGCATCGCGGATGCGATAGATCATCATTTCCGTGAAGTTGTTCAACTGGATGCTGAACCAGTCCCAGCCACCGGCGCCGAGGGGCAAAAAGTTGCCCCACTGGTGATCCATCCAGGCCTGCCCGCTTACCTTGAGCAACTGTCCGTGATCGAGCAGGGTGCCACTGATCGCCATGCGCGTGCGCGAATAATAGTAGGAGAATCCGCCGGGGCCATAGGCGATCAACCCGGTGCCGTTGTGCAGCACGGGCGGCTTGAGTCCCTGCACGCTCAGGTCAATAGCATAGTTCGCCATCTGTGCCACCAGGTGATCGCGTCCATTGAGCCCCTGAATCGACCAGTTGCCGACATGCAGGTTCATCCCGGCTGTCGAGTTTCCACCGGGGATGACGGTGTCGGATTCTGTGAGTCGCTGCTGAGCAAACTGGAACTGGCCGCGTGTCACATCGCTGATGGCGAAGTGGGCGGCGTAGACCGGGGGAAAATCGCTGCGCAGTGCCTGGAAGATGACCAGTTCAAAGCCGTAGTGATGCGCCTTGCCATCCGGGGTGACGGCATTCATATGGCCGGTATAGTACCACCACTCTGTCAGGTCGCGATGCGGCGCCTCATCCTGCGGAAAGCGTATTGGCGGCAGCGGCTCCTGCGTTGGCGTCGTCTTGACAACCGGCAACTGCTGTGTTGTGGAGGCCACGCCGGGGAAGCTACACGAGGTGAGCAATAGCAGCAGGAGACATAGGCCGATAAGATAACCTCGTCTCCAACCAGGGCGAGTACCAGGGTACCCGCAAGGGGTACCCCTACTATACGCGAGCGCGCCTTGCAGAGCCGCGTTAACGGGAACGTATATAGTAGGGGTATCCCTTGCGGGTACCCTGGTACTCACGGGTATCTTGACCCTGGGATGGCGCGGCCTGTGGTGTATCAATCTGAATAGTAGCATCTTCATCTCTTTCCCCCTATCTCCGCTTCGTTGGACGCGCTGTCCTGCATGGCGGTCGTTTTATCCTGTGTTGATTGCATATACTCGGCGAGGGCGGGTGGGTGGCGCTGGATACCGGCGAAAGGGAGCCACCAGTTGAGATTGCCGAGCAGGCGCATGGTGGCGGGAACGAGCAGGCCGCGCACCAGCGTGGCATCGAGGACGACGGCCAGGGCCATGCCCAGACCCAGCGCCTTGACCAGAATCATGTCGGCGGTGGCGAAGCAGGCACTGACTACAACGACGATAATGGCGGCGTTGGTGATGATGCCCGCGCTGCGCTGCAGACCGAGCGCGACAGACTGCGTGTTCTCGCCTGTCTGCCAGAACGCTTCCTGTACGCGCGAGAGCAGGAAGACCTCGTAGTCCATCGAGAGGCCGAAGAGGGCGCAGAAGAGCAGGATCGGGCTTGAGGCTTCGACAAAGCCCAGCGGCGTGAAGCCCAGGAGCTGGTGCAGGAAGCCGTTCTGGAAGATGAGAACCAGCGCGCCGTAGGCTGCCAGGATGGAGAGCGTGTTCATCAAAATGGCCTTCAGGGGCAGCAGCAGCGAGCGGAAGAGCAGCAGCAGCACGATATAGGTGGTGATGGCGACGACCAGCACCGCTCTTGGAAAGTCGGTGTAGAGCGAGGTCACATAGTCGATATCGGCGGCGGTGCTGCCGTCTACCAGCACGGTCATGCCGCTGCCGGGGTTGGTGTTGCGAATCGTCTCCACCAGCGCCTGCGAGCGTGGGTCGAGCATGCCATATTTGCTGATGACCTGCATCATGGTCGTGTTGCCCGCCACGAACCCTTTGTAGAATGCCGCCAGGTAGGGGTCCGAAATGTCCTGCGGGTGCGCGTAAAAGAACTCATATTGCGCCAGCGTCAGGCGGGGGTCGACGCTGACGATGCTATCCACACGCGCCACGCGGGGATCGGCTTCGATGCGCCGCACGTAGGCGTAGAGGCTGCGGATATTCTGCGTTGAGAGCGCGGAACCCTGCGTCTCGACGGCCAGCAGGATGGGCGTCGTCTCCTGATTGTTGAAACGCTGCTGTAAGATGTCGTAGGCGGCGCGTGAAGGCACGTAGGTTGGGAGAATGGAGGCATCAGGGGCGGAGAAGCGCACGCCCAGGAAGGGCAGGCCAAGCCCGATCAGCACCAGCAACACGGGAAAGAGGACGCGCAACGGGTAGCGCATGACAACATGGGAGAGCCGATACCAGAAATTCTCATAGGGCTGCTTTGCCAGTTGCTGTGAGCGGCTGGCTGTGACTTTGCTGCGTCGCCAGGGCCAGAGCCGGGAGAGGCGCACGGGAAAGGCGTTGATGCGCGGGCCGAGGATGGAGAGAACGGCAGGGAGCAGCGTCGTCGCCGCCAGCACGGCCAGCGCCACCACCAGCAACCCGCCTATACCGACGGAGCGTAGCATATTGATACGGAAAAAGATCAGGCCGAGCAGGCCAATAGAGACGGTGAGGCCGGAGAAGGTGACGGCCCGCCCGGCGGTTGCTATGGCAATGGCAACGGCATCGTCGACACTGTGACCGTGCGAGAGTTCTTCTCTGAAACGGCTGACGATGAAGAGAGAATAGTCGACGCCGAGGCCGAGGCCGAAGAGCGTGGTGATGTTCAGCACGAAAATGGAAAGATCGGTGATGTGGCCGAGGCCGAAGATGAGGGCCAGCGTGACGACCACCGCGCCGCCGCCGACGAGGGTCGGCAGGATGGCAGCCACAACCGAGCGGAAGACCAGTAGCAGGGCAATGATGGCAAAGGGAAAGGCGAGAGCCTCGGCCCGCCGCAGATCGCTTTCACTGACGGTCTGGATATCTTCATAAAAGACGGGGCCGCCGCCCACATGCTCCTGCAAATCGGGAACCGGTCGCAAGCGGTGTTCCAGTTCCGGCAGCAGTTTCGGCGCGCTGTCCGGGTCCGATTTGAGCATGACGTTGACATAGGCGGCATGCTGATCCAGCGAAATCTGGCGGGGATTATCCGTGAAGCTGGTCATGCCCGTCACTTCCGACCAGTCACGGATATTCGCCAGCGCCTGCTGCGACTGCTGAATGAACTGCGCGCTATAGGCGCTGTAACGCTGGCTGGTAAAAATTACCTGCACGATGGTCAGGTTGAGATGCAGCTTCTGTTGCAGCACGCTAATGGCCTGCTCTGATTGCGCGTCCGGGCTGGTGAAGCCGCCGGGGCGCAAGATTGAACTGGCCTGCGGCGCGAAGGGCAGGGAGACGAAGATGGCAACCATCCACAGGCCCACAATCAACCAGCGAAAGCGGGTGGCGATTCGCCCCAGATGGTAGAACATAGCACAGCCTTTCTTTATCCGAATCCATGACAGAGGTTCCCGATAATACAGAATATACTATCCTGACGCACACTCTTCCAATGCAAGGTAAAGAAATTTCAACCTTGAGGCAGAATCCCCATTCCTCGTAGCCACAGCCATTGAAAAATTTGTATAGTTCAGTTACAATGAGTCTATAATAAGCTCTTCGCTAAGAAAGCGTGAGGTGACAATGATTAATATCATCTGGCTCCGTGGTGAGAAAAACAGTCGATGGAATGATACTGAGGACAGAAACAAATTCCGTATGTTTGCCAGCCTGGTTTTTAACAGAGACGCCATCCCCTATGAGCTTTGCCGGTGGTTGCTGCTGAATCGGGAAGGGCCAAGCACGGATGCGCTGGTTCGTCTCGTCTCCGATGACTGGCGCCCCTGGGGTGAGGTCTGGCTGATGTGGCTCAAGTATGCTGCCGCCCACAACGAGGTGTTCGCGCTTGAAGTTGGCACGCTGCCGGAGGAACTGGCACAGGTCAAGCAGGCCGAGGAGGCGGAGGCGGTTTCCAGCGTCCAGAGACTCGTCTTCAGCGACCCATTTTTGAGCCAGCTCATCGACGAACTTTGACAGCTGAATAGCAACACGAAGTGATCTCACCGGTTCCATTGCTCGTACCTTCTACATTGTATACATGAGTGTACGCATTTATGAGGAGGGTATGAGTAATGGGTGGTATCAACATGTTTCTCATTCATTACGGCCTGCTTGCCATCTTTGCCCTGTTGCTGATTAAATCTATTGGCGTTCCCATCCCGGTTCCCGCCGATGTGATTATCCTGACTGCTGCCGCGTGGTCGGCGATGGGACAACTGGTTCTGTGGCAGGCGATTGTAGCGATCCTGCTGGCCCTTGTGCTGGGCGGCATGGTGCAATATCTGCTGGCGCGATCAGTGGGGCGCCGGTTGCTCTATCGCTTTGGGCGCTATCTCGGTCTCACCCCGAAGCGACTGGATGTCGCTTCGGCAAAGGTGAAAAAAGGTGGCGTGGCAGGTATCAGCCTCTCAATTCTGGTGCCGGGCGTGCGCGGGGCTGCCATTGTGGCGAGCGGGCTTGCCGACATACCTGTCACCGTCTTCCTGATTGGCCTCACACTCGGCAGCATCCTGTTTGTTGCCCTGCACGTCTTTCTGGGCTTCGTCGGCGGCGCGTTGTTTGTGACTGTTGGCAAGCTCTTGCCATCTACCGGGGTGCTGCTGGCCGTGCTGGCTCTGCTGGTAGTTGTTTTCGCCCTCTGGTTTGTGGCCTATCGTCGCCAGAAGGCGACACGGCAGGAACTGGACGCCGCTTCCCTCGAAGTATGGCACGAGGGCATCTGCCCCGTTTGCCTGGCGTTGTACAGCGCGAACCAGCTACGGGCGAACATACTCGAAACATCTCATTGAGATAGAGAGGAGCCGGAAACGTATGGCCTCAGCGGTAAAGTTCCAGTTTGAGCCGGAGCGCGTTGCCTACTACGAAGCCAATGGCTGGCGCGCCTATTACGAACGTAAATGGTTTCAGGTGCTGCGCCTGATCGTCGGCCTGTGCCAGCAGCAATTCCATATCCCCTTCCCCATGTCGCTGCTGGCCGCCTACTACACGACGCGGGCCTCAGCGGCCTGGGTTCCCGTTGACCACGATGAGCAGAAAGTCCTCTCCTACCTGCAAAAGTTTTATCGAGTGGCGCGTCGCTACTCCGGCCTGCAGTTTGACCCGGAGCGCGTGGCGCAACTGGAGTTGCAATACTTTGACGTGCATCGCCGACTCGTCGGCGCGGAGGACAAAAGCGAGTTTGTGGAGACACTGGTGCAACTGCACAGCGCCATCTTCGGTCTCTCGCCCGAAGCCGTCCGCGAATCGGCGCAATGGCGCGTGCGCGCCGCCGACATCGTCGACCTGATTACCGGCAAGCTCTCCACCAGCATTGAAGAAGACTGGGCCAGACTGGAAGAATACCTGTGCCTCTGCTACCGTTCGCTTCAGCAAGCTCTGGCCGCATGAGACAGAGAATACTCGCCTATAAGTACTATTGCCGTCGGCATCTACCTGATTTGTGTTGCACGCTCGTCTGAAAATGAGGTATGGTATGGGCATGGATGGTGAGGAAGGAGCATGATGACATGATGAGTCAAACAGGGGAGACGATGGTACCCGGCGCTGAGAAAGTCGTCTTGATTGTGGATGATGACCTCGAAATAGGCGACGTTTTACAGAAGATCATTACGGAAAATACGAACTACCAGACGGTCTGGATTGCGGAAAGCGACCTGGCATTGGCGGCGGCACATCAGTTTCGCCCCTCGTTGATCCTGCTGGATTATATGTTGCCCATCATGGACGGGCTGAAGCTCTATGATCGCATGCAGGAGATCGAAGCGATACGCGGCGTCCCGGTCGTTCTCATCAGCGCGCTGGCCACACTTCCCTTCGAGGCACTGCGGGAACGCGGCATCTATCTGCTCAGAAAGCCGTTTGAACTGACCGATTTGCTGGACATTGTAGCCCAGTTGCTGGCCGATACGTAATCTTCTGGTTGGTGCAGGGGCCTTTCCGGTGGACTGAAACATGCTGGCGCAGAAACGCTCGACCAGCTGAGGATCAAAGTGCGTTGCGGCGCAGCGCACCAGTTCTTCCAGCGCCTGCAGTGGCGTTCGTGCCGCCTGATAGACCCGGTTCACAGTCATTGCCTCGAAGGCATCGGCGATGGAGATAATACGCGCGCCCAGAGGGATGGCTTCTCCCCGCAGACCAAAGGGGTAGCCAGAGCCATCCCATTGCTCGTGGTGGGTGCGCACCAGCGGTGCCAGATGGCGCAGCACATGGCTATGAGTAAGAATCAATGCTCCTCGTGTGGCATGCTCCTTAACGTACTCATACTCAAGCGGCGTGAGGCGGGCAGGTTTGTTAAGGACAAGATCGTGTATGCCAATTTTGCCGATATCATGGAAGAACGCGGCCAGCTTAATCGTCTCCAGTTCACCTTCCGACAGATCAAGCGTTCGCGCAAGCTGATACGCATACTGCTGCACACGCCGAGAGTGCCTGTAGAGTTCGGCATCTTTTGCCTGCATCGCCCGCGTCAGCGAAGAAAAGACGTATCGATAGTGTTCTTCTCGTTCGCTTTTTAAGCTTTTGTTCAGTTCATCCAGGACGCGCAGCAAAGGGCGTTCCAGCTCACTACTGGCTGCCTGTGTAAGACCGCGATACCGGCTATTCATAGCTGTTCTCTCAGGAAAATCTCCCATGTTCGTAACCACACTCTGTTTCCCTTGAAATTGCGCATTCTCAAAGAATGAGAATTCCTGCAATGGTAATACGTCAGCGGTTACAGGAAAGTGTCATGGATGGGAAACCGGGGGAGAGCTAGAGCGGCTTTGCTTTGTTGACCTCCTTTCCCACCTACCTGTACAATGTATCTATATCACCTTGCTCATCGGAGACAGAGACAGGCAGGAAGGAAATAATGCATGATTCCGCGCGATGATTTCACGCCGCACGGGTATCTGGATAACCCGTATCATAGCTGGAAGCTCAATCCGAGCGGGGTGCTGCGTTCGATGCAGCCGCTGGGCATGGGCTGGCATGTCCCAAATCTGGGGACGTATGTGCGCAACCAGTTTCAGTACACGGCTCATCTCACCATCGGCCTGAAGGTGGGTAACCTCCTGCTGATCACGCCTGAAGATTTCCAGCGTCAGGGTTGCTCGATCAACAGTTCGCTGCACACGAAGAACCGCTTTGAATATACTTGCTTTGTGCCTGCCTATGGCCTGACGCTGACTGCCTGCTATTTTCTGGTGCATGAGCATGCGCTTGGTTGCGTCCTCACGCTCTCCTCAACCTGGGACGAACCGCTGCCCGTGACCTGTTACCTGACGCATGTACATACCCATAACCCGTTTACCAGCCGCCTGTGGGAACACGGCCTCTATGCCCGCGAAGTACCCGGCGAAGGCGGCTTGATGCTGGGCATTGCCAGCGAGGGCGATGTTTTCATGCATGGGGTGCGCCCCGCCGATGGCGGTCCACTGACGATAGGCGAAATGGGCTATGGCGTCGGCCTTGAAGATATCTCCGCCTGGGCGCGTGGCCGCCGCGTCGCCCGGCCAACGGTTACGCAGCATCAGGAGGAGACGGGCTGGCAATTGCGCGCGCTCTCTTTGCCCTGCACATTGACGCTGGATGCTCGCGGTGAGACGCCGCGCACGTTGAATCTCGTGCTGTCGCGCGGCGTCTCGCAGGATCAAGCCTATCGACACTGGGAAGACGGCATCGAGGAGATTGCGCGTGCCGGGGCCGCCCACTGCACCGACGATGAACGTTTCTGGCAGCAAGCTCCCCGGCTTTCCGGCGACTGGCCCGCCACGTGGCGACGCGGCCTGGTCTACGATCTGGAGACGTTGCGTATGACCATCCGCCCACCGGTAGGCGTCATCCCGCACTTCTGGGATGGCATGCAAATCCAGGCTCCACGCACCGTGATTGCCGAGGCTGCAATGGATTGCCTCTTCCTCAGCTATGCTGATCCCGAACTGGCTGCCGAAGTGCTGCTCGGCCATTTCGAGTCGGCTCCGCATCCACAATTGCCCTGTATGCGCGAAGATGGCAGCTATAATATGGTGGCCGACGATGGGCAGATTTGCGGTACCGCGCCGGAGTGGGGCTTCCCGCTCTGGTGCTGCGACCAGCTTTTCCGCCGCACAGGCGATCTGCGCTGGCTGCACCGCCTCTATCCGCACGCGGCAGCCTACCTGCGCTGGTGGCTGGACAACCGGCGCGACGCTGAGGGCTGGCTGGTCTACGCCTGCTCGTGGGAAAGCGGGCAGGATGTCTCCAGCCGCTTTGGCCCGCAGCAGACCGGCGGCTCCATTATCCAGCACGTGCGCCCCGTCGATTTGCAGGCCAGTATAGCGCAAGGCGCGGCCATCCTTCATCGCTGGGCTGCCCTGCTCGCTCCATTTCCCGATATTGACTCTAGCGCCGAGGCAACCGCGTGGCAGGCCATTGCCGACGAATTTACCGTCAGGACGCGCGCGATGTGGCAGAAGGGCTGGTTCCGCGACTATGACTCGGTAACCCGCGAATGGTCAACGCAGCAGGATACGATGCATCTCGCGCCGGTCTTCTGTGGCGTGGCCGACTGGGGACACATTGAGCAGCTACGCCCGTATTTTGTTCAGCCGCCCATGCACAGCGGCTGGGCGCCCCTCTGCTGGCCCCCCGTCGTCATGACGCTGGTTGGCGCGGCTTCTGAGGCTGCTTTGCCCCTTGAAGCCGCCGAACTGGCCGCTCAGTTCATCGATGCCGCCTACGCCAGCATCGATCGTCGTGTTCCTGACGAACACGGGGGACTGCCCGGCGTCACCCGTGAATATCACCAGGTCACCGGCAGGAGAAAAGATGGCACATTGACCTATGCCAACGCTGGTATCGAGGGCTATGGCTGGGGGGCCATCAGTATTCACCTGCTGCTGCGCTACGTGCTGGGCCTGCGAGAGGAAGAGGCCGGAAAACTGACAATCGCTCCCGCCTTGCCTCGCTCGCTGCGCCATGCCGGGGCCTGCTATCGTATTGAGCAGGTACAATGGGGGGATTTCGCCCTGGCGATCGAGTGTGTGGTCAGGGATGCGAAGAGCTATGTCCTGCGCTATACACAGCGGGAAAAACGAGGGGAAACGATGGGAGAGGGCAGCGAGCAAGCGCCTGAGCAGGTGATTGAATGGGAGGGAGTATGGGGTGAAGGCAAAACAATCACCCTTCGCTCCTCGTCGGCATCAACTGACTAAGTCTTCGGTGAACCAGACCCAGCCGCCGGGGTCGACGTAGATGCCCACGCCTGCGCGGTGCAGTGTGGTGCTGGTCAGGTGAATGTAGTGCCAGCCGGTTGGTCCCTCGTTCATCATGCTTTCCTGCACAGCGTAGACATTCGTCCAGGGAGGATTGGAAGGACCGGCAAGCCCGATGCATTCCCCACAATCGGTGTAGCCCGCGAAGCCCTCGTTGGCGATGCGCGTACACTGATCCTCCCCATTCGGGCAGGTATGGCTGAAGCCACAATGGTACATATTCCAGCTATGGAGCAGCGCCCCTGCTGCCAGTGTCGCGTTCCAGACAAAGGGATAAAGGCCGCGCGCCGCCCGGTCTTTATTGATCTGCGCAAAGAGCATCTGTGTCAACTGCATCTCTTCCGGGGTCTGCGCTGGTGGGGGGCCATAAGGCTCAAGCCCCGACCCGTTGTTTGCTGGAATGGAGCCAGGAGAATTGGCCTGCGGCTGTGGTGTGGGAGTTGGCGTTGCTTTCTGGCTGGGAATGGTCACCTGGGTGGGGTCTGGCCGCTGCTCGACGTTCACAGCGTCAACCAGCGCCGGTTGCGATGGAGACGTTCGGTTATTCTGGCCGTTTTGTCCGGAGCCGCAGCCTACCAGCGCCAGCATAAGAAGTAATCCGAACAGGCTCCAGCATTTTCTGCCCACGATGCTCAACTCCTCCTGAGAAACGTTCTACAAAACAAACGGTGCTTAGTAGGAGGTTAGCATAGTTGATTGCTCGATGCAAACTCGCAGATGAAGGTGGTACTTTTGGACTGCCCTGACACAGCATGATATCCTGATGAGCTTAAAGGCGACAGGTAATCACAATAGCGGTCATATCATCGGGCTTGGCCCGCACCGTTACCTCTCGTTCTTCGCGCGAACGTTCAAGCGCACGCTCGACCAGCACGCGCGCGGCGGAAGACCGCTCGCTGCTGCGCAAAATCTCTTCAATTTCGGCGTCGATTAAATTATCATGAATGCCGTCCGTACAGAGCAGAATGCGGTCGCCGGGGTAGATTGGCACCTGATCGACATGGATGACAGGCGCGAGCGGGCTGCCCAACGCCTGGGTGATACCGCCGCGCAGGCGGAAGTAGCTAAACTCGATATCAGACAACTCGCTGGCCAGCATGGCCTGGTCGATACGCAGCGCATCCTCTTCGCTGATGATCTGATTTTCCACCAGCCGTGCCAGCAACCCATCGTCGTTGGTCAGGCGTTTGAGCGGCTCGTTCTCGCGCAGCAGGTAGATACGGCTGTCTCCGACATGGGCATAAACCATCGTATAGCCCCGGAAGGATGCTTCGCGGCGAAAGGCGGCAAGAGCGACGGTGGTAGCCAGATCATCGGTTCCCGCCCGTTGCGCTCCTTCAGTACGTACCCGTTCGTTGACGGTCTCGATGATCTGTTGCAGGATAGCACATAAATCGATATCGTCGCTGCTCTCCAGATATGTCTGGATTTTCCGCCCCTTTTGTACCTGTTGCAGCGCCTGTTTCCAGCAGTTGCGCGTAGCCCGTGCTGCCGTCTGAGATGCAATTTCACCGGCGGCGCTACCCCCAACGCCATCGAAGACCGCGACGAGGCCACTGCGTTCATCAACAATGAGGCTATCTTCATTTCTCTCAGGATGTCGTTCGCAGGCGATACTCTGTCGTGCATAGGTAAATGGAAGTAATTCGAGGGCATGGCCGTTCACAGCACTACATATTCGTCGGCCTGTCCTGTGTTGCACCATATGGATAAAAAGCTCCTTGCGCTGGAATCTTCAGCGCCATATCGTCCTTTGTCAAGCACAGTAGACGTTTAAGAAATTTGTTTGAGTGCAAGTATAACAGAAAACTGGTCAAAATGAAAAGGGATATGACAGGAAACCTGAAAAAACTCCATCAGCCTGTCTCCCATATCATGCCAGCGGGAGCGAAGCATCTTCGCTTTTCCACTCAACATGACACCTGCGAATCGCTTTATACCAGAGCGGCAATGCGCAAGAAGTTCTCGAAAAGGATACGCGCATGCTCCCTCACCTGCGGGTAGTACGTGTTGCGCTTCTGCTCGATCAGTTCCGGTCCTTCTTCTCCCATTACTCTGGCAATTTCCTTCTTATAGTCAGGAAAGCGCAGCCAGGTGTCCAGCATCTGCGGGGTAAGCTCGATGTGGTATTGCAGGCCATAGGCGTTGTGGCCGTAGCGAAACGCCTGATTGCGCGTGTACTGATTTGTTGCCAGCAGCACGCCGCCCGGTGGGATGGCAAAGGTGTCTTCGTGCCAGTGAATCACGTGCTGCCGGGCTGGCAGGCCCTGGAAAAGCGGGTCGCTCCTGCCTTCCTCGGTAAATTCCACCTGATAGAAGCCAATTTCGGTCAGGTGGTGGCGGGTGACGGGCGCACCGAGGGTGTGGGCCAGCAGTTGCGCGCCCAGGCAGATACCCAGATAGGGCATCTCCTGCGCAATTGCCTCTCGAATCACCCTTTTTTCCCGCGCCAGATAGGGGAATCGCTCATCGTCGTAAGCCTGTTGCCAGCCGCCCAGAGAGAGCATGGCATCATAGTCGTTCAGGTCAGGGATGTCCTCCTTCTCAACATCTATTATATCGCAGCCAATGCCATGTTCTGCCAGTAGCTCGCCCAGATAGCCGGGCGGATCATCCCAGACGTGTTGCAGCGCCAGCACTCGCTTTGTCAAAGTGAAGTTCCTTTTCCTGTTCTTTCGCCAGTTCCCTTTGCTCTAAATCATATCCCAGAAAAACAACCACTGCAATAGTTCGGCTGTCTATAATGCAATGGTTACATCTGGTTATGCGCCGGGACTGCCGGTACATGCGATTTCGACGTTCCAGCTTTCGCCTGCATCGAGTAGCAGGGGCCAGAGCAGAGTCAGGCTGCTGCCCTGGTGGTTGCGTTCAAAGCCCGCCTCGGAGCCGGTTACGGTTTCGATGGAGAAGCGCCAGAGCGTGGCTGGTTTGCTCAGGGTGAAGCTGATATCCTGTTGCAGCCAGCGATTGCCGATATGCACTTCGCGTACCTCTAGTACCTCTCCCGTGCTGTCGAAGTGACCGTTCTCAAGCTCGTGATCTTTGACGCGGTAATATGCTTCCTCGTTGGCCCCACCGCCGAGCAGATGGAAGTTCCATTCTGAGGCAAAGCGCGTTTGCAGCCGCGATTGCCCTGGATTCTGGATGGTGTAAGAGACCAGCAGCCGCTCTTCGCCGACAGGTATGAAAAGCTTTTTGCTCACGTACAGCGGCACTGGCCCCAGCGCGCCTGCCCGTTTGACTGCGCCGTCTCGTGTCATTGTAACCGTAATGCCCTGCTCATCCTGCTGCACCTCTGTCTGATAGGGTGTTTCGACGAAATCGCCCTGCTCCTCGAAGCCCATCTGTGCGAAGTCTTCCAGCGTGATGCCGGGGGCCAGGAAATGGTCGATCAGGCTATGGCGGCGGTAGCGATCAACGACGAGATAGCGGTCAAGCCCCGGTTCTTTGGTACGTACCGTCGTGTGGGGCGAGGCCGGTTCCGCGCCGCTCTGCCCTCTGCCTGCTTGCGCGAGTTGGGTCTGCCGTTCCCGTGCTTCGTGCTTGCGCCGTTCCAGCTCAAACTCGCGCAGTGTCTGATGATAGCTCTCCTGATGGCGTGTCATGACGCAGAGCAGGTTGTGCATGCTGCGGCGCATGTCCCATTCAAAGAGGGTACCGCCGCGTTGCGGGTCGATATAGAGGTTTTGCCGGTCGCTTTCGATCAGCAATTCGTCCTGGCTGTCGCGGTCGAAATCGGTGAACTCGAAACGCTGCCAGGGGCCAGGGCCGAAGCGTATAGCGTCGGCTGCATTCTCGGCCTTGATGAGGTGGTGGTAGATGGCGGAACGCATGTGGCCCGTGTAGATGCCCCCGAAGAGGCCGTGCCAGTAGGTATCGTTGGCCTGCGCTTTCCACAGCTGAACCAGCCCTGGAAACTCTCCAGTGGCGGTTGATGCTGGCATAGCGGAACAGGCGGCATACACGGCGTCATGCACGCGCAGCATCTTTTTGTGCTGGTTATTGACTTCCGGGTAGCGTACCAGGAAATTGCGCCAGAAGCCGCCGCGCATAAATTGCGTGATATCGTCTCGCCGGGCATCCTCTAGCTGATGCAGCAACTTGCCGAACTGGTACGATTTCTGTGGCGGCAGCGCCCACTCCGTCATTTCGATGTACGAGGATGTGGGGATGTAGATGCGTCCAAGCGCGGGATAGGTGCGCGCATACTCGCCTGGCGGTGTCATACGCAGCCAGTCGCTGTTCTCCTCTATAAGCGAGAAAAACTCGTCAACCCAGCCGCTATGGCCGGTGCTGCCCCAGCAATAGGGGCCTGTCTCCGGCCAACTGCCGAATTTCTCGCCATCATCGCCCATCACCAGAATGCGCCTGCCGTCGGCGGTTGCCAGCGAGCGCAGCGTCTCAATCGTCTCGCGCGCCGGTCGCCAGGGGATGGTGTAGCGCAGCGCCTTGCTGGTAGCGTAGACCTTCAAGATGCTGCTTTGATCCTCGGTCGCGTAATAGCCGTACAGGTCGCTATCTTCCAGCCCCACGTTTTTGAAATGGATGTCATCAAGAACAATCCACTCGATGCCCGCCTCGCGCAGCAAACGCGGCAGGCTCGGCTCCCACACGCGCTCGGCGATCCACGCGCCCGTCGGCTGCATGCCGAAATCACGCTCGACCCGTGCGGTCAGGCGGCGAATTTGCGCGATCTTATCACTATCAGGAATAGAAGGAAGAATGGGTTCGTAATAGCCCCCGCTCACCAGTTCAATCTGGTTGCGTTTCACCAGCGCGGCCACGCGCGCCAGAAACTCCGGGTGTGCCTTTTCCAGCCAGTCCAGCAGCGAGCCGGTATAGTGAAGCGAAAGGCGAATACCGGGATGCCGTTCCAGTGCGTCGATCATCGGCAAATATGATTCGTCATAGACTTTCTGGAACACCCAGGGGAAATTGCCTACCGGTTGATGGTTATGCAGTAACAGGCCCAGTTGAATGCTCTTTGTCCGCCCGAAAGTCATAGTTCCTCACCTTACCACGAAAATCAGGATACACAGAGGTAGCCAGGAACAGAGATAATGTGCGTTCACTATACTCCATCGGCCTGCTCAGGTCAAGAAATGTTTGCCTGACATCCACTCATAACTCGGTCAGGTGACTTGAATGGCTCAGCGGGAAAATCATCCCTTGAAGGCCGAAGCCGCTATTGGACAGAGGTCAATTTTCTCGCCTCGGATTTATGAGTGGATGTCAGATGTTTGCCAGTTTGAACAACAAACATTTTCAAGAAAACAGGACATAAAGAATGGGTTTGCCGTATACATTGAGACAAAAGAAAAAAGCCTGAACCGTCGACGGTTCAGGCTTTCTGGCAGGGGCAGCAGGATTCGAACCCGCGACATTCCGTTTTGGAGACGGACGCTCTACCAGCTGAGCTATGCCCCTTCGAAATATCCCCGGTTCCATTGGATCGAGGACCATAAGCTTTAGCATTGGCGGAGAGGGAGGGATTCGAACCCTCGGAGGGCGATAAACCCTCAGCGGTTTAGCAAACCGCCGCACTAGGCCACTATGCGACCTCTCCTTAGTACGAGAGTATCTTACCATAGCAGGGGTAGGCTGTCAATAGCCAGAAATTGCGATAATCAGGCCACTCATAAGGGCCAGCAGGAGCGGCCCGATTGTTCAGGTTGGCAGATTGGCGGGGAAGTGGTAGGTGTCGGGGCGGTCGGGTGGGTAGTAGGGGGCGCCGTATTCGAGGGTGATGACGTTGTGCGAGCGGAAACGAATCTCCGCTCTGGCCGGGGTGGTGGTGGCAGTGAAAGGTTGGCCGTTGAGGTAGAGCTTCCAGCCGGGCTGTTCGAGCTGCTGCGGGAAGTTGAGGCTGGCGAAGCCGTTGTGCCAGATGGCGATGAAGTCGTCGAGGGCCAGCCAGGTATCGTTTTTGCTGGGAGCCTCGACGTGAATGATGCCGTCGGGGGTGTGCGTATGGAGCCAGTAGAAGCAACTGCCGCCGGAGGGAATGCCGATGCCCTGGGGAATGGTGACGGGGTTGCCTTTGATATAGATGGTAAGATGCACATGGATGTGATAGGTGATACTCATGTTAGGGTCACAGCTGATGCCGTTGATGGGCGGGTAGGTGGGAGTGAGCGCGGCCTGGAGGCGCAGAAGAAAGTAACCCAGTAGAGCCACGAGAACCACACAGGTTGTGACGGTTGAAGCAAGCAGGATGCGCGCTCGCCGACGCTGGCGTTTGCGCTGCATGCGGGCCTCGCGCCGTTGCTGGCGCAGCTCTTCCTCTTCAGGCGTTGTGGGTGGCAATAATGGTGTCCCCTGTGCCATACGCTTCCTCTTTCCTTCCGTCCGGGTAATCTTTTTTGTCTCAGGTTAAGATAATCGAAGATATTCTCTGTTTCTTGAGACGGTACGGGGAGGGCAGGGTAACGAGGCTGTGACATCATGGGGATGGAGCAACAGGCAATGAGAACCAGAAGGTCGATCCCTGTCCCGGCGTGGATTCGACGCCCACCTGCCCGTGATGCTGTTCGACGATGACGCGCGTGATGTGCAGGCCCAGGCCCAGACCCACACTGGAGCCGCTTTGCACCTCAATGCCGGGTGCCCGATAGAAGCGTTCCCAGATGTGTGACTGGACTTCAGGCGACAGACCCGGCCCTTCATCTTGCACGGAGACTCGTACCTGCTCACCTTCCACCTGCAGGCGAACAGAGACGGGTTTCTCCTCTTCAGAGTATTTGAGCGCGTTATTGAGATAGTTGCTGATGACCTGAGCGATCCGCTGCGGGTCGGCGAAGATGGGCGCTTTCACCTCATCGGAGAGATCGAGCGTGATGGTGCGCCGGGGCCAGGAGGAACGTTGTTCTTCGACGACCTCGCGCACAATCGCAGCGAGGTCGCAGGGGACGGGGAAGAGTTCCAGCCGACCGGCCTGCGTGCGCGAGACATCGAGCAGGTCGTCAACCAGTCGATTCAGTCGTCGTGTCTGGCGGTCTGTGCCTTCAAAGAGTTTGAGGATGCGGTCAAATGCCTCGGAGATAGCGTGCATTTGCCGGATGGCCAGCTGCGTGTTGCCCTTAATGGTTGTCAGAGGAGTGCGTAGTTCGTGGCTGGCAATGCTGAGAAACTCTTCCATGCGGCGATTGGCTTCCCGCAGGGCCAGTTCGCTGGCGCGAGCCTCTTCGCGCTCGCGCAGCAGTCGCTCGCGTTCAATCACCAGTGTTGTGAGCCTGGCGACCGCCTTTGCGATAGTTTTCTCGTTTTCGGTATATTCATGATCTGCGCCTCTATAGTCGAGGGCGATAAAGCCAAGCAGTTGATCGCCGAGGTTCATAGGGGCGCAGAGGAGGGAAGAGAGCATGTAGACCTGTTGCGCAGTTGCCAGAGAGGGAAGGCTGGTGTCCAGCAAGAAAACTTCCCCATGCTGCAAGCGTTCGATGGCTGAGCTATCGAACACGTCCTCCAGGCGCGCCTGCGCCGTATCTTGCCACCAGTGTTGCTCAAGCTCAGGGGAAAGACCGACAATGGCAACGGGAACGAGCCGGTTGCTTTCATCGATGGCGATGATGCCGGTACGCTGGCAATTGAGGATACTGCAGGTCAACTCGGCCAGGCGATGCGAGACGGTGCCGGTCGGGCCAGGGAGAATCTCGCCGCTTTTTGCGCTGCTGGCCGAAGTTGAGACCAGTGTCTCGGCCATGGTAAGCAGGGCCTGCAGCGCCTCGGCTGTGCGCCGCTCCAGTTTCCGGCGTTCGGTAACGTCGCGGCAGATGCAGACGGCGCCGACAATGCTGCCATCCGGGCCGAGGACGGGGGAGCCGCTCACACTCAATTCGAGGTCGCGGCCATCGGCGGTGCGCAGGCGCATATCCACCGCGTTGGCACTGGTCAGCGTCTCACCGCGCAGGACACGGGCGAATGGCCATGCGTCTTCAGGCAGAGGTTGTCCGTTTTCATCGAGGACGACGGTACGATAGCCGCGTTCGGCCTGTGGGCGCGAGTAATCGAAATCGGGGTCGAAGGCAAAAAACTGGCGCGCGGTTGCATTCATCTGGCGCACGCCGCCTTGCCGGTCAAAGACGAAAATGGCATCGGCCATTGCTTCAAAGGTAGCGATGAGTTCGTTAGCCCGGTTCTGCTGCTCGCGTTCCGTCTGGCGCAGAGCGGTGATGTCGCGCGTGATGAGGACAACGCCGTCAATGTTGCCCTGCTCATTGAGCAGGGGGGCCGCGCTGAGTAATGCCTGTCGGTCATGGCCGTCGGCATCGAGAAAGATAATTTCGGTGTTCGTGACCGTCTCGCCGCGCAGCGCCCGTGCCACCGGCCACTCCTCTGTTGATATAAGCTTGCCCGTCACACTGCGTACCTGGTATTTGTGGTGGGCGGCATCCACTGTCTCAGCGCCGCCCTGCGGCCCTGCGTTCTGTCGGCCTGCCCGGTTGAGCTGGACAATCGTACCCGCGGCATCGTGGATGGAAACGGCATCGGGAACGGTATCGATAATGGTTGCCAGCCGCGTTCGCTCTGCCGCCAGGGATTGAGCCAGTTGCTCGCTCTGGCGCCGCGCGCGTTCGGTCTGGCTGGCCCCGATGCTGATAGCGCAGCCAACCAGCAAGAAGACAAGTATTCCTACGCCTTCAGAGGTTGTATCCAGTCGCAGGCTAAAGATCGGGGACAGCGTTGTAAAACCTAAAAGTATGGCGCCGAGCAGGGTGGCGAAGAATGCGGGGCTGCCTCCCCAGCTCAAGGCTACCAGCACCAGCGCCAGCGTCTCCGGCAGGCCAACAAAAGAGTAGGTGGGAAAGAACTGTGTAATGATGGTGGTGATAATGACTGCCGCTACCTGTAGCAGAAGAGCGGCAAGATAGCCCAGGGCCGGATGGCGCAGCGCCGTGGGAAGCCAGGCAGGGGCAAAAGTGTTTAACACAAACCAGTCATGCAGAAAACGCCAGAGGCCAGGCAGACCAGCTTGCCTGCTCGTTGTATGCCCCGGCTGCTCATCCCGTTTCTTATCGAGCGGCAGGAACTGCTGCATGGATTGTGGCTTGCTCACCTGGGTACGCGCTGTACTGATTTCGTTTTCGTGTTGTGTACTCATCAAATCTCACCCTGGCGGAAATGGCTTTCCCTGCGCAAACTCTACTGAAGAGACAGAGAAATACATAGATCGATAAACAGGCAGAGAGAAGATGAAATGATCTTCTTTTCTTCTCTCTGCACTGAAATGAGAAAAGTACAGAGTTAGAATGAGGCTCACGGCGCAAGCGGCGAGGTAGCGTAATGGGCCAGCAGGTCAGCCGGATCGTTGTAGATGGCGATGGCTCCGGCGAGTTCTTTATCGGTCCAGCCGCCGGAGCGCATGGCGATGGTGCCGATATGTCCTTTTGCTGCCGCCTCAATGTCATAAGGGGTATCGCCGATCATCACTACCTCGTCGGGGGAAAGCTCCAGTTTCTTTAAGGCCATGTCCACAATGGAAGGACTGGGTTTGGAATGCGCGACATCGCTGGCCGAGACGATCACATCGACCAGGTCTTCGACATTGGCGATGCGCAGTTCCGCCATCAGTTCCTCCTGTGGTGCAGAGCTACCAATAGCCACTTTCAGCCCACTCTCGCACATGCGCTGTACCAGTTCGCGTGTTTCGGGAAAAGGTTGCAGCGTCGGCAGGTAGAGCTGGTTAAAGACGGCTTTGCGGCGGGCGGAAATCTTTTTCCCCTCGCTGCTCTCCGCGGATAGGCCAAGTATTTGCGGCATCAACTGGTCGCCACCTTTCCCGATTGACCAGCGTAATTCTTCATAGGGAACGAAATGGCCGTACTGTGCCATTGCTTCAAGCCAGGAGCGTGCCTGGGCATCGTTGCTGTCGATCAACGTGCCATCGACGTCGAGAATCACGCCGCGTATGTGTCCCATGCAAATAGCCTCCAGAAAGTTTTTTGCGCTCTACGCATCTGTTTCACGGTATCGACTTCAGCTTGCACGATTTCGCTTCTCTCAGCGCTTCATATAAAGATATTGTAAAAAAACTTGGAGAAAAAAGGAAAGAAAGCCTGCTCTGGTTCGCGCATGCCATGCCGGGGTAGCGAAGCGTCTGATTTGCTGCTCCCGGCACGACATGCGCGAGGAGTTTTCCTCTTATGAAATGTTCCAGACCAAGTATCTCACTCTCATCAACGATAGTCAAGTATTGCTTTGCCGGTCCGAGAAGAGGGAAAATCCATCAGGTACATAGGACAACATCCTGTCCAGGTAACCAGAGCGAACCGCGAGGTGTACCCTACGCGCGACAGCTGGCCGTCACCCTCTGCTTTGGCTGTGCGCCACCAGGTATCAGAATGCCAGCTACGCGGCGGCTGGCCTGTTATATATAAAGTCAAGCCTATACCAGCTATAGGGAATTGTCCCTTGATCTTATAGATGATCTCAGGTATCGTGTTATAACATAGTATGGGTTTTTTTGGGAAGCAGGCCACACAGATTGCTTTCCCTATTCACAGGAGACCAACCATGGATATGATACAGGTACCCCACCAGGCTGCTGCTCAGTCTACGGCAGGCAATGCGCTCTGGCCGGGAAAACTCCGGGGTATTCAACAGCTTGCGAATGCATATGGCGTGATTACGGTAACGGCGCTGGATCATCGTGGCTCGCTCAAACAAAGTCTGCAGCGAGCTATGCCAGGTCGCCCTATAGGATATGCCGAGGTGGTGAGCGAGAAACTGCGCATGGCGCGCGTCTTTGCTCCGTACTCAAGTGCTCTTCTGCTCGACCCGGTATATGGGGCAGCACAAGCGGTAGCATCTCATGCCATCCCCGGAGGAGTCGGCCTCATCGTTGCTCTTGAAGAGTCAGGGTACGAGGGAGGCAATGAGAACCGCGTGACACCCATTACTGAGGGCTGGAGCGTCGGCAAGATCAAGCGCATGGGAGCAGCGGCGGTGAAGCTCTTACTGTATTATCACCCGCAGGCCACCTCTGCTCCTCAACAGGAGGAACTGGTAGCACGTGTCGCCGAAGAGTGCCGCCGCTACGACATCGCCTTTTTACTCGAGCCTATGTCCTACCCTATTTACCCGGGTCAAAAGAAGGATTCGGCAGAGTTTGCACGGCAGAAGCCAGAGCTTGTCCTGGAGTCGGTTCGCCGTTTGAGCGGTCTTGGGATTGATCTCCTGAAGAGCGAGTTCCCGGATGATCCGCACTATGAACAAGACGAAGCTCGTATGCGCGAGCACTGTCGGCAATTGACGGCGCTTTCCCCGGTTCCCTGGGTGATTCTTTCCGCTGCCGAGCGATTTGCGACCTTCCAGCGCCTGGTAGAGATCGCCTGCGAAGAAGGCGCCAGCGGCTTTATGGTCGGACGAGCTATCTGGCAGGAGGCCATGGATCTTCCAGATGCCGAGGCACGCGAGCAATCGCTGCGTACTATTGCTCTCAGCCGCCTTGCCATTCTTACGGCCATCGCGAACTACCGCGCGCGGCCCTGGTACAAACGCTATCCCCGGATGGAAGTGGCTGAGGGATGGCACAGAACCTATGACGGGTTGTAATCAGGTTATTATGTTCGTACCTACATGACCGACTATCACCTTCCGTAAACGCATGCACAGGCACACAGTGCAAGGAGTTTGGAGAACAAACATGGCTATACCATTTGGCGCGACCACACGCCCTATCATCCTGGGGATCGTGGGCGACAGTGCGGCTGGCAAAACGACACTCAGTCGAGGCATCGTTCAGATTCTGGGTGCTGAGAGGGCCTCGGTACTCTGCACGGATGACTACCATCGCTATAACCGGCAGCAACGTAGGGAATTGGGCATCACCCCTTTGAATCCAGCTTGCAACTATCTTGATATGATGGCACAGCATCTACGGCTGCTGCGTGCCGGAGAACCGATTCTTAAGCCGCATTACGATCACAAGCGCGGAGACTTTGGCCCGCCCCAGTATATCATTCCCCAGCCTTTCTTGATTGTTGAGGGGCTGCTGGGTTTTTACTGGCAGGAGATGCGCAACGCCTACAGTGTGCGTGTTTACCTTGATCCGCCCGAATTCCTCAGGCGGCGGTGGAAGATTCGGCGTGACACCACCCGGCGCGGGTATACAGGGGCAGAAGTACTGCGCGAGCTTGAGATTCGCGAGCCGGATTCGGCTGCATATATTCGACCGCAGCGGCATCATGCGGACATCGTGGTGTCCTTCTTTCCAGGCGCCCCGTCTGGCACGGAGCAGGGCGATGATGCGCATCTCAATGTGCGCCTGACCTTATACGGGACGCTCCCTCACCCCGACCTGAGCGAGGTCATCTCCGAAGACCGCTCAGGCAGCGTGCGTGCGATGCTGGGCCGCGAAGGAGGACGGGCTGTCGAGTATGTCGAGATCGACGGCTCCATCCCTGACGAAGCAGCTGCAGCCCTTGAGCATTGCATTCTCGATCACCTGGACGCATGTGGAGGTGATCTCCTGACAGAACTTGGCCAGTACTCCAGCGACTCGCGCGCCGAGTACAGCCATCCGCTGGCACTCACGCAGCTGCTCCTGGTGTATCACCTGCTGCGGGCCAAGCAACGTGATGAGGTGGAAGTATGAGTGAACAGCCGCAGCTAGCAGCACCACGAGCGGGCAGCCATGCTTTCTCGCATGATTTGCACCAGCTTTGCATCAATGCAATCCGCGTCCTGGCAATGGATGCTGTGCAGCAGGCCAATTCCGGCCATCCGGGTCTGCCAATGGGAGCAGCGCCTATGGCGTATGTACTCTGGACACGCTATCTCAAGCACAACCCGGCTCACCCCACATGGCCAAATCGCGACCGCTTTGTTCTCTCCGCCGGGCATGGCTCAATGCTGCTCTATAGCCTGCTCTACCTGACCGGTTATGATCTTCCGCTGGACGAGCTGAAACGCTTCCGGCAGTGGGGAAGCCGCACGCCAGGGCATCCTGAATATAGACTGACCCCAGGGGTCGAGACTACAACCGGTCCGCTTGGACAGGGCTTCGCCAATGGGGTAGGGATGGCAATGGCCGAGCGCTTTCTCGCAGCCCATTTTAATCGACCCGGTTACCCAATCATTGACCACGCTACTTACGGGCTGGTGAGCGATGGTGACCTGATGGAGGGCATCACCGCCGAGGCCGCGTCGCTTGCAGGGCACCTGGGACTTGGAAAGCTCATCTACCTGTATGACCAGAACGGTATCTCCCTGGCGGGAGCGACTGCATTGACATTGACTGAGAACGTGATGGCCCGCTTCGCTTCCTATGGTTGGCAAGTTCAGGAAGTCGAGGATGGGAACAATCTGGATGCACTTGATGCTGCGCTCCAGCGGGCGCGCGCCGACGAGTCTCATCCTTCTTTGATCTGTGTACATACGCATCTCGGCTATGGCAGCCCGCACAAGCAGGATAGCTATGAGGCGCACGGTGCTCCCCTCGGTATGGAAGAGGTACGGCTCACGAAGCAGCGCCTCGGTTGGCCTTCCCTTGAGCCTTTCTACGTCCCGGCTGAAGTACTCATCATCTTCCGCCAGGCACTGGAACGGGGAGCAGCGCAAGAGACAGCCTGGCAAGAACAGATGAGGGCCTATCGTACTGCCTATCCAGAGCTGGCTGCTGAGTATGAACGTGTGCTGGCCGGAGCATTGCCAGCTGGTTGGGAGGCACTTCTTCCCGAATTTTCCCCCGGCAGTGGGCCGATGGCCACGCGCAAAGCCAGCGGGAAGGTACTTACGGCTGTTGCCGACCGCCTCTGGAATCTGGTGGGCGGATCAGCCGACCTCAATCCCTCGACGAATACCATGCTTGCCGGGCGCGGGGATTTTGAGCAGCCGCGGGTATCTTCCGCTCCGCCAGTGGTGGAATCCGCCATCCAGGGTGCTGCCGGAGGCGAGTGGGGATGGGGAGGCCAGAATGTGCATTTTGGGGTACGCGAGCATGCGATGGGAGCCATCCTGAATGGCATGGCCTTACACGGTGGTCTTATCCCCTATGGCGCCACCTTCCTCGTATTCTCTGATTACATGCGCCCCCCCATGCGCCTGGCAGCTCTCATGGGTCTGGGGATCAAGTATGTCTTTACACATGATAGTATCGCGATCGGCGAAGATGGCCCGACCCATCAACCTGTTGAACACCTGGCCGCGCTGCGTGCTATCCCCGGCCTCGTGGTCATTCGACCCGCTGATGCCAACGAAGTAGTCTGGGCGTGGAGAGTTGCGCTGGCCGAGCGCAAGCGGCCTGTAGCTCTTGTGCTGAGTCGGCAGGACCTTCCCATCTTTGATCGGGTTGGCCATGGTCTGGCAAGTGCCGACGGAGTAACCAGAGGCGCATACATACTGGCTGATGCGCCGGGTGAACCCTCCAGGCCACCTGACCTGGTCTTGATCGGCACCGGTTCTGAGGTAGGGCTTTGCCTGCAAGCGCGAGAAGAGCTGGCAACCCGTGAGATAGGCGCGCGCGTGGTCAGTATGCCCAGTTGGGAACTCTTCGATGAGCAGCCAGAGGACTATCGTGCTACCGTCCTCGGCCCGGCAAAGACGCCGCGCCTGGCCGTCGAAGCAGCTGTATTGCACGGCTGGTGCCGCTATACAGGTGATCGAGGGGCGATCCTCGGCGTGGAGGGCTTCGGCGCTTCTGCTCCCGGAAAAGAGGTTCTACGGCACTATGGTTTTACCGTAGAGCATGTGGTAACGCAATCGCTGGCCCTGCTGCAATGTGATGGAGTGGGATCGGCACCAACTGCGTGAAGTAAAGGAAGATCTGCATGAAGATTGGCATTAATGGATAAAGCCCTGGACGAAGCCAACGATGGTGCCAAAAGTAAAGGAAGATCTGCATGAAGATTGGCATTAATGACTTTGGCCGCATCGGTCAGCTTTTCCCGCGCTCATCATTGGAGCGCGGCGTCAACCTGAACGTGGTGGCAATCAATGACCGGGGGGATGCCGAGATCAACGCTTACCTGTTCCAGTTTGACTCGACGTACGGACCCTTTCGAGGGCGGGTGGAAGCAGAAAATGGGCAGATCAACATCAATGATTGCTCTATCAAGGTCACCTCGTACTTGAACCCGCTGGATATCCCCTGGCGTGACCCTGGCGTCGAACAGGTGATCGAGGCAACAGGAGCTTTCACCACCGGGGAACAGGCAGTTGTGTACCTGCAGGCTGGGGTAGAGCGTGTCCTGGTGACTGCGCCGTGCAAGGGAAGCGATGTGGCGCTGGTAGTTGGCGTCAACGAACATGATTTCGACCCGGCAAACTATCAAATCATTTCTGTCGCTTCCTGTACCACCAATGGTCTGGCACCTATCGCAAAAGTGCCGCATGAGCATTTCAGGATACGCGCCAGGATGATGACCACTATTCATGCTTATACCAAGGATCAACGTATCCTTGATCGGAGTCACAAAGACCCCCGTCATGAGCATGTATAAGGGACTTGTCGTGCATTTGAAGGAGCATGTCATGGTTCTATACAAACTGGCACCATCGATTCTCACCGCCGACTTTGCGCGGCTGGGCGAGCAGATTGGTGCGGCAGAGCAGGCTGGGGTGGAGTATATCCACGTGGATGTGATGGATGGACACTTCGTGCCGAATATCACGATTGGCCCTCTGCTCGTCGAGACCCTCAGGCGTCTCACCCGTCTTCCCCTTGACGTACACCTCATGATCGAACGGCCTGAGCAGTACATCAGGGATTTCGCACAGGCGGGTGCCACTATTCTCACCGTCCACCAGGAGGTTTGCCCCCATCTGCACCGCACCCTGCAACAGATCCGCGCTGAGGGCTGCCGAGCCGGGGTCGCTCTCAATCCCGCCACGCCGCTTGTGATGGTCGAGGAAGTCCTGGAGGAAGCGGATCTCTTCCTGATCATGACCGTCAATCCAGGGTTTGGGAGCCAAACGTTCATCGAACGGACCCTGGATAAGATCGGGCGGATGCGACGGTTGCTTGATGATCGAAGTGCGCGGGCCGAACTTGAAGTGGATGGGGGCATCAAGAGCAGCAACGTGATGCGCGTTGCTGCCGCTGGTGCTGATATCATCGTCGCTGGCTCGGCGGTCTTCCGCCCTGATGCTACGGTCCAGCAGGCCGTCGCTGAGCTACGCTCTGCTCCTATGCTGCCGGTAGTTCAGTAAACAATTTCTGTGGGTGCTTGTTCCCCGGCTCGATCTGGGGGCTTCCAGGGATTGACACCTGGAAAGAAGAGTACCACGCTGGATATGTGGCAGGCGGGGGGACGGTTGACTCTAGTCGATGGACACCTGATCGCTGGAACACGTCTCGCTCGCTCACCAGGGGCGAGAGGCTGCTGATATCTCAACTTACTTTCAAGAGCGTAACGAGCCAATGACGCCTCGAGGCTATTTCTCACTCTCAGGAGGTCTACCGATGGTGCTTTCATGGCAACGGCATGTCACGCTTCCCCAGTTGCAGGTTTTTCTGGCGGCAGCACGCGAGCGAGATGGTACGCCTGCCGTAGAAGAACTCGCCCTGAGCCAGAACCTTGCTTCAGCTCAGCTGCACGAACTGGAACGACTCGTGGGTCAGCCCCTTTTCGAGCAGGTTGGTGAGCGGTGTGTCCTCACCCGCGCTGGTCATCTGCTCACAGCATATGCACATCGGGTCCTGGCCGCTGCCGAGGAAGCTGCGAACGCGCTTGTATGCCTGCATCAGGGGGAACCGGAACGCCTCCTGGTAGCCACAAGCACGACTGCCGGGACGTATCTGTTGCCGCATATGCTTGGCCCTTTTTGCGTCCACTATCCGAGTGTTCAACTGGTGCTTGAATTAAAGCGTTCGACGGAAATCTGTGATGATGTTCGTACCGGTCGTATTGAACTGGGCATCATCGAATGTACCAGCGAGCATGTGCATGACGCTCTTCTGCTGACCCCATTCTATGAAGATGAGCTACTTCTGATCGTTCCATCAGGACACCCCTGGGTTGGGCTGGGTGAGGTACCTCTGGATTTCCTGACGAAGGCGACGCTCTTGTGGACTGCGCCAGGCTCCGACGCCCGCAGTGCTGTCGAGACAGTGCTGCACCGAACCGGGGTCCGCCCAGGTGTCACCATGCAAATCGGGGACATGGAGGCAATCAAGCGGGCGGTGATGGCCCGACTTGGTGTTGCCATCCTCCCACAAGCAGCTGTGAGCATTGAAGTCACAGCGGGCTTGCTTGCTTCCGTCCGCCTCGCAGACGTGCCGTTACGGCAGACCTACTACCTGGTGAGCCGCAGTGGTAAGTATCTCTCACCACTCACCCGGCTATTGCTCCTCCTGCTTCTCGGCAAGTGGGAGACCGGTACCCCGAATGAGTAGTCCATGTGTGATCTGGTTATGATTTACTAAAATGCGTTGAAACTACCGGCCATCGTTGCATGTGCTATAGAACGGCCCAGGCTGAACTGACTGGAAAGGAACGTCCTCGAACGTGAAAGACGAACATGGAAGAAAACGAGCTGAGAGACGAGTTTCTGATAGACGCCATCGCTGATGGAGCCATGTGGGCGCTGGAATGTCTCCATGACCGCTACAGCCAACGCCGCGAAAAAGCGGGAGAGCGCCGAACGGGAAGGCAGGTGATCGCGCTCAAATGAGGCCGTGAACGGATCCGCAAAAGGCTGGAGGTGTTGGTAGAACTCCTCCAGGGTACGTTTCGCCACTGATGGCATAGCCGAAGAGTACAGCGAGAAAGTCGATCATCTCGTAGGGTCCGAAGCGCCGTCGCGCAAAACGCACGCGCTACGTGATTTTGGTCAGCATATCGTGCTTGCGAAGATGGGCCGTTATCAGCACGATTTCTCCGAACCAGGGAATAATCGATGAAGGCGTCTACCTTTCCCTGCTGACAGCTTGTTGGTGGCGCATGCAAAAAATGAAATACGCCCTTTGCCGACGACGGTCACAGTACCGCCAGAAAGAGCAGGGCCACGAAAAACGGTTTTCGCGGCCCTGCTCTGGTTTCGTTGTCTATATGAGGCATCTCGGAGGATCAGGTGCCGATGGCGTAGAGGCGGCCATCCATATTGCCGATGTAGATGACACCGTGCGAGATCGACGGGCCGCCGTAGAACAGGGAGCCGCTGTTGGTATCCTCGAAGCGATAGAGGGTATTCCCATTCGAGGCGGCAAGAACCATCAGGTAGCGTCCCTGCCCGGCGGCGACCACGCCATTGGCGACAGCGATAGGCCCAAGCACCGGCCCATCGTTCAGGCAATGGCGCCAGATGAAGCTGCCGTTAGCCGGATTAATGGCGTCGACGCTTCCTTTGCAGGCTTTGCCGTTGATGGTGATATTGCCACTGCCCTCATAGAGCGTGGTGCCGTCCCAGGCGGCGGGGGAAATGTTGCCCGTGCCACATTGCGGGCAATCACCCCCGTTGCCGACGCGCGTTTGCCAGACAGGCCCGCTGCCCAGCGCGTCGCGTTTGAATGCGTAGAAGATGCCGTTCTTGTTGACGCCGCCAACCATGTTTTGCCCGTTGGCCGTGAACAGCGTTGGCGTGGCCCCGAAGTCGCTATCGCTGACCTGCTGTGAGGACGGCACCGACCAGGAGCCAATGACCGTAGAGATGTTGGCGGCGCTCAGTTCGACGATGGCATAGGCATACGGCTCAGAGCTGGAGCAACTGCCATTGTTGCCGGTGGTGATGTAGACTGCTCCTTGCCCGCCATTTCCCGCCGGGTCAATGGTGGGCGACCCCCAGACGCCAGCCCCCACGCAGCCGGAGGGAACGGTGTTGAAGATGTGCTGAATGGCTCCCGTTGAGGCGTTTAGCTGCACTACCTGTCCCGCGACCAGCGGGCAGTCGCCGAAAGAGGAGACGCCGATATAGACGCTGCCGTTATAGACGGCGGGCGAACTCCAGATGAAGTGGCTGGGCGATGACCCCAGGTTGGTACTCCAGATCAGCTTGCCGGTCAGGGCGTTGAGCGCGTACATGGTGGCGGTGCCGCCGCCGAAGAAGGCAACTGAAGTAGAGGTGCCGTTGATAGGAACGGTGGCAACCGTTGTCGTGCTGGCTATCCCGGCTGTCGTCGGGATGCAGCTATTATCGGTCGTGACGCCGGTATTGTAGGTCCAGATGCGAGCGTTACTGAAATTGGTGGTGTGTTCGGTGCCGTTGTCCCAGGAACCCCAGTAGACCAGGTTGTTGGCGACAACCGGCTGTGTCGAGATGGACCCGGCGGCGCTATGCATCCAGTGGAGCTTGAGATTGGGGGCCGTCGTCGGGCTGATGGTCGTTTCCGCGCTATTATCACCGCTGCGGCCAATTTCGTTCTGGTAGGTGGGCCAGTCCGGCCCGCTGCCAGCGTAGGCCAGCGTTGGCGCCAGCAAGACGAAGAGGAGCGCAGCAAACGCCATACCAGCCACGCGCAGCCTCAGTTGCCAGATTTTTTGTATGAGCGTATATCCGACCGGTACCTTTTTTGCTTCCTTCATGTTCGTATCACTTTCCTTATGTGAGGGGCCGGAAGAACTGTATGCTCCTGGCTTTTACAGGCAGAAGGTGCAGGAAGAGCCTGCCTGCGTGTCAAAGCGAGTTTCTACAATCCCCATGGAAGACGCAATTGACAATGTAGCCTGTTCAATCTGATCTATGCACGTGGCCTATGGCCCGACACTGACAGGGGCATTGTCGAATGGCACTGCGCTGCTCATCTGGAAACTCCATGCTTGCTGGCCGCTGGCGGCGTTGAGCGCGTAGACAGCATTCGCGTTTGTCCCAAAGTAGATCAGGCTGTTTGCGTATGCCAGGGATGTACCGGTATAGTTATTGACCGGCTGCTGCCAGATGAGGTTGCCGGTTGAGGCATTCAGGGCGGCAATGGAACCCGAAGTGGTGGTGGCATCGCTGGTGGTGGTTGGCGCGGTCGTACTCGGATTGCTGGCAATACCTGCATAGACCGTCCCATTGACGACAATCGGGCTGGCATAGATCGGCCCGCCAAACTGGTGCCGCCAGAGGCGCGCGCCCGTGCTGGCATTGAGGGCGTAGACATAGCTATCTTCCGAGCCGACATAGACCACGCCGTTAGCGATGGTCGGGGCAGAGAGAATCATATTGCCGATTTTCCCCGAAATCCAGAGCCGTTTGCCTGTGCTGGCATCATATGCATAGACGTAGCTATCGGTTGTGCGCGGCCCACCCTCTTTCGTAATGGCGGAGGAGGCGAAGTAAATTACGCCATTGACGGCCTGCACATCGGTAAAAAGCTGGTCGTACACTTTGACGCGCCAGACCTGCTGGCCTGTGCTGGCATTGATGGCGAAAAGGTAGCTGTGGTCGGTTAGATCGGAGGAACTGCCGTAAACGATGCCGTTGGCGACGGCGACGCTGCGGGTCACAACGGTTTCATTTCCCACGCCCGCATCAAAGCGCCAGATCGTGCTGCCCGTGCTGGCGTTGAGCGCGTAGATGTAGTTATTATCGGAGCCAACATAGACAACGTTGTTGACAACGACAGGTGAGGAGATGATGTTGCCGTCGAGCTTGACCGACCATTTCGTCTGGCCTGTCGCGGCATCCAGTGCGTAGGCGCTTCCACTGAGCGTACTGAGGTAGACGGTGCCGTTAGCAACGGCGGGAGGTGCGGGCAGATTACGATCCGTTACCTGGACATGCCAGGAAGCTGTGCCACTGTTGCCTCTCAGCTTGTAGAGCGTGCCGTCTCCGGCGCTTACATAGGTATTCAGAACGGTGTTCGCCGACGCGCTCTTCCCTGGATGAGCGAGGGCAAATGCGCCGATGGTGAGGCCCGCAACGAGCAGCACGAGCAGCACACCGATAATGGTAATGCCTTTTCGGCCCCCCTGGAACAGCCTCGTAGGAAGTGATGGCCTCTGGCTCTTCATGAGATCACCTTTCTTGTAGCGAATGTGAAAAACTATCCGCCTCAGAGCAATAAACATCCTCTTTATTCGTGAAAGGCACCTTGCTTACTGACATAGTTATATCCGCTAATGAGCATCCTGTCAATACAATAGCAGGGTTTTTTCTCCAAAATGTGAAATATTACCAGAATTGTAAGTAGAGACGGTTGTAGATATCACTCTTCTGATGCAGAAAGGGAAGCAGGGTCATCCCATAGCAATGTACTGGAATGACCCTGATTCGCGAATCAGTGAAGTTAAACTCTCACCTCGGTGGGATTGCCGCCATCATCTCGCGCACGAAGCGCATCTCGTCGATATTGACGGTATGTTCCATGTTCGGGTAGAGGCGCAAGGTGACGTTGCCGCCCAGGCGTTGCAAGACTTCAGCCGAAAGCTCGACGCGCTCTTTGGGGATGTGAAAATCGACATCGCTGCAACCGAGGAAGACAGGCGTGGCGTCCAGCGAACCGGCATAATCGCGCGACGTTCCCTCCGGGCCGATCAACCCGCCGCTCAGAACGGCAACGCCGCCGTAGCGGCGAGCGTTGCGCGCAACGAACTCGCTTGCCAGGCACGCGCCCTGTGAGAAGCCGAGCAGCATGGCGCGTTCAAGCGGTATCCCCCTCTGCTGCACGTGTTCGAGCAAAGCCGAGATGAAGGCCAGTGCGGACGTGAGATAGGGTTCGTTGCTGGCGAGGGGCGCGAGAAAGCTGTTCGGATACCATGCATTGTGGATGGCCTGCGGCGCGAGATAGGCGAAATCAGGCTGTTTGAGCAGGTCGGTCAGCTCAAGTATGTTTTCCGCCGTTGCGCCGCGCCCGTGCAGCATAATCATGGCAGCTCGCGCCTGCTCAAGCGGCGCGCCTGCCGCCAGTACCGGTTGACCCCGGTGTGGGCCGGGGATAGAAGAGGAAATTTCAGTCATACCTCTCTCTTTTCTCCAAAAATCGCCACGTGAATATCCTGCACTTCCTGTGTTGTCGCGTCCGGGCAGCCCCGTAACCAGGCACGGCGCGTATCCGGGGCGTGGGCCAGCAGGAAATCGGCGATGGGGCGGAAACCGGCGAGTTCCATACCGCGCTGCGAAGCCACGTTGTCGGCATCCGCGCCGATCCAGACGCGGCGCAGACCCATAGCGCGCAACCCGGTAATGATAGAGGAGAGCAGGGCCGGGTAGAGCCTCTGCCCGCGATAAGCCGGGGGAGTGCCGCAGTCCCAGATATATGCCTCGCCCGGCTGCAAACGGATGCTCAGCCCCAGTTCACCGATCTCCTCTTCATCGAATGTGACCCAGCCATAGGTGGCAAGTCTGCCATCAACCCTGCCGGTATAGCACCACTTGCCTGCCGCGAAACGGCGCAGGATTTCATCCGGGTCATCCAGCCCCATTGCCTGCGCCAGTTCGGCTGTATCCTCCGACCGGGCGCGCTGGAAGGTGACCGGCACGCGGGCTGCGACCACTGGCGGCTCGGCCTCTGTAAGATTGAGCAGCCAGAATGTACCCACATGCTGCGCCTCAAGGTCGGAAGGCATAGTCATACCGCAGACGCCTCCGTTGATGGGGTCGCCGGTGTAGCCGTTCCCGCCGTGAGCGAACGTGTTCTGCGCTGCGTCAATTCAGCGATGGCGTCAGCAATGTGCCTGTCGGCAATGGCGTAGTCTCCGGCGGCGATGCGCAGCCGATGGGCTGTTGCCAGCACATCAGAGACGGTGTAGCCCTCCGGCGGCACAAACTTGAAGCAGGCCATTTCGAGCAACTGCCCGTTGGGGTCGCGGAAGTAGATCGAGTCCATGAAGCCGCGATCAATGTTGCCGGTGTTCCAGATGCCGCGCGCGTTGAGCCTCTCGGCGACCTGGGTATAGGTGGCGCGCGAGACCGTCAGCGCCAGGTGGTGCAGGTTGCCGATGCCTTCAGGGTTAGGGGTAGGGTCGTTGGTGCGTTCCGGTCGCACGAAAAAGGTGATGAGCCGCCCGTCGCCCGGATCAAAGTACAGGTGGGTTTCATTCGGCACGTCCAGATTGGGCTGCTCGAAGACCAGTGGCATGCCCAGCACGCCCTCATAGAAATCGATGGTCGCCTCCCGGTTCGAGCCGACGAAAGTGATATGATGCACTCCCTGCGTCTGAATAACAGTCATTACTGCCTCCCTCTTTAATGGTATACCATGCAATTCCATACAGGCACCGCGCTGCAGGCCAGTCACGGCAGGCCACCCGGCAGGCCAGTCACCGACCAGGCCACCCGCCATGCCAGCCCGACCGGCAGGCCAGCCCGACCGGCAGGCCAGCCACCGAGCAGGCCAGCCACCGAGCAGGCCACCCGCAAGGGGTGGCCCTACTATACGCGACGGCATCTCTGGCCCCACGACGCTGGTAGTATAGTAGGGCCACCCCTTGCGGGTGGCCTGTCGGCTGGTCTGCCGACGGCAAGCCAGTCTGTGGATGGTCGGCCAGGGCGGGGCCAGCCAGCAGGTGGCCTACCTGAGGGCCGGATCGCTTCAATTCGCGCCTGTTCGCAATGCCACTCTATCTTCCTAAATTATACGCTATATTTTAGGAAGTAGCTTCCCTGTGTTTACCATGCCGCTCGCAAAATTGCTTCAAGCTGCACGGCGTTGCTCACCGGTCTGGGGTTGTTCTGGACGCTGCGGTTTGAAAGCGCAAGCTGTGCAAGGTGGGGCAGGTCGCTTTCTGGCACGCCAACGTCGCGCAGACGCTGTGGCAGATGCATGTCTCCAATCAGCGTGTAGATGGCCTGGATCGCTTCCTGGACAGCCTCCTCCGCGCTGCGCCCTGTTGTCGCGATGCCCATTGCCTCGGCGGCGGGCGCGAGCAGCGTGGCAGTGGCATCCAGATTGAAACGCATGGCATGGGGCAGGATAATGCTGTTGGCGATGCCATGCGGCACACCGGTGCTGCCGCCCAGCACGTGGCACAGGCCGTGATGCAGCGCCATCGAGACGTGGGCCAGCGCCATTCCGGCCAGCAAAGCCCCGTTGAGCATCTCTGTGCGCGCTTCCAGATCATCCCCTGACTCGTAGCAGCGTGGCAGTGACGAGGTGATGGCGCGCACGCCGCTCAACGCGACCGCCGTAGAGGGCGGGTTGCGGGTAATCGAGTACAACGCCTCGATGCAGTGCGCCAGTGCGTTGATGCCGGTCGAAGCAGTCAACTCCGGCGGCAGATCGAGCGTGAGCAGGGGGTCGTAGATAATCAGCTTAGGGACGATGCGAACATCGCTGACCGTCACCTTACGCGCCTGCCCGTCGACATGCTCGGTAATGCCATAGACCGGCGTCAACTCCGATCCGGCATAGGTCGTGGGGATGGCGATGACCGGCACGAACGGCTGCGCAATGGGCGAACTGGCCTGTTTTTCGCCCCGCTTCTCCAGCGCGAAGCTCACCGTCTTTGCCATACCGATCGGGCTGCCGCCGCCCAGACCGAGAATGGCATCGACCTGACGTTCGCGCGCCAGCGCCAGCGCCTCCTCAACCTGGAAATCCTGCACATGCGGCTGCACATGCTCATACACGACTGCCAGCCGTTCCCCCAGCGCCTGCTCAACGGACGTAATATGCCCGTTGCGACGCTGTGATTGCGCCGAGCAGAGCATCACCCGCCGCCAGCCGAAGCGGTCAATCGCCTGCCCCAGTTGCGCCAGCGTCCCGGCCCCAAAAATAATTTCCTGCGCAAAGCCTGTATAGCGAAATTCCTGCATAGATATCCCTCGCCTTCAAGCCGCGAAATTGTCGCTTCCCCTCAGTAGATAGGAGATAGAAGCCTTCCTGAAACGTCGCTATAGTTGTCATTATATGCCATAATTGCATTGTTAGAAATACACAGTCGGGCAGGTCTGCATCTATTTCGCCGATTTTCCCTCGCTGACCTGTGTATCCTCATCGGCTCGCTGCTCAATCTGTTTGCGGCTGGACACCCGTAGAGGTTTCTTGATACCCTCTCCGTTTCAGCCACGTCACAAGAACGATTGAGCAGGCAATGGAGAGCGCGCCCAGCACAATCTGCCAGCTCAGTTGCTCGCCGAGCAGAACAATGCTCAACACAACGGTCACGACCGGCTCGAAGTAGATGTAGACGGCCACACGCGAGGCATCCAGCTTGCTCAGGGCGGTGTTGTAGGCGAAGTAGCAGAGAACGGAGCAGACAAGGGCGAGGAAGAGCAGCGCCAGCCACTGCCCCGGATTGAGCTGCATGACATCTTGCCAGCGATTCTGCACAGGGTCGAGCAATGTGAGCAGGATCAGCCCGCAGGCGCCGCCGAACATGGTGCCGCCGGTCAGCACAACGGGCGACATCACGCGCAGCCAGCGTTTGCTCAAATGAGAATAGAGGGCGAAGCAGAGGGCGTTGCCCAGCAGGCAGAGAACGCCGAAGAGAAAGCCGGAGTGGAGCGTGAGCGTCACCGGCTGTTGAAAAACGATCAGCGCGACGCCGATGAAACCGAGCAGCAGCGCGGCGAAGAGCGAGAGAGCCAGCCGCGTCTTGCCGAAAACAGGCTCCAGCAGTGCAGTAAAGGTCGGAATGAGGCCCACCACCAGAATCGAGGCAATGCTGGCGTTTGTCTGTTGCACGCCGGTATATTGCATCCAGAAATAGACTGAAAAAGCCAGCTGGCCGAGCAGCAACATCAACACGATATCGCGCAGGGAAAGCTGCCGTCGCACGATGGCTCGTAGCAGCGGCGCCAGGAAAAAGAGCGAGGCAATACTGAAACGCAGGGCCGCCAGCAGCGTCGGACTGAGCGCCACCAGCCCCGGAGAATCCGGGTGCAGCAAAAAGCGTGCCGCCACAAAGGACGCACCCCAGTTAAAGACTGCGAACCAGATACCGGCATAGATGAAAAAACGAGGGAGGACGGCGCTACCTGGCGCCGGTTGTTCGAGTGCCTTGTTCATGGTGATAGTATATGCGCAACCAGCGCGCTTTGATATGGACAGTTTGCCCAAAGAGCGGACAGGATGTTTGGGTATATCGTTCAAATGCTCATCCTGTCTCATGTTTTTCACGGGCATACCGTAAAGTCTCTCGCCAGCAAATTACCGCGCGGTTCAGCGGCATGGAGCTGGCGAGGGCCGGGGCGAGCCTGGCGCTCGCCCGGCAGTTCAATCCTTACGAACTTCGCTTTAAGCAACCAGTATTTCATATTGTGTTTGTTTGCTCTTGTCCACAAAATAGCAGGATGAAACCTTCCCTGCTATTTTATGGCGCTCTGTACGTCCTTCATGTTGGCTGGATTTTCTAGAGGGTTTGTGCGCCTGGAGCATTGTGAGCGGGTTGTGACGGTAAGTATGAGCTTTGCCCTGTACAAAGAATGTCCCCTTATGATATACTTAATCCAGAAGAAATGCCAGAAGTTGCACAGAATCTGACAGAGATGTGCCAGCGTTTCGGGAGGTTCCATATGGATCCACTAACTACCGTACTCATCGCTTTAGGTACTGGCGCCAGCGTTCAGGCTATGGCGACGACAACGAACGGGAAAGCGAAAGAGATTTATCAGGATTTGCGAGCAAGAATCTCGCGTAGATTTGAAGATAAGAAGGTAAACGATTTTGCGCTTGAAGAGTACGAACAAGAACTCTCAATGGACACGCGCAGACAACTCAAAAAGGCGCTGGTGGATGCGGATGTCGTGCAGGATGAGGAGATTGTGCAAATAGCCAGAAATTTGCTGGACCATATAGAACCAGAGCAGGCGCCGGAGGGGCAGTATAAAACGCTACCCAGAGGTATCGTACAGGGGTACAATCAAGGGACTCATCAGGTACTCATTATGGATTTTGGTAGTGAATCGAGAGTGCCGCCAAAAGTTTGATTGATCAGCCAGAGGAATGACTTATTCTGGCTGATGTGTTTCTTCTCCGTTTTCAGAATCCCCTTTTTTGCGTTATTTTGCCGGTTTTTTCCCGCCATATTCCTCCAGTATCTGTTTTCGCCGCGCTTCCTGCTTTTCTGCCTCTGCTGCTCGCCCGCTTTTGCGTAGCAGCTTCGCATAATTTTCCAGTGTTTTTGCCAGGAGGAGATAGTTTGCCTTGCGGATTTGCTCACTGCTATCCAGGATGCGCAATGCCTCTTTATAATTGGCCTCAGCTTTATTGTAGTGGCCCTGTTCTTCGTAAAGCGCGGTCAGATTGTCCAGAATGTCTACCAGTTTGGGGTCATCTGGCAGAAGAAGCTTAGAGAGGGCAATCGCTTCTTGATAGCTGGCCTCAGCTTTATCGTACTGTCCTAGCTCTTGATACAGTAAGGCCCGGTTGTTGAGGATAGTGGTCCAGTAAAAGCGATCGCTTTCCTGATCTTGCTCATAGATAGATTGCGCCCGCTGGTAATAGGCCATCGCTTCATCGTATTTATTCTGCTTCTGATAGACCCGCGCCAGGTTATTCAGTGTACTGGCAATGTTGGGGTAATCAGGCCTGGTGGCTTTCTCATAGGTCGCCAGTATCTCTTTATAAAGAGCTTCGGCTTTATCGTACTGGCCTTGCTCCTCATAAAGCGCGGCAAGATTGTTGCGGGTGGTGACGAAACTGATATGTTCGGTTCCTACGGTGTCTTCGAGAATGTCCAGGGCAGTCTCGTAGTACTGGTGGGCAAGAGGATATTTTTGCCAGAAACGGTAGGTATCGGCCAGACTGATATATTCGGTGACTGCCTCGGCTTGCCCGCCATCGGGTTGCTGGAGGTGAATATCGAGCGCCTGTTTGTAAAAATCTTCCGCCTCACTGTACCGGCCCTGGCTGAAATAGAGACCGGCCAGGTTATGCAGGCTTTGAGCCACTTCCCGCGGGCTGCTGCCCGAAGCCTTACGGATAGCGAGCGCGCGCTGATACAGTGGTTCCGCGTCGGTATCGCGGCCCTGGGCGACGTAGAGCAGCGCCAGGCCGTTAAGGCTGCGAGCAAGATCAACGTGGTTGGGTTCCAGGACTTCTTCCTGAATAGCGATCGCATCGTTATAGAGGGTTTCCGCCTGCTCCAGTTGTAAGCGGTCGAACAGGTAAGCCCCTGTTCTGTACAGCAGGTTTGCTGCCTCCTGCATGTTGAAATGGAATTGTGCGATGAGTTGCTGGCAGACGAGCGCATGGGGAAGGTATTGCTCGCAGATTGGCCAGGTTGCCTCCTTCACCTCGGCGGGAAATGCCTGATTAACGGCCAGCACCACCTGTCTTGCCCATCTCTCCTGCTCTTCCCGGCTCATCTGATCTCTGAGGACTGCCTGCACCAGGCGGTGAATGCGCATCGTCTTCGCATCCAGATCGCGCGCCAGCAGAGAGTAGCGGCCCAGCTCCTCGAATGCCCTGTCGAGTTCCAGAGGGTTGGTGGCGATTGTACGCAAGGGCGGCTCGAAGTAGGGCGCTCCCTTTGTAATCAACTCTTCAGGGATATCGTCATGGGCGAGAAAGGCTGTCAGGCGTAGCAGGTCGGCAGCGGTATCACTGGCTCGCTGCACCTCTGCAAAAGAGAGGAGGAAGGAGGAGGCAACGGGTTCCGGGTGATCGGCTTGCAGGCTGCTGCGGCGTTGTAAAAGTTCCAGACTATTTTTCTGGTAGAGATTATAGTAGTCGGTCAGGCTGCATTTGGTCTCCTCGATATAGGCCGCTGCCTGGTCGAGGGCGAGTGGAAGCCCATCCATCGCCTCGACAATCTGCGCCGCCTGCGCCTTATCTTGCTCGGAGGCCGCGTCCAGCGATGCATCGGGCGCCAGCAGCTTCGCGCGGCGCAGCAGCAACAGTATCCCCTCATCTTTATCGATTGGCTCGATGCGAATAAGGTTGAAGTTAGGGCCGACAGCCTGCGCGCCCGTTGTGATCAGAATATGCCCACCATCGCCGGTGGGCAAAAATTTGCTCACCATATCAATATCCTCGACATCATCAAGGATGAGCAGCCAGCCATGATGATCGTTGAGCCATTGCTTCACGGCGGCGATGGTCAGCTCCTGATTTTGAATGGTGCGCTGGGGCAGGTGCAGCAAATTCGCAGCTATAGCAAAATCGGAAGCCAGCGCATTGGCGTCGGCGGCATTCATCCACAGGATGTAATGGTACTCGTTACGATAGCGATAGGCATATTCCACCGCGATCTGCGTCTTGCCGGAGCCGCTCAGGCCGCTAATAGCCTGCTTCTGTTTCTTCGCATGCGTGAAATTTTCATGCAATGTCTCCAGCAGTTTCCTTCGCCCGGTAAAGAAGGGATTACGATGAAAGGGCATGTTCCAGACAGGCTGGATGTATGCGCCAGGAGTACCAGGGGCAGGTTCTCCACCTGTTGTACGGGGTAGGGCTAACGGTGATGCCACTTTGGGGACTCTGCTCACCAGCGCAACATATTTCTCGTACTGTTGTGATGTCACACTGCTGAAGCTTACTGCATTGCCACGTTCATCTCTGGCCTCAAAAATCTTGCGGAAGCCGGGATGTTTCTCGGCCTCCTGGATAATTTCTTCCAGTTCTGCATCCTTGCGCACGGCCTGGGCCAGAGCTTCGGGCGTTTCATTGCCGTAATAGGCTTCTAATTGTGCCAGCCGCCCGGCCTTTTCTGTGAGCATATCGTACAGGTACGGGTATTGATAGTGCAACAGAATGTGCTTGGCCAGCATGAGCAGATCAATGTTGGGTCTATCCTTCTCATCGATCAGATTGCGCACGAAGAGAAATGTCTTGAGCGCCCGTTTGATCTTGCGTGGGTTCGGGGACAACGTACGGAAGATACTGGCACAGAATTTGATATCTATATCCTCGTCGTTTACATTCAACCGCTCGATGAAACCTTCGATGTCGTCTTCGCCCATATGCGGTACGGCAATGGACATCTGGATGATCTTATCGAGATAATCTTCATAGAAAAACACGCCTCGCTGCACAAAGAGGAACCGCTTTTCATCTAGCTCCATCATGTCTTTATATTTGAAGGCGACATATCGCTCGACCATCTTTCTATCCAGCGCCAGCAGGAAGACGCAGCGGTCAAAATCCAGAAAGACCTTGATGGCTTCGAGAACCTGAATCGCTTTTTCCGGCAGGCATCTATCCAGATCATCGATAATGACGACAAGCGGCTTCGGGGCAAGCAGGTGAACAGTTTGCCGGAACTCTTCGGTAAACTCATCTACGAAGGCGATATGCTCCACAAATTTTGGCTTGTTTTCAAATTTAGAAAAATCGAAGCTGATTTCGCCTTTCAGGAAATCGATCCATTTAAACGGGTCCGCTGCCAGCGCGAGAATAAAAATGGCGATGATGATATTCAAAGGCGTAAGGCCAGATGGAATCTGATCATGTTGTATCAGGGAGAGAAGCGATTGGCCCGTCATCACCGCGTAAAGGCTAAAAAGCGCGTAGATACTCCCGGCGATGAGCAGCAACCGCAGCACGAACAACAACAATTGTTTGAGGATTCCCCAGGTGCCATCGCGGAAGCGCAGGTCTTTCCACCAGATTCGCGTCTTTGCCCTCGCTCGACGATACCACGTACTCTGATCGCTGATGCGGTTGAGAATCGTCTGTAGCAAGGCGGCCCACAGGTTTTCTTCGCGGTCATATCTCCAGGCTTCAAACCAGACCGGCGTAATGCCTTCCTCCTCGAGCTTTTTCCGCTCTTTCTCGCTCATCTGCCCGAGTTTCTTCTCGACCTGCCGCCTGACTTCCCTGGCATTCAGGGACCGTCCCTTTGCCTGCTGCCTGATTTTCTGCGCCAGCGTTTCCCGCAGATAGAGGCTTTTAATATTTTTTTCCACCATCTTCAGAAAGCTGGTTTTCCCGCTGCCCCACTCGCCATAGACGCCAATCGTCAGGCCATAGCCGCGTGACTGAGTAGGGGAAGCCTCCGGCCCGATAGTCTCTAAGATGCTTTTCGCAAGAGCCTGAACGGTCGGCTCAAATTTCAGCAAATCTTCATCTGTAGGCGCGTCGATCAAATTTCTGTACGCCGCCGTACTCCGATTACCTGCCTGCTGCTGGCTCTGATCCGTCATACTTGCTTTCCTCATCTACGAATAAAAGCTGCTGTCGAGACTTTATTATAGTGAAGAGGTTTTGTCAATAAGATGTGTTCGCAAGAAGTGATAGAATAGAAGGAGGTTGTTATGTACGCAAAAGGCCCGGACGGCACAAACAGTGCGCCGTCCGGGCCTTTTTGATTCCTGCTATTGGTGAGAGCCAGTAAGAAGCTTCAGCTTCTAGCTACAATTTACACTGATTTAGACTTTTCTGTTTCTCTAGTCTGGTATCCGTGCCGTCCAATCTTGTTAATATTTTCTCATAACCCATCTTCAACTCAACCATATTTTCCCGGTTCTCTTATTTTCCTTGCCCCATTCCTTCATCGTGCGGTATAACGAAAACAGGATTTTCGTCAACCAACAATCATCATTGGAGCAACATATGCCAGTCGATCACGCTCTTTTTGACATACAGGGCCAGACAGCCGTTGTCACCGGGGGTAGTGGAGAACTTGGGAAGGCGATGGCGCGCGGGCTTGCTCAGGCAGGGGCGCGTCTAGCTATTGTAGGGCTGCGCAGCGAGACGACGGCGCGGGTGGCCGAGGAGGTGCGGGCGCAGGGTGGGGAGGCGATTGGCATTGCCTGCGATGTGAGTGAGCGGGGGGCGCTGGAGAGCGCGTTGGAGCAGGTGAATGCGGCCTTTGGCGCGGTGGATATCCTGGTCAATGCGGCAGGAGGCAACAGGCCGCTGGCGACGACTTCGGCTGAGCGTTCCTTTTTTGAGCTGGATTTGCAGGCGGTGGAGGGCGTCTTTGATCTGAATTTTATGGGGACATTTCTGGCGTGCCAGGTGTTCGGGCGCGGCATGGCCGAACGGGGGAGGGGCTGCATTGTCAATATCACTTCGATGAATGCGTTGCGCCCGCTGACGCGCATCCCGGCTTATAGCGCGGCAAAGGCTGCCGTTGCCAATTTTACGCAGTGGCTGGCCGTGTATATGGCGCAGGAGTATAGCGCGCAGATTCGCGTCAATGCTATCGCGCCGGGCTTCTTTTTGACGGAGCAGAATCGTTTTCTGGTCACGGAGGCTGGCAGTGGGGCGTTGACGCCGCGCGGGCAGGCGATTGTCAGCCATACGCCGATGGGCCGACTGGGCGCGCCGGATGATCTGGTGGGAACGCTGCTCTGGCTGGTCAGCCCGGCCTCAGCTTTTGTAACGGGGATTGTGGTGCCGGTCGATGGCGGATTTTCGGCGTTTAGCGGTGTGTAGGCGCCGAAGTTGTAGCGAGGGAGCAGCGAAAGGTTGAATCACTATGATGCGAACTGAGCCAACGCCGTATGCTGAGGTTAATGCGTTGCTGGAACAGTTTCTGGCGGGATTGCGGAAGGTTCTGGGCGAGAAGCTGATCGGGCTGTACCTCTACGGCTCGCTTGTGACGGGCGATTTTGACCCGCTATGCAGCGATATTGATTTGCTGGCAGCTTTGGCGGCTGATATTGATGAGGGGGAGTTTGCGGCCTTAGAGAAGTTGCATCAGCAGCTGATCCAGCAATATCGAGAGTGGGAGGGCCGCATTGAGATAGCGTATCTTTCTGAACAGGGATTGAAGACGTTCAGGACGGAGAATACAGCAATAGGCATTATGAGTCCGGGCGAGCCATTTCATATCATTGAGGCGGGAAAGGGCTGGTTGATGAACTGGTATGTTGTGCGAGAAAAAGGCATCACGCTGTCTGGCCCGCCACCTGCGTCCATCATTGGCCCGATTGCGAAGGAAGAATATCTACAGGGCGTGCGGGAATATGCGATGGCGTGGAGAGAGCGGATACGCGATGAGGTACACACGCGGCCCTCGCAAGCCTACGCGATTCTGACGTTGTGCCGGGCTTGCTACGCACTGAAGGAGGGAGAGATTGCTTCAAAGAAGCAGGCTGCTACATGGGCGGAAAAGGAGTTTCCAGCGTGGGCGGTGTTGATCCGGTCGGCACCTGTCTGGCGCGAGGCCTGGCGAGACGAGAACGTCGATCATGCCGCGACGCTGCCGGAGACGCGGCAATGTGTCTATTTTATGCTGGAGCAACTTGAGAGGAATAGCGAATTTTCTAATGAAGCCTGATGTAGAGCTTCCTGACCTGACACTCTAGCCCAACGAAAAAGGTTCAAGCCGGAGACCGGGAGGCAGAGCTGTGATTGCGTCCATGCGGTATTATAAAGAGTATGGATACGGTTCAGGGCAAAGGTTCGACAACTGAGATATTGACGGATGAGGCTGTGCGCGAACTGGTGGCTTCGGCCTGCGAGCGGCTGCCGGTCGATGGGACGCGCGTGCTGGTCATTATACCTGATGGCACGCGCACAGCGCCGATTCCGCTCTTTTTTCGCCTGCTTTATGAACAGCTGGGACAGCGCGTTGCGCAACTGGATTATCTGATTGCGCTGGGGACGCATCCGCCGATGCCGGAGGAGGCTATCGAGCGGCTGGTGGGCGTTTCGGCGGAGCAGCGAGCGCAACGCTATCCCAATGTGCATATCTTCAACCACCACTGGTCGCAGCCGGACATGCTGCGCACGATTGGCACCATTTCTCGTGAGGAGGCGGCGCGGCTGACCGATGGGCTGCTGGTTGATGAGGTGCCGGTTACGCTCAACCGGCTGATCTTCGAGTACGATCAGTTGATTATCTGCGGGCCGGTCTTCCCGCATGAAGTGGCCGGTTTCTCCGGCGGCGCGAAATACCTGTTTCCGGGCATTGCCGGGCCGGACATCATCAACTTCACGCACTGGCTGGGCGCGCTGGTGACGAGCATGCATACTATCGGCGTCAAAGATACGCCCGTGCGGCGCGTCATCCAGCGCGCGGCGGAGTTTGTGCCAGCGCCTTTGCTCTGCATGGCGATGGCATTGCAGGGCGATCAGTTGCACGGTCTGTATATCGGCTCTCCTATGGAAGCATGGAGCCGGGCAGCCGACCTGTCCGCGCAGTTGAACATCATCACCGTCGAGCGGCCATTTCAGCGCGTGCTTTCGGCCCCGTCGAGCATGTATGATGATCTGTGGACAGCCGCCAAGGCGATGTACAAGACCGAGCCAGCCATCGCCGACGGCGGCGAAGTCATCATCTATGCCCCGCATATCAGCGAAATCTCCTACACGCACGGGCCGCTGATCGACAAGGTGGGCTATCACGTGCGCGACTACTTCCTGAAACAGTGGGAGCGTTTCAAAGACGTGCCGGGCAGCATTCTGGCCCACAGCACGCATGTGAAGGGCATGGGAACGTATAACGCCGCCACCGGTATCGAAACGCCGCGTATCCAGGTCACGCTGGCTACCGGCATCCCCGAAGAACGCTGCCGCCGCGTCGATCTTGGCTACATCGACTACCATGATATCGACCCGCAGGCGTGGCAAGGCCGGGAGGATGAGGGGATATTGTATGTTCCCCATGCCGGGGAGAAGTTGTATAGAGCAAAAAATTTGCATATTTGAAGAACCCGAAAGATTTCAGCAGAAAGCGGTAATATCATGGATGGCAGATATGTTTCACCATCATTACAACGGTTGATTGATGAGGACGCCGTCGGGCAATTGCGCAGGCGAACGGGGCTGATGGCGGAACTGGGCAGCGAGAATGGGGAGGTGAAGCTGGACTGGGTTGAGGGCGTAGAGCGGTTGCTGGCGAACCCGGAGACGCTGGCAGCGGTTGAGATGGAGGCGCGAGACCTCTGGCAACGCGGCATCCGGCATATCATCTGGGCCGGTATGGGCGGCTCCGTGATGGCTGTGCGCGTCCTTACCGATCTTGGCTTCTGTGATGGCTCTGAAGAGGGACACTTCACCATCTATCCCCTGGACAGCACCGACCCTGGCGCCCTCAACAAGATTGTGCGCAGGATAGCGGACGCTAAAAAACTGGCATTGCCGATAGAGGCAGAGGTAGTGGATGCCGATTACTTGCGCGCCCTGTTCGGTGACGTGCTGATGGTAGGCGTCTCGATGGGCATGACCTCGGAGGAGCCGATTACGCACCTGGCATGGTTTACTGATCTGCTCGAACAGGCGGGGCTACGGCCCGCGCAACATCTGCTGGTCATGACGCTGCCCGGCTCCTATCTGGATACATTTGCCCGCGAATATGAGGTGCCGACGCGCTCGCTACAACTGGATGGCGGCACGGGAACCGGTGGGCGCATGAGCGCGCCCACCACGCGCGTCTTCCTGCTGCCTGCCGCGCTCTACCTGACCCGTCTGTCGGACGAACCGGGCCAGCTACAGAACGTGTTAAGCCGGGCGTGGAAGGAATATAACCTCGATCTTTCCGCCTCGCAGCCGGAGCATTCGTCGCCCGTGCGGCTGGCTGCCACGCTGGCCGATTTCAGCAGGGGCGGCGTGGTGCGCCTGTTTTTGTATTTCCCCGGCGACTGGCACAGGCTCATTCCGTGGATTGAGCAGTTGATGGAGGAGAGTCTGGGCAAGGGCGGCAAGGGCATTCTCGTCTTTGAGGGCCAGTCGCTGGCTATCAAAGCCCCCGGCTACAATCCGAGTGGTATTGTGCCGGTGCAGATCACAAGCGGGCTGGGGGATCAGAGTCCGCAGAGCCGACTGGTTGGCGTTGCCGCCGCTTTTCTAGACTGGCAATTGATTATGGCCCTCTACGGCTATCTAAACCAGATTCCGTTCGCCGGTCAGCCAGCCGTTGAGAACTACAAGGCCCGCGCCCGTGTTCTGCGTGAACAGGACAATCCGCTTGACGCGCTACGCGACTGGCAGGCGGTGGCGAGCAGTGGCCCTGTAACGCTCTTTTCCCCTTCCCCGGTTGAGATGCGGGATACCCCGGCCCGCGTGCTTGCCAGAACGCTGCAAGAGGCAGTGACGCTGCCTGAGAAGGCTGCCTACCTTGACCTGACCGTCAATGGCGAGACCGCGCCCGCTCTCTGGTCGATGCTTGAAGAGCGGCTGCACGATATCAGCAACGGCCTGCTGGGGGTGCCGTTGAAGGTGCGCCGCGCGCCTGCTGCCTACCATTCGACGGAGCAGAGCGAGATGGACGGGCCTGCTCATCTGGTCAGCCTGCGCCTGCTGGCAAGGCGGCACGAGCGGAGTATCCTGGGCAGCTATAACGATACCTTCCTCTGCGCGCAGGCCGTCAGCACGTGGCAGGCCATGATCGAGCAGGGACGCAACTGTTTCCTGCTGGTCTTTGATGGCGCCTTTGATGAGCCTGCTCTTCCCGCGTTGGAGAAATTTTTTGTGGAGGTGGAGCAGGCGTTACGGGAAGAACTGGAGAACAGGGAATAGGAAAGAGAGGACAATGGCAGAGAAATTTCGCTTCGGCATCATCGGCAGTGGCGTCATTGGCCCGCTACACGCGGCGGCCATTGACAGCCTGCCGGATGCGCAACTGGTGGCCGTTGCCGACACATTTTTTGAGAGCGCGCAAAAGCTGGCCGCCGCGTATGGAGCCACGCCCTACAGCGATAGCGCGGAGATGCTGGCCCGCGAGCAACTGGATGTTGTGACCGTCTGCACGCCGAGCGGCATGCACGGGCAGGACGCCATCCGGGCCATGCGCTCAGGGCGGCACGTGATTGTGGAGAAGCCGATGGAGATTAGCCGGGCGGCGCTCGATGAGATGCTGCGCGTGCAGCAGGAGACGGGCGTCAAGCTGGCCGTCATCAGCCAGCACCGCTTCGACCCTGCCGCGCAGCAGGTGTACGCGCTGGTTCAGGAAAAGGCCTTCGGGCGGCTCGTGCTTGGCAACGCGCTGATCCCCTGGTGGCGCTCGCAGGGCTACTACGATAGCGGTGCGTGGCGCGGCACGTGGCAACTGGATGGCGGTGGCGTCCTGATGAACCAGTCAATCCACTCCATCGACGTGCTGCAATGGCTGATGGGGCCGGTGCGCAGCGTCTACGCTTACACTGATACGCTGGCGCATCGTATGGAGACGGAGGATGTCGCGGTGGCCGTGCTGCGTTTTGACAACGGCGCGCTCGGCGCCATTGCCGCCACAACGGCAGCCTATCCAGGCGTCTCCACGCGCATCGAAATCTTTGGCGATAAGGGGTCTGCCATCATCGAAAACGACGAACTGGCCTACCTGCACCTTGCCCGCGACGATAGTGCAGAGGTGGGCGCGTATGGCATCAATGCGCCGGTTGAGCGGGCTGAACAGGGCGAGAAGACGGCGGGAGCGGCCCAGAATCCTTCCGGTATCTCCATTCGCGGCCACGCCATGCAGATTGCCGATATGCTGCGCGCCATTCGCGAAAACGGGACGCCGCTGGTCGATGGCTATGCCGGGCGCAGAACCGTTGAGATCATTCTGGCCATCTACGAATCGGCGCGTACCCATCAGGAGGTGCTGCTCTCATGATTCGCCTCTCCGCCTTCGCCGACGAAATTTCGCCTGATCTTGATGAGCAGATCGCCGTGTTGCAACGAGAAAACATCCACTTCCTCGACCTGCGCGGCGTCTGGCACACGAATGTGCTTGACCTCAGCGACGCGCAGGTCGAGCAGATCAAACATACGCTCGACGCGCAGGGCATCAGCGTGGCCGCCATTGGCTCGCCCATCGGCAAAGTCCCCATCGATAGCCCCTTTGAGGAACACCTGCGCCGCTTCGAGCGCGCCATCGAACTTGCCCGTGTCTTCGCCACGCCGTTCATTCGCGTCTTTTCCTTCTATCCCCCTGCCAGCGGGACTGATCCCGCGTTATGGCGTGACGAAGTGCTGCGGCGCCTGCGCGAGATGACAGAACGGGCGCAGGAGGCCGGTATTGTCTTGCTGCACGAAAACGAGAAGGACATTTATGGAGACACCATCGCGCGCTGCCTTGACCTCATGCAGCATGTCGAGGGCCTGCAGGCGGTCTTCGACCCGGCCAACTTTATTCAATGCGGGCAGACGCCCTATCCCGACGCCTACGAGCAGTTGCGTCCCTGGCTGCGCTACGTCCACGTCAAGGATGCGCGCGCTGATGGCAGCGTGGTGGCGGCGGGCGAGGGCGTCTCGCGCTGGCCGCAACTGCTGGCTCGTCTGCGCCAGGACGGCTACGACGGCTTCTTCTCCCTCGAACCCCACCTCGCCTCCGCCGGAAAATACCAGGGCTTCAGCGGCCCCGATCTCTTCCACACGGCCTCACAGGCGTTACAGAGCATGCTGAACGATAGTGGGTGGGAGTGGGAATGATAACACGTTTACAGGGGGTACTTTTATCATAGCATGATATGGCTAATGCCTGTGGATATGATATAATGCCTCCAGGATATGGCGGCTGTGATTATAGTCCGAGAGGATGGCGAGCGATGCAGGAAGCATCTGTGAGCGCAATCGCCGGTGATATAACGGCTTTGATGCAGCAATACGAGGCGCGCCTGGCGCAGCAGCGCAAAGTGCTTGACCATATCATTGATATCGGCGCTTCGCTACGCCTGCAAATGGACACGGAGACGCTGCTCAATCGCGTCTGTGAAGCTGCCTGCCAGGCCCTGGAATTTCGCATTGCCGCCCTCTATCTTTACGATGGCGAAGGCTATTATCGCTATTGCGCGCTGGCGGGTGGTAAGCCTGAGGATGAAATTTACCTGAGCGAGCATCCTCTGCCGGAATCGCTTGTGACGCGGCTCGCCAGTGAAGAGTTCCGTATCAGCAACTCGTATCATATTCCGGCGGAAGCTTCCATCTGGCAGGATGAGGAGATCAAAGCTTTCTTCGTGCTGGATGAGACCGTCCAGCTTTTCTCACCGGCAACCGTTGATGCCGAGACCGAAAAACGCTACTGGCACGCGCAGGACCTGATGATCGTGCCGTTGATCGGCGGCGATAACACGTGGCTTGGCTTCCTGACACCGGATGGCCCTGCCGACGGACTGCGGCCTTCGGAAGAGACCGTCTCGCTCTTCGAGTTGTTCGCCAATCAGGCGGCTGTGGTGATCGAGGGGGCGCGGCTGCACAACGAACTGCGCGAGGCGGTGCGCCTGGCCCAGGAGTCCGAGCAGATCAAAAACCACTTCCTCATGATCGCCTCGCACGAATTGCGCACGCCGCTCACGGCCATGCAGGGCTACCTGGAACTGCTGAGCGATTATGGCGACTCGCTTGACGAGGAGGCGCGCGCGCACTTCCTCAACAACACGCAGCGCGCCTGTGACGAACTCGTCCTCTTACTCGGCAACGTCATGGATATCAGCCGCGTTGACCAGAGCCACGTGACCCTCAACTTCAGCGTAGCGGACGTGGCGCAGACGGTGGCGCTCATCGTCGAGATACTCGAACCCATCATTGAGCGTGAGCAGCGTCCGATCGAGCTTGACATACCGCCCAATCTGCTCGTCCGCGTCGACGAACTGCGCCTGCGGCAAATTCTGCTCAACCTCATCGGCAACGCCCTGAAATACACGCCGCCCGCGACAGCTATCACCATCAGCGCCGCCCGTGTGAGCGCAGAGGATGTGTGCCAGCGCATTTCCTCTCTGCCAGCATCTCACGGCCAGCCATCGCTCTCCCCTTCCGACCGGTTTGCCCTGATCTCCATTCGCGACCGGGGGCCGGGCATCTCCATCGAAGACCAGGCGCGCCTCTTCACCAAATTCATGCGTCTGGACAGCGCCGTCAACAGCACGAAACAAGGCTCCGGCCTCGGCCTCTACCTCTGCCGCCAGCTCACCGAAGCGATGGGCGGCCATATCTGGGTCGAAAGTACAGGCATCGTCGGCGAGGGCAGCACCTTCTGCCTCACCGTCCCCTGCTATCAAAGCTGAAGCTCCCGTCGTCCCGCCCCCCGCTACAAGCCATCAGGCGACCCGGCCAGTTGCCCCATGCCAGCCAGTCGCCCCCTGCCACATAGGCTGCATACAGCCCGGCCACGCGCCGCAGACCACATAAGCCACCCATGCCACCCCGCAGACC
>CADDYT010000013.1 GCA_902810755.1 Chloroflexota bacterium
ACAATGGCAAGACTGGCATGGAAACCGTGGCATGACGTGGTCACGCTGCGTGAGGAACTCAAAAGCGGCGAACTCTCACTCTCGACCTTTGCCGCCGATTTGTATGATGTGGTGATGGGCAAGGCGCGGCCCATCTACCAGAATCCCACCGATTTCTTCTCGTTCACCTATCCCACCTTCAACCTGCGCGAGCTGGCGAAGGATGTCGTGTTACGGCTGGCTGGCAAGAACGACAAGGCGGTGCGCCAGTTGGAACTGACCTATGGCGGAGGCAAGACGCACACGCTCATCACCCTCTACCATCTCACACACCAGCCGGAAGAACTGCCTGACCTGCCAGCCGTGCAGGAGTTTACGCAGCATATCGGCATGAGCGCCCCCAAAGCGCGCATTGCTGTGCTGGCCTTCGATAAGCTGGATGCTGAGAAGGGGATGGAGATCATTGGGCCGGACGGCAGAAGGCGCTGGCTCAAACAGCCCTGGAGCGTGCTGGCGTACCAGCTTGCGGGCAGCGATGGCCTGCGCCTGTTGCATGCCGAGGGCGAAGATGCCGAACGGGAAAGCGCCCCGGCCGAAAACCTGCTCGTCGAACTGCTCGCCCTGCCTCGCCGCGAAGGCCTTGCCACCCTTGTCCTCATCGACGAGGTACTCATGTATGCACGCGAGAAAGTGGGACTGCATCCCGACTGGCGCGGGCGCATCATCGACTTCTTCCAGTATCTCACGCAGGCCGCTACCAAAGTCGAGACCTGCGCCATCGTCGCCTCGCTGCTGGCGACCGATCCGCACAAGAGCGATACGCTGGGCCGCGAACTGACGCAGGAACTTTACGCCATCTTCCGGCGCGAGCGCGAGGAAGGCGTGCAACCGGTCCTCAAAGAGGATGCCGCCGAGGTGCTGCGCCGTCGTTTCTTCACCGCCGAGTCCCTGCGCGACCGTGCCGCCTTTCGCCCCCAGGTACAGGCCGCTCTGCGCGGTATCAGCGCCCTGGATGAGCAGACCGGCAAGGATATCCGCGCAGCAGAAGAGCGCTACTGGCAAAGCTACCCCTTCCATCCCGACCTGACCGATATTTTCTACACGAAGTGGACGAACATGGAGGGTTTCCAGCGCACCCGAGGCGTCCTGCGCACCTTTGCCCTCGCCCTGCGCGATGCTGAAGCATGGGATCCCAGCCCACTCATCGCCACCAACGTCTTTCTGGGCAAACCTGACAGTGTTGCCCTTTCCGAATCGGCCCGCGAACTGACCAACGTGGCCGAGACCGAGGAGTGGGAGGGCAAGAAGCAGGAATGGACGGGTATTCTGGAAGGCGAACTGTCAAAAGCGCGTGACATCCAGCTTGAGTTGCCCGCGCTGCGTTTCCGAGAGATGGAGCAGGCCGTCTTCGCCACCTTCCTGCACTCGCAGCCCATCGGCAGAGATGCCCGCACCCGCGACCTGCTCACGCTCGTCGGTCAGACGCAGCCGGACAAGATCGAACTGGAAAAGGGCCTTGCGCGCTGGACGGAAACCTCCTGGTTCCTCGATGAGCAGACCATGCGCGAGCGCGAGAGCGATGTGCGGGGTCTGCCCAAAGCCTGGCGGCTCGGTTCGCGTCCCAATCTGCGCCAGATGCATCACGATGCCTGTTCGCGCATCTCGGACGAGGCGGTGGAGGGATACCTGCTCAAAGAGATCCAGAAAAGCAGGAGCCTGACCGCCGGGGCTTCCGCCGCCGGAGCGAGCGTTCACCTGCTGCCGGAACGCCCGCGAGACATCGAGGACGATGGCGAGTTCCACTTCGCCATCCTGGGGCCAAAGGCCGCTTCAGCTCCCAATCGGCCCAGTCAGGAGGCCAGGCGTTTTCTGGAAGAGAAGACCGGCCCGGACAGTCCGCGTGTCTACCGCAATGCCCTCGTGCTGGCCGTACCTTCCATTGATGGGCTGCAAGCCGTGCGCAGCGCCGTGCGCGACCTGCTAGGCTGGCAGGACGTAGAACTTCAGCTCAAAGACCAGGAAATGGAGAGCAATCGTCGGCAGATGCTGGAGGATGAGAAGAAAAAAGCGGTGACAAAGGTGGCCGATCTGGTGCGCCAGGCCTACTGCATGGTGGTCACCATCTCAGCCCGAAACGAAGTGCAGGCCTTCAAAGTCGTCGTGGGCAGCGAGCCGCTCTTCAACGTCATCAAAGCCGACCCGCAGTCGCGCATTCAGGAAACCGCTGTCACCGCCGAAGCCCTGCTCCCCGGTGGTCCCTACGACCTGTGGCGAGCAGGCGAGGAAACTCGTCGCCTCAAAGACCTGGTGGAAGCCTTTGCCCAGTTCGCCCAGTTGCCCAAAATGCTCAACCGCAAGGCCATCCAGGACACCCTGCTGGAGGGTTGCCGTTCCGGTCTCTTCGTCTTCCGGCTCCCCCGCCCCGATCACACCTACCGCACCTTCTGGCGCAAGCAACCCGATGAGATTGCCTTGCGCGACCCGGCGCTGGAAGTCGTGCTGCCTGAAGCGGCGCAGCTCGCTTCTCTCTCGCCTGCCCTGCTGGTTCCCGGTGCGCTGCCGGAACTGTGGCAGGGCGACGAACTCTCCCTGCGTGATCTGTACGCCTACTTCGCCGGTCGCGTTCTCTCCATCCAGAAAGAGGGCTACAGCGAGCCGCTCGCCATCCCATCCGCCAGCCGCGAGGTAGTCAACGCCGCCGTGCAGGCCGCCGTCAAAGAGAAACGTTTGTGGCTACTCTCAGGTCGAGGCAGTTTCTACGGCGAGGACGTGCCACCTGACTTGCTCGTCGACGAGGCAACGTTGCAGCGTCCGCCGCAGCCCATTCCGCAGCGTGACATCCTGCCCACGAACCTGCCAGAAGCATGGAGCGGTGAGACGGCAACGGCCCTCGACATTGCCAATGCCCTCTCCACAAAAGCAGGCAAGCCATTGCCCTGGCTCATCGTGCGCGACGCTATTGAGAACGCCATCCGCTCGCGCTTCCTGGAAACCACTGTCGATTCGGGAACCTGGCCCTGCACCTATGCCAACGCCATCCACGTGCGCCTCAGCCTGCCTCACGAGCAGCCTGCACGTCCCACACAAGGGGCGTCCTCAACGACCATTCGCGAGGCCACGCCCTCTATCCCAGGAACGCTGATTGCCGAAGCCGACATGCACGACTATGAGCTGCAAGACCTCGCCGAACAGGTCAGCAACCTCACCAAAGAGACCGTCGGCCTCAACCTGCGCTTCCATCTGCGCATCGAACTCGGCCCGACCGCGCAAATCTCGGATGAGACGCTGACAAAGGTAAATGAGATTCTGGCTGAGGTGTCGGAGAAGTTGAAGTTAGAAAGGGGATAAAGGGAGGGAAAGCAAGCACGCGAGATTTTTCATTTGCCTTGCAGAAACGAGGACTGCCGTACTCTGAAGTTCACTAACTTTGGCTTTGAAGAGCAATAAACGTTATCGTTTCAGCATTCAGTCAACTCAACTAGAGAGGAAGACACTTTCATGGCACGCCCTTTTCAAGAGTACCAGACACGCTGGCAGCAGACTATGGAGCATGGCTCGTGGACAGAAATAGCGGAAAACACGGATCTAACAAACGAATCATGTATTATTTCCGTATCGTCGTATTCCTCGCCAATGGGTGAAGGGATGCTTCCCTTTCCTGACTTCGGTGACGCCATCTGTTACTATCGCTATGTCAGCGTCCCTGACGAACTCACGCCGAGAGAGAGGACGCCGCTCGGAGAAGAGCTAGCGGAGATGTTGCCCGGACTGGCCATGATGGCGGAAAGCTGGGAGCAGCGCCGACCCAAACTCTCTGATGATGAACTGCTTGCGCGCCGTGCTGATGCCGAGCAAGCTCTTGATGCTCTGCTCGCAGAGTTCGTTCAGCAGGGCTATCGACCTGAGATGAGCGACCGTCTGCGCGAGATTGTCAACAAGGCATTGATTGAATTTGAACTCGATGAGGTTTACGTGTTCCCTGGCGACCTGGATTCCTTGCTCCATGACATCGGCAACCCGCTCGCCGATTACGAGGCCTACGAAACAGAAGAGGAAGCTGAAGCCCATGCTCCTGCTTTCGATATGAGCAATCCCGAGCATCGTGCCGCCTTGAAAGAGCGCATTTTTATGGTCGGTAGCTAAAAGCGATAATAAGCCATAGCATTACTGGAGGCGGGTGATTCTGGAAATTTATGATGAGATGGGCCGGGCGATGGAGATGAGGAAGACATATAAAACACGATTAGTGCCGTCGCCTGCTGATCCGGCGGTAGCGCATGGACAATATGGCGGTTCTGAACGGGAACAGAAAGTAGGGTTTTGATCGGCGAGAGGGAAGCATATGGGAAAGATGTATCCACAAATGCTGACGAATGAGGTGCGTAACGACCCGGCGAAACGGGCTGAGGTCAAGCTGTATGATGCCCTGGCGCAGCAGTTGGGAAACGACTGGGTGGTGTTCTACCACGTGGCGTGGTTGGGACGCACGAGGTCAACCGGGACACCGCGCGATGGGGAGACGGATTTTATTGTTGCCCATCCCACATATGGCATCTTGCTGATTGAGGTTAAAGGGGGCCGCATTCGCTACGAAGGCGCGCAACGGCAATGGATATCGCGTGATCGTAATGACAACGACCATCTCATCGACCCCTTCGGGCAGGTGGTTGGTTGCAAGTACGCGTTGCTGGATAAGTTGCACTCGCTGCCAGGTCGGGCGTCGCAGTATATCGCTATCGGCCATGCCGTCGCCTTTCCTGATGTGAGTGTCGCGCACGTCTCCTTACCGCCTGATGCATCGCCGGACATTATCATTGATGGTCGCCATCTCTCGACACTGGCGCAACGGGTGGAAGAGATCATGCGCTTCTGGCGCGCCAGCGATAGCGGGCCAACAATCACCGGCCACGCGCTCATCCGTGATCTGGAACGCCTGCTGGCTCCTACGATGACCCTGCCTCATCCCCTGACTATCCAGGTGAAGGAAGAGGAACAGGAAATTCTGCGCCTGACGGCGGAGCAACTGCGCACGCTCGATCTGTTGCAGCGCACGCGACGGGCCGCGATCTATGGCTGCGCCGGTTCGGGCAAGACAACGCTGGCGGTCGAGAAAGCGAAGCGTCTTGCCGGGGAGGGTTTTCGCACCCTGCTCACCTGTTACAATAAGGCGCTGGGGAATCACCTTGCAGAAGTGGCCGCTTCGTCGAAGCTGGAGCAACTGCACGTTTCTACCTTTCACCAGTTGTGCTATCGCATGGCGAAGGAAGCGAAGATTGACCTGCCGCCGTCAGATGGTCCTGATGCGCAGCGCGTCTTCAACGAAGATTACCCGGACGCGCTTTCCAGGGCTGTCGAGGTGCGGCCTGATCTCAAATTTGATGCCATTATCGTCGATGAGGGGCAGGATTTCCAGGATATCTGGTGGCTGGCGCTGAAAGATTGCCTGCGTGAAGGGCGCGAGAGCATCTTCTACGTGTTCTATGACGATAACCAGCGCGTCTATGCCAACCGGGGAGCCATTCCCGATGACCTGCCACGCTATCCCCTGCAAGAGAATGTCCGCAACACGCGCAACGTTCATCGCGTCCTCGCGGCCTATTACAAGGGCGATTTTGCCTCACGTCCGCGCGGGCCGGTTGGGCGCAGCGTGGAAAAGTATCCTTATAGCACCACTCTTGAGTTGAAAAAAACACTTGCCAGCCTGCTCCATCAGTTGCTGGTGGAGGAGCAATTGAACTCAAGAGATCTGGTGGTGCTGACACCGAAGGCGCTCAAATTCTCACAATTGCAGGGAATGGAACTGGGCGGAAAATATCGGCTTGTGGAGCAATATAGCGGGCGGCATGGCGAGATTCTCCTCTCAACCATTCAAAGCTTCAAAGGGCTGGAACGGCCTGTGGTGATCGTTGCTGAACTGGACGAAGACCTGTCGGCGTCGTCGGCGCAGCGCGATGCCCTGTGCTACGTTGCATTCTCACGACCGCGCAATTATCTAATGCTGCTGGGGAAAAAAGAGGTGATCCTTGAACTCCTGCCACAGGAGAGGGCTTGAAAGGACAGGACACAGTGAACATCTTCGCCGGTATTCCGGCAGGCGACAACTACAATTCTATCCATCTGGCGGTGAAAGCCATCGCACAGCGGACATGGTCGCTGCGCAGGCAGGGGTTGCAGGGAGTACCCTGGTCGCTGGCGGAACTGCGAGCGGACAACGAGGATTTCCGCTGGTTGTGTGAGTGGATGCGCCTGTTGCCTTCCGGCGTGGCGCAACGCTGCCTGGAAGAGGGGCAATGGCGCAAATTTGAGGTAGGAAGCCAGCGTATCTCCCACACGACGGCCATTGGCACGCTCTTATTGTTCTCTGCCTCAGAGGTGGCGCGCCGCGAGGCCGAGGAGCGTTCATTATGGGCAAGTATCAGCCGGGGCCATTTTTCCGAGACGACGCACAGGGTGCTGTTTGCCGGGGGCTATCCCTCCCAGGCATATAAGGACGCGGTAGAGCAGGCAGCGCGCTGGCTTGAACTGCGCCATGTTTTTGGCATGCAAGGCTTGCAGAACTGGTATGATACCATCTACCTGCAATTCGGCTTCTCCCGTCAGGGCATGATGCGCCGTTTGCCCGAGTGGTTGGCGGGTTACGGCGAGACCTTCTCCATCCATCAATTATTGCAAGACCCGCGCATGCGCAGCGAGAGCTTTACCACGCTCTGGGAGAAGCTGCGGCTGTTCCAGCGCGGCAACTGCACAGAGCAACAGTTACTGGCAGTTGTGCGTGAAAGTCCCTGGGTACTGCCTGAATGGACACATGACCTGCTACAGAAGGCGAAGATCAGGCCGCAGCAGGTCGAGGGTGGCATCCTCACGGGCGAGGATATCGCGGAGGGCGAAGCGCCATTTCTGGATGCTCCCCTGCTGCGCTGGGACCTCTCATCAGCGCCCCGTTTCACCTGCTTGCTGACAAACCTGGCCCTGCTCGATTTGCAGGATGAAAGCTATGAAGTAGTCATCGCGGAGCGTGTCTGCGCGCGTCTCTACAGGAAAGCCGATGGAAGCTACCGCGCCGCGCCCTCGGATGAAATAGAGCTTCCGGTTATCGAGCCTCAACTCGCCGCCAGCCTGATCGCCCCAGATGGACAGGTCGTGCAGAACCTGACGCTGCAACTCTGGGATCAAAATGAAGATGTGACAGCTTTTTATAAGAGTAATGGCCGACGCTTTGATCCCTGGAAAAGCGTTATACGTCCGAGTAGCGAAGTCTTTCTCTTGCTTGCCGATGACCTGACCCTTGAACCGCCGGTGCGACACTGGCATCTCTTCAAGCAGCAGGGCGTCAAGCTATATTACCTGCCACTGGGCTGGTCCACGCAAACCCGTGTACTCCTGAACGACCAGATTCTCTGGCAACCATACTTAACGTCGCCGCCAGCAAAGAGCGGTGGGCAGGAACTCGCATCACAGATTCATATTCTTCCCGATGAGCGGACATCGCCCATCACCTTTGGGAAGGGTGTCCGGCTACAGATTGTGCTGCCGACACAGGTGGAACCGGTGTATATTCGTGCCTGCGGTCAGTTGGTTGCGTTCGAGCAGATCGGGGTCAACGAAGTGCGAACAGAGGAGATAACGATCACGCCGCGCAGCTTTAACTTTGATGAAAGCTATCGCCTCGAACTGCTCCTGGGAATAAAAACCGGCCAGAATCCGGCAGCTTCTTCAGCCATCACCCGCGTTCGCACCTTCGCCGATCTGCCGATTACGGGTGCAGCAATGCTTACCGCGAGCGGTTGGAGAGCTTTGCATCGCAATGATGAACTTGAAAAAGAGCAGGCAAGCACACAGCCAGTAAAGATGTTTCTGATGGAGATCGATACATGGGACGTGCTGGAAGGAGACATCTGGGTGCGCCACCTCTCGCCACGCCCGGCTCCTCTCAAGGCACTCACCGGCTGTGGCGCGCAGCTCAAACTCAGTCGTGGCGTTTACAACATGTATCAGGAGCCTCGTATCCTTGTCCACGAAGTGGTCGATCGCGGCAACGTGGCCGAGGTGACTATCGACTCCACCGAGACAGAAAGCACGGGAAACAGAGAGAGCGCGGAGAATGAGCAGAATGCGGTACGCGTGTTGCGCATTCGCCTGGTACGCCCTCTTGAGCCGGGCAAAGAACATACCATTCACTGGTGGGATTGGTCGGGAACGTTTCACACCCTCATGCCAGAACAGAGCCAGGTACAGGGTGAGGAGACGTGGTGGCAAAGCGAGCTGCCGCCGGAAGCGACAAAACCAATCGCTATCGCCATTGCCTATAACGGGACTCGCCTGGGAAGCTGGTGGGATGCCCGCTGGAGTACCGCCATTCGACGCCCGATGCAGCAAGCTCCAGAGACGGTAGCGGCCCTTCTCTACTGGTTTCGCCTACCGGTATTGGGCCACCACTACTTGCGCGATGTGCGCAGCTTCGTCGCAGCTTATCCGGGCGAAGCTCTTGCTGCCTGGGTAGGAAAAATCGGCTTGCCATCGGGTTTGCAAAGGGGTGAACTCGATGACGGCTGGCTATCCGCAGTGCGAACGATTTTCTGGAACTGGCAACCAACAAATATTCCTGTCCAGCAACTCATGGGTCCGTTGCAGCATACTGAAACTCATCTGGATTTTCTGGACAGGCTCAAGAGCATTACCTGGAAACTTCTGCGTGTCAGCCCTTTGCTCATTGCACAGGTAGTGAAACAGTGGGTAAGCGAACAGGGCATTTCCAACCGGGGTACAAAAGAATCCAGAACATTCGTCCAGCTGCTCATCTATAACCTTGCAGAAGCCGAAAGTAGCGACGAACTGCGGAGGAAAGTGATCGCTCTTGAACAGGATGTTGCTATGACGATGGACGTTGATCCTCGCTTCGTGCAGTCACTCATACAGCATGCATATGGTTTCCTGAAGAATCCACTACAGATTCCGGGCCGCCTGCATCAGGATAACCTTGCTATCGCGATGAACGTAGAACCATTCCGCCGTCTGCTAGGGATAAAGCTCTTTGAACTGATCTTACAAAACATAAAGTAACGTTTCCTTACCGTTTCAGAGGAGATAACAGGTCATGGCACAACTCGATGCGATTGCGCTTTCAAAGGCAGTCAAACAACGTATGGTAGATTTCGCGCTCGATGACCATTTTGTCCAGGACACGCAACTGGTAGAGATCTGCCGGGCTATCTGGTCCGGCCCACCGGAGACAGGCGGGCTGCTCAGTGATCTCTGGGTAGAAGGCGCTTTTCCCGCCAGAAGCTCCGGTGAAACGCTGGCAGATCTGGTAGAACATACTCTCTTTGATCCATGGTTGTGCCAGCACCTGGATAAATGCGGAGCCGTGCCGCAAGCTCGCCCGTTATATCTCCACCAACGTGATGCGATCCTCAAGGCACAGGCGAACTACGCCGGTGACGCGAAACCCGGGCTGGTGATTACTGCCGGTACTGGAGCGGGGAAAACGGAAAGCTTCCTGCTGCCCATTCTCAACGATCTGATCCAGCATCAAGACAAGACAGAAGCGGGCGTAAAATGCCTCATTCTCTACCCTATGAATGCGCTGGTCAATGACCAGGTTGACCGCCTCTACGACTGGCTCAAGGGGCAGGATTGGCTCACACTGTTCCATTTTACAGGTGAGACGCCCGAAGATAAAAGACAGGCCGACTTGGAAGGAATGCAGACATGGGAACCCTGCCGGATGCGCACACGTGCTGAAGCGCGGGGGCTGGAAACGCATAGCGGACGTAAAATCCACGATGACGAAGCGCGTGGCCCGGTGCCTGACATCCTGATTACCAACTACTCCATGCTCGAATACATGCTCTGCCGCCCACAGGACGCTGTCTTTTTCGGTAAGGCCCTGCGCGCAGTTGTGCTGGACGAGGCTCACCTGTATACGGGAACACTGGCGGCAGAAATTACCCTGCTCCTACGCCGCCTGCTGGAACGCTGTGAACTGGCTTCCGAACAGGTTCTTCAAATCGCCACCTCGGCTACCATCGGAGAAAATAGGCCCCTGGAAGCGTTCGCAGCACAGTTGTTCTCCAAAGACCAGTCCCTGATCGAGGTCATTCGCGGGCAAAGCGAGCGTATTGAACTGCCAGCAGAGGCTGCACCCACAGTCGAGCCAACAGCAGCCGAACTGGCAAAGCGGCGCTGGCTGGAGAGCGCCACCATTCAACTTGACGAACAATGCCAGCCACATCTGGTGCGAGACACAGCAAGCTGCGAAAACCTCGCTGAAAATCTGCCCTTGCTGGTCGATCAGCGGGTGGTACGCCAGGCAAGGCAAAACGACAGGGATATTCCGGCCCATTTGCTCCATGCGACACTGGGGCATTCACCCTTGATCCATAAACTCGAGGACATCCTCTGGCGGCAGAAGTATCTCTCGCTGCGCGACCTGGCGCACCAGCTCCTGGGTCAGAAGGATGAAGAGAGCATGCGCGCAACCATGTTCCTCTTGCAAATGGGAGCCTCAGCCCGTACCAATGTACACGCATACCCGCTCATCCCCAGCCGGATTCATCTGCTGGCGCGTCCCAGCGATGGGCTGGTCGTCTGCCTGAATGCTGCCTGTAGCGGTCCAGAGATCTACAAATTGCATGGGTTGGGCTGCGTCGCTGAAGGAATGCACGATCATTGTCTCTATTGCGGCAGCGCGACCCTTTCCCTCTATCGCTGCGCTAATTGTGGTAGCTGGGCCGTCGCCGGTGTACAGGATAACAAAGAAAACTGCCTCAAACCGGTTCCCACCGGTTACGCAGCCAAGCATGTTGCCTACTTGCTCCTGACACTTGACCCGGCAACCGAGGGAGAGCCTGTCGTTCTCAATACACAAACAGGACGCAGGGGCATGAGGGATAATGCTGCTCCGCTTACCCTCTATGCTATCGAAAAATGCCCGCACTGTGAAGCAGAAGCCGATGACTGGCAACCTTTTGCCCAATCCGTTTCTCTGACGCTTTCGATCCTGGCAGAGAGTGTCCTGTCGGAGTTGCCCGAATATCCAGCCCCCTATAATATCTGGCTCCCGGCGCGAGGCAGACGTATGCTCGTATTCAGCGATAGCAGACAGGCGGCAGCCCGCCTGGGACCGCACCTGACACGCCAGCACGAAATCCAGCTTATCCGTGCGGCCATCGTGCAATGCCTGCGAGAGTTTCCCGTTGTCGATGAGGCAGTGATCGAGGATTACCGGGATGAGATTCGGCGATTGGAGAGCGAGCTAAAACGCGGGGGTCTTACCCTTGCCCAGCAGCAGCGCAAACAGAAACAACTGAACGAGGAACTGCAGGGACTGATCGGCGCTCAGGTCGGCGGCACGATGAAGGATTGGACAGATATGCTGGGCAACGTCACGCTCGTGCAGCAATTGATCGATATGGAGACAGCATCGAAGCATGAGAGGACGGGCTGGTTAGGAAACGCACAAAGATGGTGGTCCGACAACGCGAAGCGAGTGCGTGAGCGTCTGAAAATGCTGCTGGCGAACGAATTTGCGCGCACCACCCGTCGTCAAAACTCGCTGGAAACGCTGGGGCTGGCAGAAGTCACCTATCCAGGGCTGGACGCACTGGCAGTGCCAGATGAGTTCCTGGGACGGCTGCCTACGGAGAGAGCGAGGGAAAATATACAGGGCTACTGGTCGGCGTTTCTGGCTGCTCTGTGCGATACCCTGCGCACCGATGGCGTGATCACGCTGGGCAGCGAAGACGAAGACCGCGCTTATCAGTACAGCAATCTCATTGGAAGATGGGCGACTGAAAACATCGAAGCAGGTAATCGCCTGATACGCTTTGTTGGAGCGGAGGCGCGCCAGATTCGTCGTCGCTTTGCTGCCAACGTACTGCGTAAGTGCGGCCTGAGTGAGGCGGAAGCGGAAGATTTCGCAGTAATGATGTTGCGCGAGGCCTTCCACCAGTTTCAACAGCACGCCGGAAATACGCTGCCAGGGTTGGAAGCGCAGCAGCAATCTGCCGCGCAGGGGATGGCGTGGAGTATCCGGCTCAAGTTCCCGGAACTGGGTTTGCGCCAGCCAATGGCCCTCTATCGCAGCCCGATTACCCGGCATATCTGGCCGCGAGAGGTCCTGGGATGCGCGCCCGAAACGGGTGGTACTGATCTGGAGCGTGTGGACGGGGAAATACTTGACCGGGACCCGAAGGTCATGCGCCAGCGCCGCGAATTTGCTTCGTCGCCCATCTTCCGTATTGGCCTGTGGGCGGAAGAGCATAGCGCGCAACTCTCGGCCAAGGAGAATCGCCGCCTGCAAGACCTGTTCAAGGCCGGCATTCGCAATATTCTCAGTTCGACCACCACAATGGAATTAGGTATCGACATCGGCGGTCTGAGTGCCGTGCTGATGAGCAATGTGCCACCTGGCAAAGCCAATTACTTGCAGCGTGCAGGCCGCGCCGGACGTCGCGCCGACGGTTCCTCCATCGTGGTCACGTTCTGTCATCCTGGCCCCTTTGATCGCGAGGTATTCCTGCATTTCGATGAATACCTCAAACGCCCCTTGCGCAGTCCAAACGTGTTTCTGGACCGCCGACGTATCGCTATCCGGCACATTCACTCCTTCCTGCTCGGCAACTTTTTCCGTATCATCTACCCACCTGATATGCACGTGGGGGCGATGCGCGCATTCGGCAATATGGGCGATTTCTGCGGCGTGCAGCTCCCCCTGTACTGGGAACGCAATACTCCCAAACCGCCGCTCCAGACTCCTGAAATGGACTGGCATATTCCCCAGAATGCCCCCTGGTGGAGTTCGGCCTATCATGAACGTGGGCTGGAAGGCCACTTCCTTTCATACCTGTACTGGATACGGGACTGGGGTGAGAACGAGTATCGTTCCGCCCTCCAGCGCCTGCTCCAGCGAACGGGCGCAATCTCCGTCCTCGACGATTGGAGCGCCTTTTTCAACACTGTCATCGATAGCTTTGCCAACGCCGTTGCAGACTGGCGTGAAGAATATGACGCCATGCTGCGTACCTGGCTCTTAGTCGATACTAACACAATCCCGCATGCAACTGCACAGGCGAATGCCTTGCGCTATCAGATGCGGGCGCTTTATGAAACAACCGTTATCGAGGCGCTGGCGGACAGGCAATTTTTGCCGCGCTACGGATTCCCCATCGGCAATCAACGCCTGCGTGTGATTGTGCCAGATGAAACAAAAGGGGGCAAGAAGTATCGCGAGGAAGATCAGTTTCGTCTGGAGCGCAGCGGCTTGCTGGCAATAGGCGAATATGTTCCCGGCTCGCAATTGCTGGTTGGTGGCAAATTGATCACCTCTCATGGCTTGCTCAAACACTGGACGGGAGCTAATATCGACAACTATCTGGGCCTGGGTGGACAGTATACCACGTGTAACAACGGACACTTCTACTACAAAATCGCCGCCGGATCGCTCGGTTTCTGCCCTATCTGCGGTGAGGAAGCGGCAAGTACGCCAAAGAATTTTCTGTTACCTATGCACGGTTTCAGCAGCGCGGCCTGGGATCCGCCTCGCTTCAGTACAGATGTCGAGCGCGTTGGTCGCACCGAGCAGCAAACCATCACCTTCGCACAACGTGAAGGCGCAGATATCGCTGAACAGAACAATTATGCGGGTATCGCGGGGCTGCGCGCTCTCTATCGCGAAGATGGCGAATTGCTGGTCTATAACGAGGGAGAATACGGCAAAGGCTTCGCCATCTGTCTGAAGTGCGGCTATGCCGAGAGCGAAGAGAAAGTCGGTGACGGACAGGAGAAGCTGCCACGATACTTCAAGTGGCATGCACCTCTCACAGTCACAAAAGAGACACTTACCTGCTGGAAAAACAACGAGGTACCACAGATCCTGCGCAATCGCGCCCTGGCCGCCAGGCAAACAACCGATGCTCTGATGCTGGATTTCTCTGACTGTCTGGGACATGAAGCCGATAACCTCACCCTTCTCTGGACACTGACGCAGGCACTGCAGATCAGCGGCGCGAAACTCCTGGAATTGGACGGGCGCGAACTGGGCGCGCTCGTCACGCCAGCGGGCATACAGGGGCGAGGATTAGGAGCCGTATTATACGACAACGTGCCAGGGGGAGCCGGTCACGTGCGCGAACTCATGGCACCTGGCCGCAGCTGGTTAGAGGAGGCATACAAAACAATGTACGTCAACCCCGAACACGACGAATGCTGCGAAACCGCCTGCCTCGACTGCCTGCTGACCTTCGAAGCCCAGGAACCAATGCGCAAGGGCCTTCTCAATCGCCGCCACGCCATCCAGGTACTGGGCAGCCTGCTCGGTTATGGTGACTTCTCGTTACACTCGGCTCCCGATCCCACTCAGCCAGTGGGAACACTTCCAGATACAAAGCCAACAGTCGAAGAGCGGCTCCAACGAAGCCAGCAACGCATGAAAGGTCGTACAAAACCAGATGGCAGATAGGCATCAATATTGAAAAGCTTAGTCAAGGCATAACATAACGTAGCAAGCATAGTAGAGAAGAGAACGAGGCCATGTATGCTGCAAAAACGAGCAACTTTTCATGCGCTTTTTACAACCATATTCCAGCGCAAACCCACTAATACTCAGAAAGCGCATCAGAGCCAATCTCAGCCATCACGACCTCATAGAGATGATCGTGATGGCTGGCGCGATTACTGGCAAAAGATGGGCCAGCCCTGGCGTACCGAACCAGAGATTGATGCGAAACGGCAACGATATCTTGCAGAACGGCGAGCTATTGTCCCCGATATCGAGCGTGGCATCTATCCCTTCAAGGACTTGAAGCTGAGCCGTGCCGATGTTGAATGGCTTCGGGCAACCCATGAAAATGGACGCGGGCCAGTGGATTGGGAAGATGAAAGCCAGAGAGAGCGCAAAGGGTTGGATTTACGAGGTACTCGCTTAGAGCATGTGGACCTCAAAGGATTGCCATTAGCACGTCTATGTGGAGGACTTCATCGCAATGAATGGTTGCAGGCAAGCACTGAACAGTGTGAAGCTGCTGCTATTCACTTAGAACGAGCAGATATGCGTCTGACACATCTAGAAGGTGCAGATCTCCATTACGCTCATTTTGAGAGAGTAGACCTTCGTTCTGCCTCCTTGGAATGCGTTGATCTCACAAAAGCTCACTTACAAGATGCAGACCTCAACAGCACACACTTTGAGAGGGCAGATCTCAGTCATGCGCATCTGGAAGGAGCCTATCTGAGCAATGCCCATTTTCAACAAGCCCATCTTATAGGTACTCACTTAGAGGCAGCTGTCCTGAGTGAGACACACTTTGAAGGAACTGTTCTCCGTGAAGTCTTCTCGCACGTTGCTGGAACACGAGGGGGCACCAGACAGCGCGTCCTTTGCCCCTCTGCTGGTGCTGGTGGAGAGCGAGCGACAGGCGGAGGTCTGGCGTCGAGCCGCCCGTCAGGCCGCCTGCTGCGAGCAAACCCACCCGTTGGCGGGAGCGATGGTCATCATGAGCGAGCAGGAGAATCCCTGGCAGTGGGGATGGCGCGAGCTGGCAACGGGCGCGCACATCAGCCTGGGCACCCATGTTGCCTCGCTGGCTCCCAACATATTGCCAGAGGAAGTGCTAGCGCATCTGGGAGCCGTGCAGAACCTCTTGCAAGCATGCAGCCAGATGAATGAAGTCACGGCAGAAAGAGAGAGGCCTGTTGCACGGGCTGGCAGGGGAAAGAAGGGAGAGCAGCAAGCCTCACGCGACATGGCCTGGCCTTCGCCTGTCCTGTCGCAGCGTCAACAGGAAGGACTGACACAGCTTGCGCGAACGCCACAGATGACGGCAGAGGAACTGGCTGCGGTACTGCCCCGCATCCCCGATGGAGAACCACTGGCTCCGGCCTCTGTGGAACGGCTCTTACGCGAATTGGCCCGACAGCGCCTCGCCGAGCGAGACCTGGTGGCACAGGGACAGCAGGCGCATTGGCGCTGGCGGCTCACCGAGAGCGGCCTGGGGCAGCTTGCGGCCATGCATGAGGTCTCGCTCCGCCATCTCCGGCGACAGGCAAAGCGCATGCACTGGATGATGAGCAGACAGGGCGCGCACCAGGCAGGCGTCTATGGTGTGATCGCCGCCTTCCACCGCGCGGCTCAGGCCAGCCAGGGCGCGTTGGGCGTCCTGTGGTGGGAATGCGGACGAGGGGCCGAGCGCACCTACCGGTATCATGGGGTGCAACGCAACCTGCGCCCCGATGCGGAACTAGAGGTGGCGCTGCGCGCAGGAGAGGGGGACGCTCGTCGCCTGCGTCTGTGGCTCGAATATGACACGGGCAGCATGAATCGGCGCGACCTCTCGCGCAAGATGGCTGCCTACCGCGACTACTGGTTTTCCCGCGCGTGGGCCGCCGAAGGGTTGACGGCCTTGCCGCGCCTGCTCTTCATTGTCCCCCACTGCGGGCAAGAGGAACGAGTCCGACGCGCCTGTTGTGAGATGCTCTCAGGAGTGCGGTTGCGCGTCCTGGTGACGACGGCAGCCCATCTGCAAGCAAGCGGCCCCTACGGCCCGATCTGGCGACAGGTACTCCCTGAGCTTGCCGAAGGTGAACAGCTCATCAGACGGGCGTTGTGGGAAGGCAGGAGTCCTGGAGAACGCGAGGTACGCATCGCTCCCCTTCCTCCGACGGTGATGTCGTGAGAGACGCCTCTTGGGGAAATGTTCAGCAGATGTTCAGCAGATGTTCAAAAGATGTTCAGTGATGTCGTTCTCGCCGACAGCCTCGTGGGAGTATGCTTGAACCAGCGTGAAGGGGTAACGCTACGTAAGCTGTCAGCAGGGGCAGAGTAGCGGGCAATACGGGCATCGTTTGTACACTCTTTTTTTCTTTGGCTTTTCAGGATGTGCCGATGAAGAGAACCAGACCAATACTGTCAGCACCTCAGGGGGTAGTGGTCTGTTGAGTAAGGCAGATGTGCTGGATGTGCCCGTCTTTCTTATTGGCCAGGGAAAGCGGAGGCCTCTTCCCGCAGCCGTTGCACATCGCGCATCGGGGGGACGCCGAAGAGCCTTTTATACTCGCGATTGAAGTGGGAGGCGTCCTGGTAGCCCACGCGATAGGCGGCACTGGCCGCGTCGAGGTCTTCGCTCAGCATCAGACGCCGGGCCTCCTGGAGCCGCAGCCGCTTCTGGTATTGCAAGGGGCTCATCCCCGTGACGGCTTTGAAGTGGTGATGCAACCCCGACACGCTCATGCCCAGTTCTCGTGCGAGCTGCTCGATGGGAACCGGCTGGTCGAAGTCTTGGCGGAGTCGCTTGACGGCTCTGGCGATGGAGGGGGTATAGCCTCCCTGAAGAGCAAGGTGACGGAGCCGGCCACCCTGTTCTCCCATCAGAAGTCGGTAGAGAATTTCCCGCGTGATCAAAGGCAGGAGGACCCCTGCTTCGGCAGGGGCATCCAGGAGCCTGGTGAGCCGCACGCAGGCATCCAGCAGGTTTCCATGCAACGGGCTGACGTCGATGGCCCTCACATCAGGAGGATCTCGAGGCTCGGCGTGACCGGCCTCAAGCATGACCGAACTGACAAGGGTGGGGGCAAGTTCCAGGCGGAGGCTGAGGAAGGGCCGCTCCTTCGAGGCGGAGAGGACCTGACCGATATTGGGCAGATCGACCGTCACCAGCAGATAGTGGAAGGGGTCGTAGCGGTAGTGGCTCTCGCCCAGCAGGAACTCCTTGCTCCCCTGGGCAACTACGCACAGGGACGGCTCGACCACGCCATACACCCGCTCCATCGGCACGGAGTTGCGGTACAGGTGCAGCCCTGGGAGCGGCTGGACGGTCCCATCGAAGCTGATGACTCGCCCGATCCGCTCCACTAGTTCCTCGCGGTAGGCTTGCACCAGCACGCTCTCGCGTTCTGCGAGCTGGTGGATCATCCCATTCATGACAACCTCTTTCCCGGTTTCTGCCTTGCCCATCTGGAAGATGTGCAGAATCAGACAAGCATTTTAGATGATTATTCTACCACCCTGTGCGGAATCTTGTCTATACTAGCACCAGACAGAGAACATGCCTCCCTGCTTGGGCCGCGCAAGCTTGGACTTTTCTTCAAGGGAAGATGTCGCTGCGAGAAGACATGAGACCTGCCAGACAGACAAGAAGAAGGCCCGTATACATGCTCTCTTGGGTTTACAATCCCCACGAGATGCGCAACGAGTTGAGGAGAGCGGATGGACCAGCTCGGGCGGCCTGACAGCATAAGGACGAGCGATGGCTGAGATCAAAATCGCCGCAAGTCTGCTTGAGAGAGTGGCAGTAGTGGTCAAAAGAGGCCTCAGAAGCGAAAAAAGGGAAAGAAGCAGGGGACGGGAAGAAAAGAGAGCATGAGACGGTGAACGGTTCGGAAGGCCGAATCGGGGGAGGGATCACAACGGGTATACTTCTGCAGAGGGATGTCAAGGCCCCGAAAGTCCAATGGCCTGAGCAAAGGCCGTTGGGATGCCAAAGAGCCTGATGCAGACAGAAGGCGAGGCTCTTGATCGTGCATTGCGAGCCAAGCGCTCTCTCCAACAGAGACGGTAGTGAGCCCGCTGCGCTCGCGTCAAAGGTTGAACTGCTGGAGGCGGAGAGGGTGGAGAAGGCTCAACCGTGCGGATCTCGACGCGCTGGTGCGAAAGCCTCTTGACCACCTCCCGCCGATGCAAGCAACGCGGCCAGTCTTTCCAAAGGACCGGGTGAGGAAACGATGCCGTAGAAGGCATCCTTGGGGGAGGTGAGGAGGGTTCAGAGAGCGTCACTGGGGAAGAGAGAGGCCAATAGACGGCGCTGACCCGTCGGGCTTTGAGGGTCGTCACCGATTCTTGACACTGCGCACGCAGTGGACAAGGGCGACCATGACCAATACGGGCGGCATACAGCGCCCGCAGGGAGCCATCGCGCTCCGGACGGCGCTCCTGGGGATAGAGGGGATGATCGGCCGGGCAACGTAGGGTTCCATCGGCTTGCAGCACAAAAGCAGAACCAGGAAAGCCTCCGGTAAACGAAGGACGGGCGAACTTCGGCGGCCCGTATTCCATGGGAGGACTGGGCTGGCAGATGGGGGCTGGCTCGATGACAGGCTCAGCCTGCGGCAGGTGGGCCGGAGCAAATTCGGTGGTGCGCACCGGCTCAGGATGCAGGGCATGGCCCAATGGTAGGCGCAGATTCCAGACCCACTGCGAAAGGATTTGCCAGAACTCCTGGCCACAAGGGGTGTGTGAACACCAGCGGTCGGGGTCTTGCTCCTGATCTTCATCGGCAAGCACGGGCTCGAAGGCCCCGCGATGCAGGTAGAGGGCTACGACATCGGAGGCGGTGAAGGCCCCAACCGGCAAGGCGGTGTAGAAGAGTTCGTAGACGGTCTCTCCCCGCATGGCGCCAACCCTAGCCGGGCTTTCGGTGGCGGGATGGGTGGCGACAATGACCCGCACGCGCGGACCTATCGGGCTCAGAAGCAGGTCCGGGCAGTCAAAAAGGGCGCGGCAGGTTCCCGTTTCGGGATGGGTCGTCTGCTCATCGGGGGGCAAGGCCAGCCGAGCCTGAACCTGGGGCAAATCAAGCAGAGCATAGTCCTTGCCGCGCATCACGTAGCCCAGTCCGGCTACATCGACAACCATGGCCCCATTGCCATAGTGGCCATCCAGCCGCAGCAGCGCCTGACTGAGCGGAAGGGAGTGCGCTTTGAGATAGGCACGGATGGCTTCTGCCGCCCGCTGCAGTTCGGCGCGATAGTCGCCGTTGCCTGCCCCCGAGAATGTACCCAGCCATTGATGGCTGTGGGCTTGCAGCACGATGGCGCCCGGAGGCGCCGCCTCTCCGCGTTTGCGTCCCACATAGCCGGGGGCACAGACCTGCTCAAGCCGACGGCGGGCAGCAGGAAGATCAGCGGTGGCGGCTAAAGCGCGTTGGCGAGCCGCTTGCCGCGTGCCATCCACATCGAAGACCAGCTAGGGCGTTCCCGCTCGGTCCCACAGCCCAGCCGGCGGCTCCTCTTGCTGCAGGGGACGAGCCAGCACATCGTGCAGAAAGAGCGTGCGCAGGGCCTCGACAGGGGCTTGGTCCAAAGCCGAGAGAAAGCGGGAGAGCGTGGAGCGATGAGGCAGGCGCTCACGGTCGAACAGGGCCATGAAGGGGCTGGCAAAGGGCTGCAGGCGCTCATAGAACGTTTCGAGGGTGCGCTCGCCGCTCATGGCATAGCCCAACAGCACGGCCACAAAGTCGATGGTGTCATAGTGGCCCACGCGGCGGCGGGCAAAGCGCACTTGCTCTTCGATGGCTGCCAGCACGCCTTGCTGCTTTAAGAAGTGGACAATGACAGTGACTTCGCCGAACCAACTGGGGGTTGAGGGAATCGACTCCGAAGAGGTTTGGATAGTGACCGCAGAATGAACGATACTATTCACGAGTCCTCCTTACATGACTGGGAATGGTTCTTTCTTCCCTTGTAAGGAGGCATATTTCTGCCCTTCTTCGCTACTGGCTAGTACTCGTTGCGCATCTCGTGGGAAAATAGACACCAAGAGCCTCTCGTTCATCAACTGGCTCCCTTGATCGAAGAATTGAGCACCTCAATTATTCCTCTGCTCGATAGACCATTTCTTGTTCTAGGTCATAGTGTAGGGGCGTTGATTGGTTTTGAATTGGTACGCCAGTTGCACAAACTTGGCGTGGGTTTGCCCATCCACTTTATTGCCTCGAGTTTTCGTGCGCCTCAACTTCCTGATCGCGGACCAATCTTACATAACTTACTGGAAGAGGAGTTAGTTAGCGAACTACGCCGTTTGGGAGGAACACCGGAAGTAGTGCTGAGAGACAAGCCTCTGCTTGCCATGTTTCTTCCTATTTTACGTGCTGATTTCTCTCTAGCAGAGACATATACTTATCAACCAGGAGTTCCTTTGAATTGCCCTATTAGCGTTTTCGGGGGAGTAGCAGATCAGAGGGTCAGTTCTGAAGAACTCCTTGCATGGAAAAGCCAGACAATCCAGAAATTTTCGTCTCATTTTCTTCCTGGTGATCATTTCTACCTCTTCAAGGAGAAGAACGGTAGAGCCCCACTAACTGGTGGAAAGAAGTCCTAAAAGGCTTGAAAGAGGAAGATTCATCTGTAAGCTGTGCATAGGGAAAAGTTCACAGAGCAGATGAATCCCTCGCAGGTATTTTGCCCGAACCTGCACTGTAAAGCAAGAGGACAAGTCGGGCAGGGCAATATCGTGATTCACGGACGGCAACGACCTCGCTACCGATGCAAGAGCTGCGGCCAAACGTTTAGTGCGAAGGAGGGCACCATGTTTGCCGACTTGCGCAAGCCAACGGAGATGATCGTGCTGGTGGTGACACTCTTAGCCTATGGCTGTCCGGTGCAAGCCATTGTCCATGCCTTCGGACTGGATGAATGCACCGTCGCCAACTGGCGGGATCGAGCTGGAGAGCAGGGGCAACGGGTGCATCAGGCCATCGTCGAGCAAGCTCAGTTGGATCTGGTGCATGTTCAAGCGGACGAAATTCGCGTCAAAGCGCGAGGCAGCATTGTCTGGATGGGCCTGGCCATGATGGTTTCCACGCGCTTGTGGCTGGCAGGAGTGCTCCGCCCGAGCCGAGACAGCGCTCTGGCCGATGCCTTATTGCAGCAGGTCGCGCGCTGTTGTCAGAAGCTGGTCCCGCTGCTGGTCTGCACCGATGGCTGGGCGGCGTATCCCAACAGTATTCGCCGGGCCTTTCGAGAGAAAGTCAAACGAACGGCAGGCAAGGGAAGGTGTGCGTTGGAAGTCTGGCCCGATTTGCACATTGGCACCGTCATCAAGCATACCGTCAACAAGCGGCTCAAAGAAGTCCTGCGTCAGATCACCCATGGCTCGATGCATCGGGCCTTGCAGCTTCTGGCAGCCTCAAAAGGAGGAAGCATGCTCAATACGTCCTTCATTGAACGGTTCAATGCCACCATGCGTGAGCGCCTGGCGGCTTTAACGCGCAAAGGTCGTCATGCCTCCAGCAAACTGCAGGCTTTTGAGAGCGGCATGTATCTGCCTGGAAGTACCTACAACTTTTGCTGGCCTCATTACGAACTCAGTTCGCGGCGCGATGCCAGCAGCGGCAAACGGCACGCCACTGAGCCCTGCACCCCGGCCATGGCGGCAGGATTGACCGATCATATCTGGAGTGTCTTTGAGCTGTTGAGCTACAAAGTCGCTCCTCCCCCTTGGGTCGAACCGAAACGACGCAGGCGAACACGCCAAGTTGCTCTTGCTGACTCAACCCAGCCCAAACGTCCACGCGGACGCCCCCGCAAGCTCGCTTTGGGAGCGACCACCAGTTAGTGGGGTTCTACCGGAATTGTTAGGGCATAGCGATATTGCCATCACTTTGCGGGTGTATGGTCACTTGCTGCCCTCTATGCAGGGGCAGGCCGTTGAGAAGTGGGAGCATGTGTTTGGGCAGGGTGAGGATGAAGCTGACCTGCCGGGAGAATAACGTTTTGCTCTCAAATGCTGTTTTGCTCTCACTTTTGCTCTCAAGCTGTGGATTTGGGAGGGTTAAACTGTAAAGAAACGAGGTCTGAAGCGGCTTCAGACCTCGTTATGGTGGTGGAGATGGGGGAGAGTTGAACTCCCCGTCCAGACAAACCCATCGTAGAATGTACTACAGGCTTAGTCGATGTTTTGCTTTTCGCCAGGGCCTCCCATCAACCGGATGCTCTGGCGCTGGCCCTCTGGGCTTAGGTGACGACTAGAGGGCGGTCCTCGTCACGGCATCCCGTATTGTCGACGCCCGGATCTGACCCTACGGGAGAAGGCCAGGCGGACGCGCTTCACTGATTCTTAGGCAGCGAGAGCGAGAGTGTTTGCCGGTTTGGCAGTTATTGTTTTGTCGGTTGTTTAACGAGAGTGCGTACCGACACCTCGACCTGCAATTCTACAATTTGCCTGTCTGTCGAAACCCGACATCCCCTTGTTGCATTGCCTCGCAAGCGGAGGGATAGACTCCACTTACACGTCTATTGTAGCAAAGGTGATAACAAATAGCAAGGCTTTCTTATTCCGTTTGCCCGATACGCTGCAAAAATCGTTCCAGGTTGACGATGAAGCGTTCGTGCTGGCCCTCGCCGATCTTTTTCTGCTCGTCGTAGGCCGCGACGTTGAAGACCAGGCGGCGCCCGTCGATCTCGGCCAGTTCGGCGGTGGCGCGCACTCGCTGGCCTATGGGCGTGGCCCCCAGGTGGCGCACGTTGACCAGTATGCCAACAGTGACATAGCCCTCGTCCAGTTCGTCGGCAACGGCATGCCACGATGCGTTCTCCATCAGGGCGATCATCATGGGCGTGCTGAAGACTTCAACGCCGCCCGCGCCTACCGCCGCCGCCGTATTCTCGTGTGTCACCACTGTCGTCGATTCGCCTGTTAAACCGAGTTTCAATGCCATCGGAAAATTTCCTCGCTTTCAAAATTGCTTCCTGTTGCTATACTATACAACAGAATCGTCAACAACAATAGCGAGTATGAGAAGGGAGTTGACAGGACACTGTTATGGATACGAATACGCATTATGTTGAGCGGGTGGCTCATCGTGGAGGGGCGGCGCTGGCGCCGGAAAATACGATGGCGGCGTTTCGCAATGCACTGACGCTGCCCGTTGATGCGGTTGAACTGGATGTGCAGATGAGTTGCGATGGACACCTGATCGTCTTTCATGATAATACGGTGGACAGACTCACCAATGGTACCGGCAATATCCTTGATCTCGATTTTGCCTATCTGCGCAGCTTGAATGCCGCCGCGCATTTTCCCGGTGGCTGGCCGGAGCCGCAGCAAATTCCGACACTGCGCGAGGTGCTTGAATTGGTGAAGGGGCATCTGGATGTCTATATCGAGATCAAGCGCAGCAAGAGAGATGGCGTGTATGGCAGCTATGCCGGTATCGCCGAAGCGGTGGTACAGGAGGTGCGCGCCACCGACATGGTTGACCACGTACTCATCATCTCCTTTGATTGGTCGCAGTTGCCTCGTGTGAAGGAGCTTGAGCCTCGCATCCGCACGGGCGCCCTCGTTGATAAGAGCATGTGGAAGTATGGCGAAAAAGACGCGCTTGAGACGTTGATGCAGCAGGTGCTGGCGCTGGGCTGCGAGTGGATTAACCTGGATCGCACCCTCTTCACCGATGTATTGCTCCATTCGGCGCACGAGAACGGGTTCAAGCTGGGCGTCTGGACCGTCAATACGCTTGAAGCCATGCAGCGTTTTGCCGATGCTGGCGTTGATTCCATCACCTCTGACCAGCCTGATCTTTTTGCTCTGCTGCGCTACTGGAGGTCTGATTCTTCAGGGGGATAAACGGCTGACCTGCTCGTCTTACTTCTGGTTATTCTGAGGCTTTTTTGCTATAATCTCTCTTGACGGACGACATTAGGGTATGCTAATATCTTAGTGAGTTAGTCGGAATTAGTGTTCTGGAGTGTATTTGCGATGGCTGTGCAAGTTCTACTCCTCTAGAGAAGGTATATTTGGAATGTTAGCAACATTTGTCCTGTTTTTGCGGGAGGGGCTGGAGGCCAGTCTCATTATCAGTATCCTCTTTGCTGTGCTGCGCCAGCTCGGGCAGATGCACCAGGGGCGAGCTGTATGGGCTGGCGTCGGGTTGGCGGTGCTTGGCTCATTGCTCGGTGGGTTTGCCATCTACTTCACCGTTCGCACCTATGATGGCTCAACATTTCAAACCATCTTTGAGACCATTACGTATCTGGTCGCTGTGGTTTTGCTCACGACCATGACATTCTGGATGCAGAAGCATAGTCGCCTGCTGAAGAAGGAGATTACGGCTAAAGCCAGTGTTGCCGGTTCTGGTTTTGCGCTTGGCCTGCTTGCCTTTATTACGGTTGGCAGAGAGGGCCTGGAAACAGCCATTTTCACGCTGGCTTTCGCGTTCCAGACAAACGGCCTGCTGCTCTTGCTTGGCGCCGCCCTTGGTCTGCTGGCTGCTCTCATCCTCTGTTTCTTCGTGTATCGCATGGGTTATCGGCTGGATTACCGGGTCTTTTTCCGTATCATGGGCATTCTGCTCATCTTCTTTGCTGCCGGTCTGCTTGGCGATGCTGTGCAGAATCTGCAAGAGTTGGGCTGGCTCCCCTTTGGTACAGCTATCCTCTGGAACACCGGTCATCTACTGAGTGAAGAGAGTACTCTTGGTGATCTGCTACATGGCTTGCTTGGCTATGCCGAGGCTCCCACTGTGTTGCAAGCTTTCCTTTATACAGCCTATCTGCTCATCGTTGGCGGTATCTTTGCCCGTATTACGCGCAAGCCGCTGCCACCTCGCCCGACTACCGCTACACCTACCGGTGTGGCGCCGGGACAGGCACAGGGCTAGCAAGAGTTGCTCACTCCGGGCAGGATGTATTGCTATGCAGCAATACACCCCGCCCGCATTTTTCTGACTTCCTGATGTTACGTTGGCACCTGGCTGAGATTCAAACTCCCAACCTTTTGCATCATCTCCCTTCCCTTATCCTCACTGAGCAATACCGTCGTTTTGATGGCCTTCAACGGTTCCGTGATATCCGTCGCGACGGCCATAGCAGCCGCAGTAGCCTCGTCGGGTGCGTCATAGAACACTACCCCGTCAAATTCGCCGAAGCTGTAGTAAAAGGTGATAATGCTGCCGCCGCATCGCTCTATGATCGAGCGTATTGCCTGCCCTGGATCCTGTGGCTTGCTGGTCATCGCTTTCCAGGCTTCAGGCGTAAAGGTAAACTGCGTCATGTATTGTGGCATATGTTTCTCCTGAAAAGCAGCTTGAGGACTGCATACTACATGGTGTTTTTTGTATGTCACTACCAGGCAAATTTTGTAGCGTCATCTGTGCAATAGTACCCTGCAATTGTGACACGGATAGCGAACCTGAAGGCAGGTCATGTAGATACACGATGGGGATGGCAAGAGTGATACCCTGCAAACAGGGTAACTTGTTTGCGAAATTCGTAGCATATTCGCGGAAAAATATGATATTCGTATAAAATAGCAGGATGAATTGCTAATTTCTCAGCGATAGGGTACAATAAAGAAGAGATGTGGTTTTCTTTCATGTGAGTCGTGGGAAGCATGGAAGCGCATTGAGAGATGTTATTGTCCATCCGGTGACGCATGTTGACGGATGAGTACGTATTTCCTCGCTCAGGAAAGGATTTTTTATGCTTCGAGAACCAGTTATGCTTGACCGCGCAGTGGTAGAAGAGATCATTGCCCGCGAGGAAGCGGAATTCAGAAAGCGCACTCCTCGCTCCTACGAGATTCACCGGCGGGCGCTGTCTTCGCTGCCGATGGGAGTATCCAGTTCGTTCCAGGCCGTGCCGCCTTATCCGCTGTTTATCAGCCGGGCGCAGGGGAGCCATATCTGGGACTATGACGGCAACGAGTACGCTGATTTTCACCTGGGTTTCGGCAGCCTGCTTGTTGGCCACGCGCACCCCGTGCTGGTGGAAGCCCTGCGCGACCAGCTTGGCAAGGGCAGCCTCTACTCTTTGCCCTGCCCCGATACCGTTTTCCTGGCAGAAGAGATGAAGCGTCGTTTCGCGCCAATCGAACTGGTACGCTTCTGCAACTCCGGGACCGAGGCGACGATGGATGCCCTGCGTGTCGCTCGCGCGCACACCGGGCGCGACAAAGTAGTGAAGATCGAAGGTTCCTATCATGGTCACCATGATACGCTGTTGATGAGTACCAAACCTTCGCGTGAGGCTGCTGGCCCGGTGGAGCATCCCAACACAGTTCCGGCCTCAAAGGGCATTCCCGCCGATCTCAAAGGCAATACCATCATTGCCCCCTTCAACGATGCGGAGGCGCTGGATCGCATTTTGAGCGAACACGAAGGCGAGGTGGCTGCCGTCATTACCGAGGCCGTCTTGATGAATGTCGGCATCATTTTGCCGCAGGACGGCTATTTGCAGGCCATTCGCGATGTGACGCGCAAACACGACGTGCTACTCATCTTTGACGAGGTGAAGACGGGTGTCACCGTTGCCCCCGGCGGCATCACGGAACTCTATCCGGTCGAACCGGATTTAATCTGCCTCGCCAAATCCATCGGCGGTGGCATGCCCATCGGCGCCTTTGGCGGGCGTGAGGAGGTCATGCGCCATATCAACCACGAGGAAGTGCTGCATCTCGGCACCTTCAACGGCAACCCGATGTCCATGCGCGCCGGGCTGGTGACGCTCACGCAGATTTTCACGCAGGACGCGCATAACCATGCCATCGACCTTTCCAGGCAACTGGCGCAAGCCTATATCGGCATCATCGACGAGTTCGGCATGCCCATGCATGTGGCGCAGATCGGCGCGAAAGGCTGTGCCATGTTCCGCTACGAGCGCGCGTACAACTATCGCGCCTGGTGGGATATCGACATGCGTCTCTCCTACGCCTACTGGCTCTTCCTGGCGAATCGCGGTATCCTTTTCCCGCCGGGCTTCGACGACCAGTGGACCGTCTCTATCCAGCACACCCGGCAAGACATCGATCACCATATCCATGTCTTCAGCCAGTTTGTTCGCGAGCTGAGAAAATAGTCGGCTCGCCGGATAGCATGCCGTATGCTGGCTCCCCGTCACAGGTCGACAGCGCAGGCCACCCGCCAGGGGTGGCCTGCGCTGCCTGGAAGGCGTTGTCACCAGCATCGTCCCCCTGGCAACCAACGTCTTTGGCTTCTATGTCAATATGGTGCTGGTGGCTCTCTTCAGCATCTACTTTGTTCTCTATGGCCCCGCGATGACGCACTGGCTGCGCACGAAGACGCCGGAGAGCCAGCGCGGGCGCATTGATTTTTTGCTGAAGACGCTGAGGAGAGTGGTCGGCGGCTATATTTGCGGCACGGTTTTACTGGCTCTGATTATCGGTGTGCTGATGGATATCGGGTTGGCGATCATCGGTATTCCCTATGCCTTTCTGCTGGCCGTGTTTGCCTTTGCCCTGGAATTCTTGCCGGTGCTTGGCGTCTACATCACCTCTATCGCCATTCTGGCTGTGGCCCTCACTCAGGGGTGGATTACCGCGCTGATTACGCTCGTCTTTCTGATTGTAGTAGAGACGCTTGAGAATAACATCCTGACGCCTCGCATTGTTGGGCGAGCCGTTGGCTTGAATCCCATTATTACGATTTTCGCCCTGCTCGCCGGCGTGGAACTCTTTGGCATTATTGGCGGCCTCTTCTCAACGCCCATTGTAGGGATGATTCAAGCGATCATTGTTGCCTGATGGCATGTATGGAAGAAACGCCACCAGGAACAGTTTCCTGAAGAGCGATCAAACGCTCCCTCCTCTTCCTGAAGGGTATGGCCTCTCCAGAGGGGTAAGAGAGGCTGTGAACTTGCTCTGCAATCGAACGTAGTATAATAAGATAAGAGCGGTAGGGGCGTGGCTTCAATGGCGAAGGATCATTTTCTCCCCTTTGTTCCTCAATGATGAGTTATGCTACACTGGCAGGCACGAGCAGGTTAAGGTTGTATCCCGCAACGCCTGCACGAGAAGGAGTGAACGCTTGCTCCGTAAAGAGCGGGTATTTGAGGCACTGCAAAGCTTACAGAGGCAGCGACCGCCGCAGAATGGCGTGCTGCGGCGTCATGCTGGCTTCAACGCCGAAGAGGTTGGCAGGCTGGCAGGAGTTGATCGCACCAATGCCAGCCGCGATCTCAATCTGCTGGTGCAAGAAGGCCGGGTTGAACGCATTCCTGGCCGCCCCGTTCTCTTTGTCGTCAAATCTCCCCTGGGGCCGTTGAGCGCGAATGGCCATGGACGAGGCTGGCAGGAAGGGGCGCCGCCGACGTTGCCGACGCCGCTGGAGAGTTATGAACCAGGGCAGCCGCCAGCAGTTGCCGCTTCCATGCATGTTGGCGCGGTCGTCACCAGTTTTGAGACGCTGATCGGCGGCAGTGAGGGGCTAAAGGTTGCCATTCAGCAGGCGAAAGCCGCTATGCTCTACCCCCCGCGCGGCCTGCATACGCTGCTTTATGGCCCCAGCGGCGTTGGTAAGACCACCTTCGCGCGCCTGATGCATGCCTTTGCGCTGGAATTGAACGCGCTGCCCCCGGACGCGCCCTTTATCAGTTTCAACTGCGCCGATTACGCCGGCAATCCTCAGTTGCTCATGGCTCATCTCTTCGGCGTGGTGCGCGGGGCCTACACCGGCGCGGATCGAGACCGCGAAGGGCTGGTTGAGCAGGCGCATCGAGGCATTCTGTTTCTGGATGAGGTGCATCGCCTGCCACCGGAAGGCCAGGAGATGCTCTTCTACCTGATGGATCGCGAGCGTTTCCGCCGCCTGGGCGATGTCAAAGAGCGTCATTGTTCCCTGCTCCTGCTGGCAGCAACGACGGAAGACCCCAATACGACGCTGCTGCCGACGTTTCGCCGCCGCGTCCCCATGACGATCACGCTGCCGGGGCTGCACGAACGCACGCTGATGGAGCGATACGAATTGCTGCGCGCCTTCTTCACCACTGAGTGCAGCAGCATCGGCGCGCATATCCACGTTGCGCCACAGGCACTGCGCGCGCTGTTGCTTTATGAATGTCCCGGCAACATCGGTCAGTTGCGCACCGATGTCCAGCTGGTCTGCGCCCGTGCCTACCTTGAATATCGCACCGGCAACCTGTCCGAATTGCGCGTCCACCTCGATATTCTGCCCGATCATGTGCGGCGCGGCCTGCTGCGGACGCCCGAATTGCGCCGCCGCCTGGAACCTCTGCAACACCTGCTGGAGGCCACCCACATCTTTACGCCCACCGGTCTCAGCCTCGATAGCCTGCCTGAATCCGCGCAAGATATTTATGAGACCATCAGCAGCGATCTCAATATGCTGCGCAAGGGCGGTCTTTCAGATGCTGAGATCAATCGCCTGCTGCATCTGGATATCCAGCGGTATTTCCAGCAATATGCCGATCAGGTCAGCCACCAGCTTCCTGAGACGCTGACAACGCTGGTGGATGAACGCATTGCCGCCATCAGCCGCTACATCGTGCAGTATGCGGAGGAGCAACTGGGGCGCGCGTTCCCGGAGAAGCTGGCGCTGGTGCTGGCGATGCACCTGACCAGCACGATGGAGCGGCTGGCCGAGGGACGGCAAATCGTTGCCCCGGTCATCGAATCTGTCCGGCGCACCTATCCCATCGAATACGAGGTCGCGCGCGTGGCCCTGATGCAGTTTCGCTCGGCGCTGGGGGTCTCGCTGCCGGAGAGCGAGACAGACGTGCTGGCGATCCTGCTTGCCAATGCTGACGCTCTGCTCAGCGATGAGCCATCGGCGGTGGGCATTGTGGTGGCCGCGCATGGCCGGGGTATCGCCGCCGGGCTGGCCGAGCTGGCAAATACGCTGGTGGGCGTGAACTCCGTGCGCTGGGTAGAACTGACCTTAGAACAATCGCCGGATGAACTGGTCGGGCAGGTAGCGCGCTGGGTGCGCGCCGCCGATCAGGGCAGTGGCGTCCTGCTGCTCGTCGATTTTACCTCGCTGCTCTCGCTGGGAGAGCTGGTGACGCGGCAAACCGGCGTGCAGGTACGAGCGGTAGCGTCCGTTTCCGCCCCGCTGGTAATCGAGGCCGTGCGCAAAGCACAGCGTTCGCGCAATATGACGCTCGATCAACTGGCAGCCAGCCTTTCTCCTGGGCTGGCGAACAATCATAGCAATGGCAGGCAGACAGACAGGCAGGCTGCGCTGGCCGACACCGTTGAGGTGCAGGCGGGGGCAGTGAGCGAGAGGCACAACGGCTTTACTTCCCATGCGCCGCGAGTCATTCTCTCCGTTTGCCTGACAGGTTTCGGCAGCGCCGCCAGGATCGCGGAGTTGATCGAAGGACACCTGCCCGATCTGCGCCAGCAAGGGGTGGAAATTGTCTGTATGGATATCAGCCTTTCCGGCAAGACCGAGGCTGATGTGCAGCGTCTCGTCGGCAATCGGCACGTGGTCGCGGTCGTTGGTACCATCAACCCGCACCTGGATCACTATCCCTATATCGCGCTCACCGACTTCCTCTTCGGCGATGGCATTGCCCGCCTGCGCACGTTGCTCGGCGAGACGCTGATTGACCCTGCCCTGCTGGCGCCATCACTGCCCTCGGATGAGCATACTTTCGCGACCGCAACTGCTCACTATGCCGCGACCTCTGTTGTCGCGCCCGTTACCATTCCTGCTGCGCCTTCATCGGTACCTGTATTTACTCGCCGCGCTGACCTTGTGCGCGAGATCACCACCACACTGAGCCAGAGTCTGATATTCCTCAATCCGGCGCGCGCCCTGCCGTTGATCGACCGCATGATCGAACTGATCGAGGCGGAGGTGGGGGAGACGTTTGATATGGAAGTGCTGGCCGGTCTGATGCTGCACCTGGCCTGTATTCTGGAACGCGGCCTGCAAAAAGGCATGCTGGTGAGCGATAGCGTGCGGGCGCTGGTGGAGGAGCAATACCCGCGCGAACTGCGCATCTGCCGCCGCGCCTTGCAGATTCTCAGTTCGCAGGTGGCCCGCCCCCTGCCCGATGAAGAGGCATACAACATCGTCGGCATCCTGCGCCAGGTCGATATTTTTATTGACCATCCTTTCTTATAGCCATTATGGCAAACGCTTATAGGCGTGTCATGCTGAGCGGAGCGAAGCATCCAGGAAAGAGAGGGGTGGGAGAGGTTGCCGCTGTGACATACTTTACCGATAACGTGCAGGAAGTGTGCTATCCGTGTAGCACACTTCCTGGCATGATTGTTGCTATATATGTGAGTGTAGTCGGCTGAGATGAAAAAAATGGCACAGAAATGTACCGATACGCCGGTAGCGAAGCGGAGCGGTCGGAACCGCCGGGGGATGCATGATTCGCGTTTTGATTGTGTGTAGCTGGGGAATGTCGACCAGTTTGCTGGTGGATAGCATGCTCGAAGCCGCGCAGAAGCGCGGGTATGAACTCTTCGTCGAGGCACTGAGCGCGGGTGAGTACGCAGCGCGGGTCGAAGAGTGTGACGTGGTGCTGATCGCGCCCCAGATACGCCATCTGAGGAAGAGCATTGAGAAACTGGCGGTGGCAACCGGCAAGCCCGTTGCTTTGATCGAGCCGTTTCACTATGCGACGATGAATGGCGAGGCCGTGCTGGAACAGGTACTTCGCCTGTTTGCCAGCGCGCAGGAAGGAACAACGAGGCCGTGACGAACTTTATTGAGCGCAGCAGCGACTGGTTTGAACGCTACCTCGTGCCGCCCCTCGGCGGGCTGGCGGGCAGCGTCTATTTGCAGGCCATCCGTGACGCCTTTATTATTTTCACGTTGCCCTTGATTATTGCCGGCAGCGTCTTTCTGGTGCTTGCCAATCCCCCTGTTCCCGCGCTGGCGGCCCTCATTGCTCCCTACCAGACAGATATTCTTGTTCCCTATCAACTCTCCTTCGGGCTGATGGCCGTCTTTCTGGCTTTTGGCGTTGCCTATAGCCTGGCGCAATACCGGCGCACGGAACCGGTGCAGCCGGGCATCCTGGCAATGGTCCTCTTCCTGGTCGCCAGCATGCCCGTGCGCGACCTGAACACGCTGCAACTCGGCGCCATCCTGCCCTACCTCGGCGGTCAGGGGTTACTGGTTGCCATTCTGATCGGTATTTTGACCACCGAGGTCATGCGCTGGTTTCGCGGCTCCCGTTTCACCATTCGCCTGCCGAAAAGCGTGCCAAGAAATGTCACCCGCGCCTTTGAGGCTCTGGTGCCGACCTTGCTGTTGATCTCGCTGGTCTGGGGCATCGAGTGGTTCGTCAGTTCGTTCACCTATGTCGACGGCAACACGACACAGCAGATGACGATTCCTTTCCTGTTCATGCAGGTGTTCAAGCCCCTGGTAGCCGTACAGGACAGCTATCCAGCCGCTTTGCTGGAAATTATTTTGATGATGTTGCTCTGGTCGGTCGGCATTCATGGCATGAACGTGGTGACGGCCATCGCCGCGCCCTTCTGGTTCTCCATTCTGGCAAGTAACGCGGCCAGCCCGCATCCGACCGGCATCGTCACCGAGCCATTCTTCCATATTTTTGCGCACCTGGGCGGCTCCGGCGCAACATGGCCGCTGGTCATCTACATGCTGCGCTCGCGGTCGGCGCAACTGCGCACGGTGGGTAAAGTTGCGCTCGGCCCGGCCATCTTCAATATCAATGAACCGGTGACGTTTGGTGTGCCAATGGTTCTTAATCCCATCATGATGATTCCCTTTGTCATGGCCCCGGTCACCATCGTCACCATTAACTATGTCTGCTTTGCTACCGGGCTGGTGCATGTGCCGGTGGTACTACAACCTTTTACCGTTCCCGTCGGAATCAGCGGCTTCGTAGCAACTGGCGGCGACATTCGTGGCAGCCTGCTCCAGTTCTTCGATCTCGGTGTTTCCGCTCTCATCTATTATCCGTTTTTCAAGGCCTGGGAGCGTATCCTGGTCGCTCGCGAGGAGGCGGCCAGCGCGGCGGAGGAAAAGGAAGCTCCGGCCCAGGCTCAGGCCATCGTTCGCTAGCTGATGCTGCCTGTCCACCATTGATGGAAAGGCGGCATCTCCTGAAGAAAGGAGGCTGGTTCGCGAAAATGGACAGCAGACTCCTGCGGGAGTCAGGATGTATTCGGTGTTGTACGTGTTTCGTATGTGATGCCCGTTGTGGTGAGGGGAATGCCCTTCGCCCGACGATGGCAGCAGAGGGAAGGACAGGTATATGATGAACGTATTTGACCGGCATCGCAAGACATTCAGTGTGATGATCGGTATTCTTCTGTTCGCGCTCTTCATGACCGCTTGCGGCAGCGCGAACACTGGCGGCACCGGCAGTGGCGGTGGCACCACCACCACCGGCAATGCTAACGGCGGCAAGAACTGCAAGAAGGTTGGCGTGCTGTTGCCGGAGACGGCAACGTCCGCTCGCTGGGATACCTATGATCGGCCATACCTGATCAATGACATCAAGCAGCAGCTCCCCGGCGCCACTGTTGACTACAACAACGCGCAAGGCAGCGCCGCCACGCAGATGACGCAGGCCCAGGCCGACCTGACAAAGGGAGATTGTATTCTGGTGGTTGCTCCGTCCGATAGCATTCAGGCGGCAGCCATTGTGTCGGCAGCCAAACAGAGGGGCGTCCCCGTCATTGCTTACGACCGCCTGATCTATAGCAACGACCTGAACTACTATGTCTCCTTCGACAACACGAAGGTCGGGCAGCTCCAGGGCCAGTACATCGCCGATCATTACAAGTCGTATGTCTCGCCTGGCCATAACAACCTGGTGATGATCAATGGTTCGAAGACCGATAACAACGCGCTGCTGTTCGCCAAAGGCGCGCATTCGGTGCTTGATCCGCTGATCAGTAGCAAGGCGCTCAATCTGGTCTATGAGCAGTACACGCCCAACTGGGACAACCCGACAGCTCAGACGGAGATGCAGGCTGCGCTGACGAAGACGCAGAACAATGTGCAGATTGCCTATGTCGCCAATGATGGTATGGCGGGTACTGTGATTGCGGCCCTCAAGCAAGTACACCTCAATGGCAAGGTGCTTGTCACCGGTCAGGATGCTACTGTTGCCGGTCTTCAGCAAATTCTGGAAGGCAACCAGATGATGACCGTTTACAAGGCCATCAAGCTGGAGGCGGGCGCGACCGCCCAGCTCGTTGCTGCCATCAGCAACGGTACGGATACCTCGTCGATCGTCAATGGCTCGACGACTATCCCCCAGACCGGTGGCGCAAACATTCCGTCGGTGCTGGAGACGCCGGTTGCCGTTGATAAGACCAACATCTCTTCAACGGTTATCGCTGATGGCTTCGTGACCACTGCTCAGCTGTGTGCGGGCTTGCCTGCCGGGACAAACACGAACGGCATCTGTAGTTAGCCAGCCTGGCTCCGTTCTGGCTTGAAATGGGTCGGAACCGGGCAAGGCTGACCCATGATACGGCCTGTACAGGCCGTATCATGGGTACTCTCAACGCCGGAGAGTTGTTCAGAAGCGCGTATCTCATGCCAGACAGGCACATTGCTATGGGTAGCTTACTGTGTATATGCAATCGGTCTATGCTATCTCAAAGAATGTGCTATACTCTGTATATCTTCACCTTGTATCTGGCGAAGTGGGACCAACTTGTAATTTCATGTTCAGGAGGGCCACATGGCCGATAGTAGTATCTCTTCATATGGTGGCACAAACGCACCTGCCTTGAGGGGAATACCGATCCTGCAAATGCGCAATATCAGCAAGAGCTTTGGCGCGGTACGCGCGCTGAGCGGCGTCGATTTCGAGGTATATGCCGGAGAAGTGGTCGCGCTGGTAGGCGATAACGGTGCGGGTAAATCGACGCTGGTCAAAACGATAGCGGGCGTCGGGCCTGCCGATAGCGGCGAGATCTTTGTTGACGGACAACCTGTCAAGATTACCAGCCCGCAGATTGCGGCTCACCTGGGGATTGAGACTGTCTATCAGGATCTCGCGCTCTGCGATAACCTGGATGTCGTCTCCAACCTCTTTTTAGGGCGTGAGGAAAAGACGCCCTGGCGAGGGCTGGCCGAGATCGAGATGGAGCGGCGCACGATTGAGGTTCTGCGCACGCTCGATGTGAAAATCCCTTCGGTGCGCACGCTGGTTGCCTCTCTGTCCGGCGGCCAGCGTCAGTCTATCGCCGTTGCCAAAAGTCTGCTGCGTCAGGCGAAAGTGGTGCTGCTGGACGAGCCAACGGCTGCCCTCGGCGTGGCCCAGACGCGCCAGGTGCTGAACCTGATTCGCCGTCTGCGCGATCAGGGGCTTGGCGTCGTGGTCATTTCTCATAACCTGGCCGATGTCTTCGAGGTTGCGGACCGTGTCATCGTGCTGCGTCTCGGCAGGCGTGTTGCAACCTTTGATGTCAAAAATACGACATCTGAACGAGTTGTCGCTGCCATTACGGGCGCGGAATTTGGCGAACTGATGGAAGGCAACGGCAATTCAGCAGGAGGGAGGTAAGTTATGGGCGATCTTATGGAAGAAAATCAGTTCCCGGAACCTTCTGAAGGCTCTGTTTCACCTGCATTTGGTGCGATAGAGAAGAAGATGGATGATCCCTATCAGCAAATCACGACGCCGACCCCCACCCCGCCGATCCCCGAATTCTCGACAGCGGCTGTGGAAGTTCCCTCATACACGCAACGCCGCACATTCGGGCAGATGTTGCGCAGTGACCTCGGCTTTATTCCCGTATTGCTGACGCTGGTTCTCGTCGTTCTCTATTTTACGATTACCTCCAGCGGCGTTTTCCTGAGTCCAGAGAATCTCTCCAACCTGTTGGGTGGACAGATTGGTACCATTGGTATTCTGGGCCTGGGCAGCATTCTGGTACTCTTGCTGGGTGAGATCGATCTTTCGGTGGCTTCCGTTGCCGTTCTGTGTTCCGTTATTATGGCGGTGCTTTCAGAACGACATGGCGCTCCTGCCTGGGCGGCGATTGGTGCTGCTCTACTGGCGGGTGCGATTATCGGCCTTATCAATGGCTTCTTTGTCGCTGTGTTGCGCGTCCCTTCGTTCATTGTGACGCTGGCCGGCTCTATAGGCTATTCCGGTCTGCTCCTCAACCTGTTGGGGGGACAGGCAACCCTGATTATCAACAACAGCTTCATCAATGCTATCGCCGGTAGCGCGCAGAGCTTTTTGCCGGATAGCCTCGGTATTGGCTTGCCTGCTCTAGCGGTAATCCTCTATGTCGCTGGAGTTCTCTATAGCTACTTCCGGCGGAAGAGGATGGGGTTGCGCACCATGACAACGACGCAGCTCATAGTCCAGATTGTGGCCGTCGTTGTTCTGGCTATGGGCGCCGTTGTCGTGTTTGAAAGCTTCCAGGGCGTACCCTACCCGACGGCACTGCTTTTCGGGCTGATCATTCTCTTCTGGCTCATTCTCACCAAAACGTCGTTTGGACGACATGTCTATGCCGTTGGTGGCAATGCCGAGGCTGCCCGCCGCGCCGGTATCAACGTCGTAGGCATTCGTATCGCGGCCTTTACTCTGTGTTCGCTGCTGGCCGCCGTTGGCGGTATCGTTCTGGCTTCGCGTACAAATTCTGTGGCGAGCCAGATTGATCCGACACTGCTACTGAATGCCATTGCTGCTGCTGTCATCGGTGGCGTCAGCCTCTTTGGCGGTCGCGGCTCCGCCTGGGCCATTGTGCTTGGCGTGCTAATCATCGCCAGCCTCACCAATGGTCTGGCCCTGCTCAACCAGGGTACCGACGTTTCAGAGATGGTTGAAGGCGTCGTCTTGCTGCTTGCTGTCACGGCGGATGCACTTGTGCGCCGCGCTCAGGCCCGCAGCGCCAGCGGTCGCTGACAGATCGGCGGTAGAGGCACAATCAAGTGCCGGTTGTGCCTCTACCGTTCCTCTTCCTGTTTCTTCAGTTCTCTTTACGCTCACCTTAGCCTCGCTGTTGTATAATAGGGGCAGTAAAAGATAAACAGATTGGTGGGTTATATCTTGTGTTGAAACCTTTCCTCTATGGACTTCTGTACAAGTGTGCCAGCGTGTTTTTTAACATATTCAACGCACTACTTTTTGGAAACCTTCCCCCTTTCGGTTGTGTGAGTGTAGTGATCGAGGACGAGGGCCGTTTTCTGCTGGTCAAGCAGGGCAAATCCTATACCTTCCCCGGCGGTTTCATGCGCTGGCGCGAACATCCGACGCAAACGGCGCGGCGCGAAGTCTATGAGGAGACAGGGCTACAGGTGAAAATCTGCGACCTCATCGGCTACCATTCCGCCGATAGTACCGGCATCACGCGCATGAGTACGCTCATTCTCGTCTTTCGCGGCGAAGTCGTTGGCGGAGAGCTACGTAGTAGCATCGAAGGCCAGCCCGTCTGGCTGGATGAGGCCGACGTGCAGGACAAACTTATCTCGCACTATGCTCACCTCTTTGAGAAATATAAAGCGGTTCGTGAGAGAACCTGCCCTTCAGAGTTATCTTGATGCTGAGAGACACTTTTGATATTTGCCTGGTAGAACAGGTAGCGATTCAGCCCTTCCCTCCTCTGCCTCTCATAACTAACGAGAACGCCGGTCAGGAACGCAAAGTGGCAGGCTCTTGCCGAGCGAAGCCGACATATCATGCTGAGCGGGAGCGAAGCATCTTCGGCAGCCAATTGTCAGTATGGTTGCCAGATGCTTCGCTCCCGCTCAGCATGACATGTTCCGGTCAGTTTCTCATAGCAAGCCTTTACGGGTAGCTCACCACCGTGACCGGAGTATCCGGGTTGGCGATGGTCGACGAGCCACCGGTGTTGTTGATGACGTTGAGGATGCCACCGGAACCGGCTGTGGAGAGGAAGATGGTGAGCAGGTCGTGCATGCTTCCTGCTGGCAGGTTGGTGGGAACCTCAAAGGCGTTGGCGGCATAGATGTTCACGCCCTGGTTGAAGAAGCTGTAGCTGCCCATGCCGTAGCCGTTGAAGCTGGTCACATTGCCGGTCACTTTGAAGGCGGCCCAGCCGTCGACGCCGGGGGCTTCCATCCATGCGGCCTGGCTGGGCGGGTCGTAGGGCATCTCGTTCTGGAAGAAGATATCCGTGCCGCCATTTCCTGACCAGATCACCTCATACTTTTGATAGTGTTCGACGAAAAGGCCATAGGCGGTCACGTTATTCCCGGTAACGACGACGCCGGTATCTGCCGTGTTGCTGGTCCAGCCCACGCCGTTGCCATGATCGGCCCGCCACGCCCAGATGTCATCGAGGATGGTGTTGCCGCTGTTGACCACCAGGCTGGTTGTCGCCTTGCCCGCTGCCGCGCCACCGATGCGGAAGAAGACATCCTGAATGGCCGACGGGTCGGAGGCGTCACCGGGCCTGTGACCAATGCCGAAGAGCAGCAGCGCCGACGAGTTCTTCGCGCCCGCGTCGAAGATCATTCCTGAAAGCAGAACGCCCTGTGCATTGATGACACTCATAGAAACATTGCCGTTTTGTGGGATCAGCGTCGGGAAGCCGAGACCGAGTACCACAGTGTCGGGGTGTGTGACCAGGATGCTCTGGTTCAGGCTATAGATGCCCGGAGTCAGAATGAGATTCTTGCCGGAAGCCAGGGCGGCGTTAATGCTGGCTACCGAGTCCGATGGTTGAGCAATGAAGAACTTGCTGATTGGGATAGAGGTGCCGGGCGTCTGGCCGCTGCCCCACGTCGTACCAGAGGAGTTGTGCTGCGCCGAGGGAACAAAGACGTTGTAGTTCCCATTGGCGTCCATGTACAGGTATGGCTCCTCGCGTGTCACCGGGCTGGTCGCGAGCGTGGTGTACGGACCGCCGCAGGATGACTGAGCGGGGAAGCACTGCGCGGGCGCGCCCACAACGCCTGAGAAGACCTGGTTCCAGACGCCGTTGGACCAGCTATCAATCTGGCTGTTTCTGACAATCCACTGTTGCTGCGAGCCGCTCGTAATGCTGCTACCGTTGAATGCCGAATCGGCAATGAAACCGCCGCTGGCATAAGACGGAGGGGTGCAGTAGTCCATGAGGGTGGCGTAGCCGTTGACGTTGACCCGGCGCATCGGCGCGGCCTGCGATACCGCCCAGAACTCGCCGTAATAGCAGCCTCCCGGCGTGTTGACGTTGATGGTCAGGTTCGACAACGAGCGCCAGAAGTTCACCAGCGCGGTACAATTGTTGCTGCCGAAGCACTGGTTATACACGTCGATGGAGCCGTTGATGACGACATCGTTGGGGGAGAGGCCGAGGCCCGCCACCGAGGTGTAGTAGCCAACTTTGAAGTTGAGCGGGTTGCTACTGGAACCGTAGGTGCCAGGCTCGAACAGCAGCGCGTAACGCTGCGTGCCGAACTGGTTGGAAATCTGCTGGTTTGCCACGGCGTCAACCGTCGCCTGGATCTGACTCTGTGGCATACTGGGATTGAAAATATAGACGTTTGGGCCGAAATCGGGTTGGCCGGACGCGGGAGCTGCCAGCGCGGTGGGAACAGCGCCGGGTGTCACCAGCGCCAGCGCAGTGGCAAGCACGCATGCAAACGTCACGAGTACCCCCACTGCGAAGATTGGACGATGGCGCACTCGCCCACCATCCGGGCGATGCGTTTTCCATATGCCTGGCTGTCGGTGCAGGCGGGAAGCAAACAGGCGCAAGCTCATCTCTTCATCTCCTCGTCTCAAATGATGTACCCCTAACACACCGAGAAACCGGTTTATGCATCTAGCATAACATGAGAAACCGGTTTACGCAATATGACTTTCTGGTGATTACTCATGATTATCTACAAGTACAAGATGTTCGTGACCGGACATGCCCGTAGGTGTCATGCTGAGCGGCAGCGAAGCATGACCTCTGTTCGGGCGCGTTTTCAAAGGTGTTTTCGATGCTAGTCACAGGTTTTGAAGCGTGCTATACTCGTGTGAGACCCTATCACTCTTGAGGAAGTATACAGTCATATGCAGCGTATCCAGACAGAAGTTTTGAAAATCAACCCGGTTTACCCTGAACCGGCTGTTATTGAGCATGCAGCGACGCTGATCCGGCGGGGAGAAGTCGTTGTTTTTCCCACCGAGACGGTCTATGGGCTGGGGGCCGATGCCTTCCAGCCTGCCGCGCTTGAACATATCTTTGCCGCAAAAGGTCGACCATATAGCGACCCGTTGATTGTCCACATTGCCGGTGAAGAGAGTTTGCAGTTGCTCACGCCCGAGGTCTCAACGCAGGCTCAACGGCTGGCGGAGGCATTCTGGCCCGGCCCGCTGACGCTCATTCTGCCGCGCGGCCCGCGCGTGCCTGATCTGGTCACGGCTGGCCTGCAAACGGTAGCCGTGCGCATGCCGCGCCATCCGGTGGCCCTGGCGCTGATCCGCGCTGCCGCTTCACCCATTGCCGCGCCCAGCGCCAACCGCTTTATGCATGTCAGCCCGACTACCGCGCAGCATGCCCTCGGCGACCTCGCAGGCCGCGTGCCGCTCATTCTGGACGGCGGCCCAAGCGAAGTCGGCGTAGAATCGACCGTCCTTGATCTCTGCTCGCCTGTGCCGACCATCCTGCGTCCCGGCGGCATCAGCCTTGAGAGCCTGCGGGCCGTCCTGCCTGCCGTTCAGCCCCCGCGCCGTCGCGAGGTAACGAGTGAAGCCGCGCAAGCCGAAATGGAAGCGCAACACGTTTCCACACGTTCTCCCGGCCAGATGCTCATACACTACGCTCCCGCCGTGCCGCTGCTCCTCTTCGAGGGTTCACCGCAAGCCATGCGAGCCGCTATGCTGGACGAAGCGAGACGGCGACAGGCGCAAGGCGAGCGAGTCGGCGTGCTGGTCGCCGACGAAGACATGGCCGCCTTTCAGGAGAACAATATCTCTGCCTACTCGCTCGGTAACTCCGAGGTGTCCGAACAGATCGCCGCCGCGCTCTTTGCCGGTATGCGCGCCCTTGAAGCGGCAGGCGTCCAGACCATCCTCTGTCGCAGCTTCGATGAACGTGGCCTCGGCCTTGCCATCCGTGACCGCCTGCTCAAAGCCGCTGGTGGCAAAATCTTCCACTCAGCATGACATATCAGCGTTACTGTTCAATGACCGGTAAGCCTTCTCGCCGGTCATGATCTATATGCTTGCTCTTGTCCTGATTTTCGTGTATACTGCTGTTGGGGGTCATCAATATGGTTTGTTGGGGACCAAAGGCGTCCGAGTATCGTTGGGGATACATTTTGTCTGAGGAAGGATGGCATGCCGAAACTTGCTGCACACGCTCTGGTCTGGTCGTCGGAACACAATTCTTATACTGTCTACGAACAGGGGCAACTTCAGTTTACTTCCCTGTCAGAAGACGATGAAACGTGGGTAGCCTGGCTTGCAAAGCGCAGTTCATTCTCTTTTCAGGGCAAGCATGGCCATCTTACCTTGCTGAAAGAGACGCGCGCGCGCGGCAACGAGGGCTACTGGTATGCTTATCAGCGCCAGGGAAGACGCCGAATCAAGCAATATGCAGGGCGCACCCCGGATCTGACGATCTCCCGCCTGGAGGAACTGGCGCATACCCCTGACTTCCTGACGAACAAGACGCATTCTATTGACCGGCTCTCGCAGCAAAGCCGACAAGAACATATCGCTGACGACCCCTCTGAGTATGGCTCATTCTCCACGCTGCATGAGGTGATAGCCGGAAAACCACTCCTCACTTCCAGGCTGCGTCCACCGCCTCTGCAAACTGCTCTCATTCGACGCGAACGCCTGCTGGCTTTGCTAGACGCCAGTCTTGAGTGCAGACTCACGTGGCTCTCAGCCCCTGCTGGCTACGGCAAAACCACGCTTTTAGCGCAATGGCTCGCCGCGCGCAGGCTACCTGTGGCGTGGCTCTCCCTGGAGAGGGAGCAGAACGATCCACGACTTTTCCTGGCCTATTTGATCGGCGCGCTTCAGTGCGTCCATCCAACCCTCGGTGCGAGTATCCTGGCAAGCGTCCAGGTGGAAGGACAGGTGGCCCTGAGTGAAGGGATCGTTCTCTTGCTCAACGAACTGGCCGCATTACCTGCGCGTATCATACTGGTTCTTGATAACTATCACGTGATCGAGAGTCAATGCATTCATCATGCGCTCAAGCTCCTCCTTGCTCATCTGCCCGCGAACGTCCATCTGGTTCTTGCCAGCCGTAGCGAACCGCCTGGCCTGCTTGTTCGCTTGCGGGCCTCTGGACAACTTACGGAACTGGGTGCCGACGCGCTGCGCCTGACTCGTGAGGAAATGGAGGAATTGCTTACCTGTGTGCTGCACGTGAAAGCCGGGCCGCAAGAACTGGATGAGCTGGATGAGCGCGTCGAGGGCTGGATCGCGGGTCTGTACCTGGCGCGCAGCGCCTTGCAGAGCGACGCAAATTTTGCTCATTTTCGCGCCGCCTGCGCGGGAAACAATCGGCATATTCAGACCTATTTTCTTGAAGAGGTGCTGGCGAGTCTGCCGCAAGACGCGCAAACCTTCCTGCTCCATACTGCTCTATCCGGGTGTTGCAATAGCTCGCTCTGTGAGGCTGTGACGGGTCGGGAGGACTGTACGCAAATGCTAGAAGAGCTGGCGCGCATGAATGTATTTCTCTGTCCGTTGGCTGAGCAAGAAGGATGGTATCGTTACCATTCGCTCTTTGCCAGAGCGTTGGGCCATCACCTGTCACGCACTCAGCCGGAACTGGCTGCAACGCTGCACCTGCGGGCCAGTCGGTGGTTCGAGGCTCACGCCTTGCCCGCGGAAGCCATCGAACACGCTCTGATGGCCCGGGATTATATGCGTGCGGCAACCCTGATCGAGGGGATTGCCTCGGAGTTGATCGGCGAGGGGAAACTCACCATACTGCAAAACTGGCTCGATGCGCTGCCTGAGGAGATTGTGCGCGCCAGTCCTCGTCTCTGTATCAGTCGGGTCTGGCAGGAGTTTATCACCACGCAGATCAGTACGTTCATGCTGTGGGTCGAGGCGGCGGAACAGGCGCTGCACCGGCTTGAGGAGACACTGCCCCCGTCCGCGGTTGCCGCGCTTCAGAGTGAGATTATCGCGCTCCGCTCGGTCTATACCATTTCGTTCGCTGACTTCTCCTCAGCCATTGCTGCCTGCCAGCAGGTTCTGCAACAACTGCCCGCCGATAGTCACTATCTGCGCGGCCTGATTTTGATGTTGCTGGGCATGGCTTACACGCGCAGCATCGACGTGGGGGCGGCGGCGCGGGCGCTCTCCGAGGCGAACAGCAACATCCAGGCGGCAGGGCATGTTCTCCTGTTGCCCTACGTCACTATGGCGCAGGCGGAATTGTACGCGGCGCAGGGCTATCCCTTCCAGGCCGCAAAGCTCTACCGCCACGTCCTCGCGCTGGAGACCGGGTCGGGTGTCGCCTCGCTTTTTCTGGCAGGCTGCGCCCACGTTGGATTGGGCTATCTGCTATGGGAATGGAATAATCTTGCCGAAGCCAGGCACCATTTGCTGCAAGCCTGGACAATGGGGCAACATACGCAGACCAGTACGATTCTGTTCGATAGTGCGCTGCTGCTTGCCATGGTAACGCAGGCTCAGGGAGACAGCGCGGCTACACAATCCTGGTTGCGCCAGCTGGAATCACTCAGTCAGCGTGCCAGCTATATTGAGCTGACAGAGGTAATCGCGCCCATCCGCGCCAGATTTGCCCTGACAGAGGGCCACCTGGAAGACGCGCTCTTCTGGATGCGCGAAGAGAACCAGCGTGCCGCTGATCCCGGCTACAGGCGCAGCGAACTTATCGACCTGACGCGCGCGCGCGTGCTGATCGCGGTCGGTCAGGCTGGCATTGAGCCAGATGCCGGTGCGCGTGCGCTCGAACTGCTGGAACACTGGTACGTCACAGCCGATCAGGCGGGCAGGGTGAGAGTGCTGTTAGAGGTTCTGATCTTGCAGGCCCTGGCGCACCAGCTTCAGAATGACCGGGCAGGCGCGCTGCGCGCTCTGCAACGTGCAGTCACCCTGGCAGAGCCGGGCAGATATATCCGCCTGTTTGTGGCTGAGGGCGACCCGCTGGCCAGGCTCTTGCGCCTTTTGCTTGAGCGCACGCGGAAGGACAGCAGGCAAACAGTCAGCATAGCCTATCTCTCCGCACTGCTCAAAGCCTTTATACATCCCGGCAACTTCTCCCTGCCAACCCCTCGCTCTGAGTCCCAACCGCTTCTTGATCCACTCAGCTTGCGCGAACGCGAAGTTCTTCGCTTGATCGCTGCTGGACTGAAGAACCGCGAGATTGCCGACGAACTGGTAGTGGTCACCGGCACGGTCAAGGCGCATATCAACATGATCTATCAGAAACTCGGTGTCACCAACCGCGTTCAGGCCATCACCCGCGCCCGCGCGCTTGGCCTCCTCTCATAAAGCGATTTGTCTCCTCCCCTGAAAAAGTTATCCGCACATTTACCCTTTGGTAGAAGTCCTTGCGAGATGTGTCCGGGTACACTTAGAAGTGCCAGACGTTTTTCCTTGCGTGGAGAGCGTCGAGAACAGGGAAAAAGCAGGAGAAAAGGAAGGACTATGCAAACAGAAACATCATCCAGTATCACTCCACTGGCCGGTTTCGAGGACGATGTACGCGCCGTGCTACAGGATAACAGGGTGCCAGGCGCCGCCGTCATCATCATCAAAGATGATAAGGTGCTTCTCTCTCAAGGCTTTGGCAAGCGTAATGTGGCCGAGAACCTGGACGTGACCCCGCGCACGCTTTTCCCCATCGGCTCGTCGGGCAAGGCTTTTACTGCGGCAGCGATCGCGATGCTGGTCGATGAAGGCAAACTGGAGTGGGATAAACCGGTCAGAGACTATCTGCCCACCTTCAAACTGCAGGATCAATTTGCGAGCGAGCGCATCACCGTGCGCGATCTGTTGTGCCATCGCTGCGGGCTGCCACGCCACGAATTTCTCTGGTACGGCTCGAACTTCACACGCAAGGAACTGGTCGAGCGCCTGGCCTATCTTGAACCCAGCGCCGATTTTCGCGCGCGTTACCAGTATAACAATCTGATGTATGCAACGGCTGGCTATTTGATTGAGTGCGTGACCGGCCAGACCTGGGAAGAATTTGTGGCCGCGCGCATCTTCCGGCCACTGGGTATGGTTTCCAGCAACACTGCTGTCGAAGCTTCACTCGCGACCGGTGATTACGCGCTGCCCTATGCAGAGAAGAAGGGCGAGATTCAGGAAGTGCCTTTCTATAGCAAATTCCAGGCTCTGGGTCCGGCTGGCGGTATCAACACCAACCTGGAAGATATAGAACACTGGCTGCGCTTTCATTTGAACGAGGGCAAACACGGGGAGACACAACTGCTGGCGGCGGAACACCTGACGCAGAATCATGCCCCCCACACGGTCATCCCGGCAGGCGAATCTCTTCCAACGGGTAAGTACCCGGAGATCGCCAACTGGTGCTACGGGCAGGGCTGGTTCGTTGGCACATATCGCGGCCATCGTATGGTTCAGCATGGTGGCTCGATTGACGGCTTTATGGCCGAGGTCGCGCTTTTGCCCGATGAGCAGATAGGGGTGGCCGTCTTCACCAATCGCGGCAATACCCTTATCCCCTATATCATCGCCTTCAGCGCCTGTGATCGCTTGCTTGGCGCGGAAAAGACGGACTGGAACGGGCGCTTGCAGAAAGAGTTCGCGGACCTCAAGGCCCAGCAGGAAAAGCAACTCGCGGAGGCGCAGAAAGCCGCGCCGCCGATTCCCGACACCCACCCCTCGCATCCGCTTCATGCCTATTGCGGGCGCTACGAGCATCCCGGCTATGGCGTTGTGACCATCAGCCGGGTCGAAGATCGCTTGCAATGGATCTATAACGCTATTCCCTCATCCCTGACCCACATTCATTACGATATCTTCGAGTTGAACCTCGAATTCTTTGAATTCAAAACAAAGGTGTCGTTTGCTACTTCCGAGAAAGGAGAAATAGAGAGCCTGGCCGTCAAGCTGGAGCCGACGGTGAAAGCGCAAGTCTTCACGCGCGTGCCAGAGCAGACAACAAGATAAAACTCACCGGTTTGTTTCGTTGTGCAACCTGATACGTCGGTGTCTCAGTATATAAGGAGTTACTGCTATGCGAGAACAGACACGCACTCGTCCCGTGATATTTTTCATCTTGCTGTGCCTGCCAGTCCTGTTCATGGCTGCCTGTGGAAGTCCAACTCCAACTCCGCAGAGCAACGCGCCCGCCGCGCCTCCTGACAAACAGGTGCTGCGCTACCCGATTGGCGCCCCAGATTTCGCATCGCTCGATCCTGCCTTGAGCGATGCATCGACGGATTATACGGCGGTCAGCTTGATTTTTCCCGGTCTGGTACGACTCACCAGCGACAACTCCGTGGTGCTTGACCTGGCGTCTTCTTACCAGGTGTCCCCGGATGGGCTGTCCTATACCTTTACGCTTCATCCCCACCTGACCTTTAGCGATGGCACGCCCCTGACCGCGAGTGATGTCGCCTATAGCATCAACCGTACCCTGACGCCGACAACCGCGTCTCCTACCGCCTCGTTTCTGTCGGCTATCAAAGATTTTGTTCCCATGCTCACCGGCAAGATTCATACCCTGATTGGCGATAGCCTGCTGGTGCGCGACCCCCAGACCATTACGATCGTTTTGAGCGTACCCGCCCCCTATTTTCTGCAAGAACTGGCCGGACTCAATACGCACGTGGTCAATAAAGCACTGATCGCTAAATATGGTACCTCCTGGACGGATCATCTGGAGGAGGGTGCGGGGGCCGGGATTTTCAAAGTGGCCAGCTACAGCCACACTCAGGGGATGGTGCTGGTTCCCAACCCTGACTACTATGGAGCTAAAGCCCGCCTGCAGAAGCTCGAATTCTTGCCTTCGGGTGATCCAGCCACCGTGTATAAGGCGTATCTGGCCGGTCAGATTGACTATACCACGATTCCACTTGCCGATCTTGCCAGCGCCAGATCCCGCAAAGACTACCACCATGCCGCTATTCTGGATATCGATTTCCTGACGCTCAACTTCCTGGCCAAACCTTTCGACAATATCCACATTCGCCAGGCTTTTGCTCTGGCTATCGATAAGGATATTCTGGCCAGCAAGGTCTTGCATGGTGCGTACACTCCGACCAACCACCTCTTACCACAGGGTATGCCGGGCTATAATCAGCACTTAACGGGACCGGATGGGGTGAGTAGTACGGCAGGTGACAGGACAAAAGCGCAACAATTGCTGCAACAGGGCCTGCAAGAGGAGGGATATAGCAGCGCCAGCGCATTACCGACCATTGTCTTTACCTACCCGAACCTCGGTCAGGATTTCCAGAATGTGGCAACGGCGATTGTGCAGCAGTGGCAAACGGTACTCGGTGTTACAGTACAATTGAAGGTAGAGGCCGCAGATACCTTTGTCTCGCGAGACCTGCCTGCAACTCAGGGACACGCCGGTCCCTTGCAGGTCTGGTTCCTGGGGTACTCGTATCTCGCCGATCCTTTCTTCTGGCTCAATACCTTCTTTGGCACAGGGGGATCGCTCAACGATGGAAACTATGGGCAAACGTCTGAACAAAAGGCGGTTCAGCAAGAGTTAGCGACGGCAGCGACGAATAGCAACCCGCAGCAGCGTACGCAACAATACAATGATGCCGAGCAGAAGATCGTCAATGATGTGGGCTGGATTCCGCTGGTTCAGGCGGGACTCGACGCCTTGATTAATCCGAAAGTTCAGAATCTCGCTGCGAATGGGCCTACGAAGACCTGGAGCGATGTCTACATCTCGCAGTAGAACAGGAAGATAGCTTAGAGGAGTATACGATGTCTGAAGAAAAACGCGCGCTGACCCTGGAGGATTTCTGGCGGCTCAAGATAGTAGATGATCCACAGCCTTCGCCTGATGGCAGGCAGGTGGCCTATGTCGTGAGTAGCTTTGACGAGGCGAAGAATCAGGTCCACTCGGCGATCTGGCTGGCCTCATTGGAGGATGGCCAGTGCCAGCAGTTGACCGGCGGCGAGAGCCAGGATATGCAGCCGCGCTGGTCGCCCGATGGCACGCGGTTGGCCTTTGTCTCGACGCGCCACGAGGGAAAGCCGCAGATCTTTCTTATCCCGGTTGCTGGTGGCGAGGCGCGGCGGCTGACCGACGTGGCCGATGGCGCAACCTTGCCGCTCTGGTCGCCCGATGGCAGGCAGATTTGCTACACTTCAACGCCGGAAATGGATCGGCAGAAGGTGCCGCAGGAAGTGGCCTGGTTCGAGGCGCACAGCGAGGTGGATAAAAGCACGCCGCGCCTGCGCCGCCAGCGCGAACTCCTCTCGCGCCTCGACGGGCGTGGCTACATCGAGCGCCGCGCCCGGCTCTTCGTCCTCTCCCTGGATGCTACGAAGGCCGAACCGTGCCAGCTTACCGATGGCGATTTTGACGCAGCCCAGGCAGCCTGGTCGCCCGATGGCGCGCTGATAGCGTTTGTGGCGAACCGTTCCGACAACGCCAACGCCAGCCTGGCCAGCGATATCTGGACGGTCGCGGTTGAGAGTGGCGAGCTGCATCGCCTCACCAATGGTGATCTCAGCGCCATGTTTCCGGCCTGGTCGCCCGATGGGGAACGCATCGCGTTTGTGGCGGAGCATCCCTTGAACGCCCGCCGCGACTACGAAGACCCGCACCTCTGGCTGGTGTCGCGTTCTGGCGGTGACCAGCGCGACCTCATGGGCCATCTCGATCGCACCCTATCCGCGCTGCAGCCCGACTATCACTTCGGCGCGGATGCCACACCCGTCTGGAGCCAGGATGGGCAAACACTCTACTTTGTGAGTGCCGAGCATGGGTCAAACGCGATCTTCGCGCTCGCGGTCGAGACTGGCGATTGCTGGCGCGTTTCGTCCACCAACGCCGATATCGTTTCGCTGAAAAGCGTGGAGGTGAGACAGATGTTCGTGGGCGTGGCGGCAACGCCAGAGCAACCCTACGACCTTTTCACCCTTCCTTACAGCGGCGGTGAGCTTCAGCCGCTTGTTGCCACCAATCAGGCGCTACTCGCGGAAGTACGCATTGTGCCGACCGAGCGTATCAGCTTTACGGGACCCGACGGCTGGGAGATCGAGGGCTGGCTTGTTAAGCCGCTGGAAGCCAGAACGCCCTATCCGCTGATTCTCCATGTTCACGGTGGGCCATACAGCGCGTGGGGCCACAGTTTCTACTTCCAGGCGCAGGCGCTGGCAGGCGCGGGTTATGCTTCGCTTTACATCAATCCACGCGGCAGCAAGGGCTATCACGGGGCCTTTACGCTGGCGGCGGACTGGGGTGAGAAGGATTTCCTCGACCTGATGGCGGGCGTCGATGCCGTGCTGGCAATGGGCGAGGTCGATCCCCAGCGGCTTGGCATCACCGGCATCTCCTACGGCGGCTTTATGACCAACTGGGCGCTGGGGCATACCGACCGCTTTGCTGCCGCCGTCTCAGTGAATGGCGTCTCCAACCTGATCAGCATGTACGGAACAAGCGATCTGGGGGCGCTCTGGCTTGGCACCCAGTACGGGCATTTCTGGGAAAATGAGGAGACCTGGCAATGGTATCGCGCCCACTCGCCGATTACCTACGTGGATCGCATCTCAACGCCCCTGCTTCTCCTTCAATCCGAAAACGACTATCGCTGCCCTGTTGAGCAGGGAGAACAACTCTTCTCCGCTCTCTGCGCCCGCCGACAGACAGTAGAGCTGATTCGCTTTCCCAATGCCAGCCACGTGATTGTCGAAACCGCCAGCCCGCACCATCGCTATTTCCAGTGGAAGCTGACCCTGGACTGGTTTGAGACGTACCTCAAACCACGCGGCCAATGATTGAGAAAGCAGGGGATGATGAATATTCTTGTGCTTGGTTGTGGCGTCTCTGGCCTCACGACAGGTTTATGTCTGCTTGAGGCTAACTACAGTGTCACCATCTGGGCCAGGGATCTTCCGCCGCAGACCACTTCGAACGTGGCTGCGGCGGTCTGGCTGCCGTTCAAAGCCTTCCCTGTTGAGCGCGTGACCGCGTGGGGGAAGACGACATATCAGTGTTTCAAGGCACTCCAGGCCGAGCGAGAGAGCGGCGTCTTCATGGCTGATGTACTTGATCTCAAAACGAACCCTTGCCCCGATCCCTGGTGGGTTTCGGCGGTTGAGAACTTTCGGCACGCGGGCCAGGACGAGTTGCCCCCTGGCTATGCCGATGGCTTTGCCTTTGAGGCTCCGGTGATTGATACGCACGTCTACCTCGACTATTTGTTATGCCGCTTCCAGGCACGTGGGGGACGGGTCTATCAGCGCGCCATTGCCAGTCTGTCAGAAGCTTTTGCCGAGTGCAATATCGTCATCAATTGTACCGGGCTGGGCGCGCGCGAACTGGTGGGCGATCAGGACTTGCACGCGGCGCGCGGCCAGGTAGTACGGGTCCGGCATAATGGTTTCCGTCAGGTGCTGATTGATGAACACAACCTCGATCAGCTTACCTATATCGTTCCCCGCAGGCACGACATCGTACTTGGAGGGACCTATGAAGAGCGGAACGAAAGTACCGCGCTCGATCCTGAGACAACACAGGCTATTCTGCGGCGTTGTGCGCAGCTCGTCCCTGCCTTTGCCGCGTTCGCGCCGGACGATATCGTGAGTGTGGGCTGCGGGCTGCGCCCTGCGCGTTCGACGGTGCGGCTTGAAGCGGAGCGCCCTGCTCCCCAACAACTGCTCATCCACAACTACGGGCATGGAGGGGCAGGAATCACTCTCTCATGGGGATGTGCAATGGACGTCGTAGCATTGCTCACAGGCATCCTTTCAGCCTGATCTAAACACCCATGGCGAAAGTAGCAATTCGGCACGTGCGCATGCAGCAGCGGTCGGTTCATGGCCGTTTGTCGAGTACCGTCTGGAAAGCGCGTATCATCTCTGCCATCGCCTGTAGCGAACGCAGCGCGTCGGTACCGATTTCCAGTGAATGGTTGGCCTGTTCGATTGCCAGCACTTTGCCTCTATCGCCAATCGCGGCCTGAATTTCCGCTATCTGCGTGGGATTGTAATAGGGGTCTGCCGTGCCGATGGTGACGAGTGTCGGCTCTGGCGCCTGTTTCATCTGTGTGCGTACTCGCTCAAAGCTGAGGACAGGCGTCAACCAGGCAGTCAGGACGGGTTTCGGGAGAGACAGGGTAGGAAGCAGGTGGGCCATGACCATCGTGCCGAGCGATTTGCCGACCAGCGCGATACGCTGATAGGCTCGCTGGCTCATGAGCGCCCTGTATGCGGCCTCAGCGTCGGCGATGCTGCATTGTAACAGTTCTTGATCGGCAAGCGAGGAGAAGCCGGGATGTTGGGTGTATTCCACGCACAGCACATCCATGCCCCGTGCCAGCAGTTCGAGTCGGGGGTAGCTGAGTACCGGCCCCTGGCAGCTATAACCCCTGCCCGGCAGCACAAGCGCCGCCTGCTCTGCTGGCTCGTCTTGCTGAAAAAAGAGATTGGGTACCGCTTCCTGCCGGTATCCCTGAACATCAAGCGTTCGCAGCGAGTACATTTATACACTCCCTTCTGATGGTTTTGATGATTCTGGTGGCTCCTGTGGCGCCGCTTCCTGTTTCTGCGCTCTGCGCGCTATTCTCAACACGACGAGAAACGCGCCGACGAGTGCAAGGACGATGAAGAGAATGCAGCAGCAGAAGAACAGGCTGGCATCGATGCCGGAGGAAATCTGGCCGAGCCAGCTATTGAACGGGTCGCAGGTAACGGCAGGCGTTACCGTGTGGAAATTGCTTACAGTTGGCAGACCGCTCTTTGCCGTAAAGATGGGGTCAAGCAGCATCTGATCGGCTGAAAGGCGCGTATAGAGGCGTGTCACGTAGCCATAGGACTGCTTCAGTTGGGCCAGTTCCACAGGCTCGTTCATGTAGAGCGAACTGGTCGGCTGAGCATAATCGGTGATGAAGGCGTGGCCACCGGCATGACTTACCGCGCCGTCGACCAGCTGCGTGTAGTTGCCGCCCGGATAGGGGTCGCTGGTGAACTGGCTATCTTGCAGCACGACGGACTGGTAATTCTGTGGCACGAAGCGGCTGGAAGCGAAAATCCAGACAAGCACGCCAGTGTGAGGCTGTGTGGCGACGGCAGCCAGACGCATGGGAATCATAATCTGCGCAGGCGTCACATCGCCGGGCAACTTCTCCGTCAGCTTGACCGGCGTAATATCCTGCACGCCCGCTGATGGCTGCAACTTGAGCGCGAGAAACTTCATATGCGCCTGGATATAGGGCTGGATCAGCGATTGTGTGCTATCCGGCACGTGATAGTGATTGCTTTGCAGCCATTTCACCAGCGCCTGCGGGTCGCTGGAACCGATGACATTATAGGCATACGGGCCAACAGTTCCTGTGCCATAGACGCTGACGCGAGCCTGGGGAGGAGGCGCGCCAGCATTATTGCCGCCAAAACTGGGGCTGAACCCACACGGCGCCGCTTCGCCTGTCACAAAGGTCGGGGCCGTCGCCCGATCCAGATTGCTGAAAAGGCTCATCGGCGCCGTCTCAACTGTGGGAACAGATATCACAGGCAGCACCCAGGCAAAGTTGCTCGCACTCCCACTGTAATTAATCTCCTCGTACAGCGTCACTTTTCCCGGATCAACCGCGAAGATCATACGCTCAATACTCTGATCTACCGCCCCCTGCGCCGTAAATAGCCCACCACAGGCAAACGCGGGCAAGGGGGCCAGTAACAGGCAAAATAACGCAATGACCGTTGCAAACAGACCCGGCAGCATCTTTCCCCGGCGCCCGGTTTTTCTTATAGCCATAAAACTATGCGTGCTTCGCATGCGACGTGTCTGCATAAAACTATTCCTCTGCATCTATTCCTCTGCATCAGAGCATATTATTCTTTGTGGCTGTTCCATATTACCTGTTTCATTACCCGGAAGCAAGGTGTCTTACGATTTCCTTTGGGTGGTGAAGATATATGCTTATGGCCGGAGTATCAGGGAAAATGCCAGAGCAAAGCGCCGTCACTGGCTTGCAGGGCGTTGACGTTACCGTCTTGTGAACTGACAAAGATAAGGCCATTGTTGGCGGTCAGCAGCGTAATGGGGGTGGGCGATTTGTAGTACCAGAGCATGGTGCCGTCGCTCAGGCGCAGGGCTTCCATCGAAGTATCGTCCAGGCTGATGTAGGCGATATTGCCGGTGACGCTCGGACGGAAGAGCAGGTAGTTCAGGCTGCCCGTCTCGTAGACCCAGAGCAGGGAGCCGGTTTTCGCCTGCAAGGCGGTGAGGATTTTATCCATCAGATTCGGTCCGCCCGGCGAGATGACGTAGACGGTGTTGCCGATGATCTGTGGGGGCCAGAGCATGAAGGCAGGGGGCAGGTAACGCCAGAGAAAAGCGCCATCGCTTGCCCTCAATGCCTCCAGCGAATTATCGGCGGCGTTGACATACAGGATGCCGTTCTGCACGAGGGGCTGAGTGGTGATAACGCCAATATTCTTATAGTCATGAAGGAGTGTGCCATCGCTGGCGCGCAGGGCGCTCATGGTGCCGCCTTTCTGACTGACGTAGACCGCTCCATCCTGCACCAGCGCGGGCCAGAGCGGACCGCTGCCGGGGTGGTATTGCCAGCGCAATTTGCCATCGCTGGCGCGCAAGGCTTTGATCGCGCCATGCTGGTCGTCGATATATACCACTCCCTGCTCTATCGCTGGTAGTCCGAAGCCAGTTTCATCGGCCTGATAGCGATACGACCAGAGGTAGCGGCCATCACTGGCGCGCAGGACGTGCAGGGTATTGTCCTCTGAAAGCAGGTAGACGAAGCCGCCAACCGCTTCGATGGCTGTGAACGGGCCAGAATTGTCACTGCGCTGGTTAGCAGCATATTGCCAGAGCAGAAAGCCGTCGCGAGCGCGCAGGGCATAGACCACGTCACCGCCGTGACCGCTCACGTAGAGCGTCCCGTTGCTGAGGATGGGGGCGAGCGGGCCTGGGTAGGGAATGCTCTGGCCCCAGAGAACGGCGCCGCTGCTGGCGCCCAGGGCCATCACAAAGCCATAGACTCCGCTCTGGTTGACTGAAACAAGGTACACGGTGCCGTCGGCGACCTGAACGGAAACGCGCGTAGGAGCTTTGAAATGCCAGAGTTGCGTGCCATTCCTGGCCCTCAATGCGTAGAGCATGCCATCCGGCGTACTGATAAAGGTGATCCCGTTTTCGCTGCTTACCTGTGCTATCTTTGCCGAGACGGGTAGCGAGAGGGAGACCTTTCCGGGTTTTGCAGGTTGAGCAGTCGGCGATGGCAGGACAGGCTTGATGATGAGAACGAGCAGCACAAGGGCGGCAACGAGCGTTGAGAATGCCAGCCAGATTCGAGTACGTGGTGAAAGGCGCAGGTGTTGTCCATGATCTGCCATTGTCCCTGTACCGCTGAGGTGCTTGCCCTCACTGCTGGCATCCAGATCAACAATCTCAATGTCGTCACTCTCGTTGAAAGGCTGATCATCGAAGTTTTTCATGGTTCTCCTGCTTTTGCCAGAACGCTACCAGCACTATTATGAGCTAAGTGTCAGTGTTTTTGCAAATGGTGAATCTTCAATGCGATTTGCAGCGAGAGACGCAATTCGGGATCTTCGAGCGAGCGGCCCAGGATTTCTTCGATGCGTCCCAGGCGGTAGAGCAGGGAGTTGCGGTGGAAATGCATGGTGCGCGCCGTCTCGCTGAGGTTGCCGTTGCAGCGGAAGTAACCTTCCAGCGTCTCGATCAGCATGCCGTCACCGCGTGTATCGGCTTGCAGGAGCGGGCCGAGGGTCTCTTGATAGAAGCTGTTGAGTTCTTCCTGCCCGTCCAGATAGAAGAGCAGCCGGTAGACGCCGAGGCGAGCGAAGGAATGTAATTTTTCTTCGCCGAAGAGCCGCCGCCCGATTTCCAGCGCCCGTTGCGCCTCACGGTAGGCTTCCGGGATGCCTTGCAGGTTCGCAGCCACACGCCCGATGCCGCCGGAAAAGACGGGTAGAGGAGTGTTGCTCCCGTTGCGACCACCGGATCGCAAACGGTTATAGACGCGCTCTACACGGGCAAAAAGTGCGTCCTCCTGGTTGCGTTCGTGGCTCTCGCCTGCCGCGTACTCACCATTGGTGGCGGGCAGCAGGGCCGTCACACGCCGTGTTTCAACCAGTATCCAGCCGGTTGGCCAGCCGCGCAGCAGTTCTTCGCGCAGCCGTTTACCCCATTGCGTCTTCAGACTGCCTGCTGCATAATCAGGCTCGTTGGGCGAGAGTTCAAACATGACCACGACGTGTGGCAAGGTCAGATCGTAGCCGAGCAGGCGCGCGCGGGCCAGCATCTCCTCCGGTTGCTGGTAGTTGGCCTGCACGACATCCATGAACGCCTCGGCCTGATAGCGGCTCTCAACCTCGCTGCGTTCGCGCGCGCGGGCAAACTCGATGGCCAGAATCGGGGCCACCTGTCCCAGAATAATGCGTTCCAGATAATCGAAGTCGCCATCTTTGCCAACCAGCGAGAGCGAGCCGACGACTTCGTGCCGGATGAGAATGGGCGCGACAATGCGTGTCAGGCTCTGCTGCCAGAGTTCCTCGTTGCTGAGTGGCTCCGGGAGTTCGGGCTGTTCGCCGCCGGGTGGGGGAATGACAAAGAGCGTCTTCTGTTCCGCATCCTGCACGACAACCAGTTTGCCGCAGTTGCGCGCTAGCTCTTCGCATACTCCCTGGATTCCAGCCCCCTGAATGCTGAGCTGCATCAGACGACGAGATATCTCAGATGCTTTGCGCTCGATCTCGCCGCGAAAGCTGACGACGAAGGTGATGACCTCGCGTTCGATCTCTTCAAGCGGGGCTGAAAGGGGCAGCAGGATCAGTGGCAGGTGGAGCTGATCGGCGATGGCGCAGGCCTCCTGTCCCAGCGCCTCTATTGAGGGCGCGCCCACGGCGACAGCCGCCACGCCTTCCTGTTGCAGGCTTTGCAGTAGATGTGGCAACGTTTCATCGAGCCGCCGTAGCTGGGGTAGTGTTAAAAGGGCAAGTTCGCCCCCATGCACGCTATCAAAGGCCGGCAAGCGTGCGCGCATCCGGCAGGACCATGTAACCCGGCGTTCCAATCCTCCTGCGCCCGCCACCAGTTGCGCATCGCGCGACGTGAGTAGCGTGAGGATATTGCGAACGGAAGCCGATGATATCGGGGGTTGCGAACTGCTCATATTCCATGCTTATCGAGCGAACAGGGCGTTGGTTAGCAACAGGAAAGCGCGGCGATTATCGCCGCGCTGCAGGGGTGGCAATGGTGCCAGCCGGTTTTTGCTGTGCCTTGCGTTTCTCCTTCGCCTTCTTTTCTTTGATGCGGTGCTTCCGCCAGGCAACTTTCCTGGTCTTGTTCATATGTTTCCTCCTCTAAAGATATCGTGCAAGTGTATGCATCAATTATTCTTCGCTTTCGATACCACCCTCGAAATCAATCTCGGTCATATCGTCAGTTTCGTCGGTGCCATCGTAATATTCGTCTTCGTTGAGCAGTTCGTCCTCTTCCTCGCGGTCGTAGCGCAACATGCTGTCTTTGATGTAGGCGCGAATCGTCTCGCCTCCACCCTGTGCGGGGAAGCTGACCTTGCCGAACATCTGGGGATGCTGGTACTCTTCGCGAATAATCAGACGTACCGGCTCCATAGAGAGAATAGCCGCCGCGTAACGGTTGCCGCCTTCCATGAAATTAATCAACCGGTTAGCTAGACGCGGCTCAATCTGCCCGATGTCTTCTCCGGCGGCATTACGCACATAGATGGTGTGGCCGCTTACGTGTAGTTGCACCCTGTCGCCAACGCCCACCTTTGCCAGCGCGCTGCCCTGCGCCACGTTGATCAGCTCTGTTACGCCTGTCTTGCCGGTCTCCTCGATGAAGAGTCGCGGATCGATGCGCTCTACTCCCGCGACCGTCGTAACCTGTTCCTCTTGCAGTAAGGCCAGCCGATCCAGGTTTTTCCTGGCGATGGTGTTGTTCGGGCTATACTTCAGCGTCTGGGTGTACGCCTGCCTCGCCTCCGTATACTGCCCCAGTTCGCTATATGCCTTGCCCAGGCGATTGTACGCCTCGGCCTCGGTGGGAAAGAGATTCAGGATGTTGCGGTTCGTAATCACTGCCTCTTCCCACTGGCTTGCCAGCGCCTGCTGAATTGCCAGTTCCGTCCATTGCTTTTTCAATCGTGCCTTCTCTTCAGCCGACTGAGCTTGTGCCATTAAAGCCTCCTCCATCATCGTGGTGGTTTTGTATAGTTCGCTCATTATACACTAATCGCGCAACCTTGCAACGACCAGGGGGTGACGTGTTCAATTTGCACGGAAACCAGGTCGCCGGGCCGGATGCGCCGCGTCTCTTCATCAGGCTGTGGGAAGAATACGAGCTTATTGGCACGATTGCGCCCCTTCCATTGCTGCCGCCCGTGAGAAAAGTTTTCCTCCTCCACCAGTATCTCTTCCACCCGTCCCAGGTACTGCTGGTTCAGTTCCAGCGCGATGCTTGACTGTACTCCTTCCACCTCATGCAGGCGGCGTTTCTTCTCGGCCAGGGGGATATCGTCCTCCCAGCGCGCCGCGACGGTGCCGGGACGTGGTGAGTACGCGGCTACGTGTACCACATCGAAGCGAATCTCCTCAAGCAGGTCGAGCGTGTGCTGGAACTCCTCTTCGGTCTCGCCACAGAAGCCGACGATGATATCAGTCGAAAGGGTGATGTTGGGCCACAGGGCGCGCACGCGGGCAATGCGTTCGCGATACTCGTCAAGCGTGTAGCCGCGTTTCATGCGTTTGAGAACGGCGTCGTCACCGGACTGTACGGGAATGTTCAGATGCTCGCAGACCTTCGGCAGTTGCGCCATACGCTCGATCATGCTATCGGTCATGTGGCGCGGATACGAGGTCATGAAGCGAATACGCTCTAAGCCCTCGATCTCGCTGAGTTGCGTCATCAGGTCGGCGAGGTCGGGCTTATCCGGCAGGTCAAGCCCGTATGCCTCGACGGTCTGGCCCAGCAGGGTCAATTCCTTCGCCCCTTTGGCGACCAGCGTGCGCGCCTCGGCCATCAATTCCTCAATCGGGCGGCTGCGCTCCCGGCCCCGGCGGTAGGGGACGATACAGTAGGTGCAGACTTTGTTGCAGCCCAGAATCACCGGCAGCCACGCTGTCGGGCTGGCCTTTGTCGGCTCGATCTTTGTCGGGTAGTGGGCAATGCGCTCGCCCGGCTTTGGCGTAATCGCCATTGGCAACACAGTGCGTTTGCCCGTACGCTGCAGCGAGGTGGCAAACGTGGGCGTCACCGACGTGGGTACGACGGGAGTTGCCTGCTCCCCATTGCTGGCGTCGTTGGGCAGGTATTCGATATCCAGGCAGCCCGCGCCGGAGATGGGCGTCCAGCGTTCCTCAAGGAAGCGCGGCAGGATATCGGCCTGCTCCACCTTCATAAACAGGTCGATGTGTGGGTAGCGTCTGCTGAGTTCATCAATCGTTTTCTGATTGCCGATCATGCAGCCCATCAGGGCCACAAGCAGGTCGCCGCGCTTCTCTTTGGCGTGTTTGAGCAGGGCAAGCTGGTTATGTGCCTTCTCCTCCGGCGCTTTGCGCACGCTACAGGTATTGAGAACCACCAGATTGGCCTCATCCATGCTCGCCTCTTCCCATCCCAGCTCCTCCAGCATTGTCTGAATGCGCTGTGAATCCGCCTGGTTCATCTGGCAGCCAACCGTCCAGATATGATATTTGCCACGTGCAATATTCGTCGTTGTCATGAACCCTTTTTCTCCAGCTCCAGATCGTTTCTGCTGCTGTATAGATAGCTCTAAAACTGTTTTCGTATCGCTCTTCTAAGCACGGTATTATACACCACGTTTTCTCGTCTGTCATTAGTTCTACGCATGATTTTTCTCTTATCAGCAGGGAAAAAGGTGAGCCGCCAGCGTCTCACTTAGCGGGAAAACGTTTATGAGGGGATGCAACAAATAAAGGGAAAGGAGACGAGCGGGGTAATGCTTTTTTAGCGATCAGTTTCCTGGTGGCGATGAAATGGTATACTGATGCCTCTGTAGCTAGCTTCTCTGCCATCGGGCGTTGCACCAGAGAATCAGCCGGGGGAACAGGGCCACGCCGACGACGGCGACCCAGACGGCGGTAGCGGTGGCGAAGAGCGCGCTGAGGAGCCAGGTGCCAAGCCAGCCTCCGATTAAGGCGGAGAACACTCCCAGGCCGAGCATGACAGGCCATCCGTGAGATTGCCAGATGGCGGGGCATAGTCTCGCCGCATGTGCCAGCGCCCCGATAATCAGACCGAGGACGACCCAGAGAAGAGAAAGGATCAGCATTGTCACTCCTCACTTCCTGCATGGTGTTGCCTGCTCGCTCACGAGCCAGGGAGTACGACGTTGGTAAGTACCCCGAGCAATTCAGGGCCGTTGCTTAGCTCTTTAATCAGAGAAGAGTTCAGGTTGATTTCGACATGCGAGAAAATGGTGTACGTTGTGAAGTTGTAGGGGTGATGGAGGCGTGAGAGGGCGGCGACCATTTCCAGCGCCTGCGCATACGGGATGGCGGGGTCGTTGCGGTCATGCAGTAAATAGATCGGCGGACGCACCTGGCTGATGATCGAGAGCGGTGAGAGCCGGGTGAGCAATGTTTTCATTGCAGGCGTGAGCGCGGCGATGTTCTGGTTGATCTTAGCAGGTTGATCGCCTTCCAGCAGGTGATAATAGGCGGCGCCGACAGGCGAGAGCTGCGCTATCTTTGCGGCAGGCAGCGGTGGAGGAAAGCTGGCCGTGAGTGGAAATGCCTCCTGCAAAAGCTTCTGATCCGAAGGCGAAAAGAGGTAGCTGACGCTGCGGTAGAGGACGTAAGCGGTCGTCGCAATCGGTTCCCAGCGTTCTGTCTTCCCGTTAATGGTCTGCGAGCGCGTCCCCACATCACGCAGCAGGCTGGTGATATCAGTATAGCCGCCGAGAATGGCCAGAAAGGCAATTCTGTCACGGATGCGCGGGTCGGCTGCTGCCTCGTAGGCCGAGAGAGAGCCGACGCTGAAGGTAATGATGCCGATATGCTGCGGGTTGACGCCCGGCCAGTGTTCCATGAGTTCAAATGCCTCTACCACCGCTTCACTCTCCTGCGTCTCGACCCGGTAATCAAAGAGGGCCGGTGTGCCGACATTCACATCGATAATTCCTTCCTGCGCCAGCGAGCGTGACAGGTTGACAAGCTGTGGGACTGTACGGTTATCACCGGCTCCCGGCACATCGATAATCACTTCGCGTCCACCGGGAACAGGCGGTGGCGGCGTGGCAGGCTCATAGATGTCTAAATAGGCTGTGCGCGAGGTGTGCGGAAAAAGCGTGAGATGGGTGACGCGCACCGGTTCTCCGGCCACGACCAGCGGCGGTGGGGCAGAGTCGCTGAGCAGCGCGGGAAGCAGCAGGGCGCTGCGGGTAAAGGCTCGGCCCAGGGGAAAGAGCGAGAGGAAACCCCCGGCGCAGAGCAAAATAATCAGGATGATCCCTGCCGCTATCCGGCCCGGTGTCCAGTTCCGCCGCGTCTTTGTCCCCTGCTTTGCCGACGCATCAACATCATTTTCCTGCCTTGTCGATAGCTGATTCCTGTCCATAGCAGTATCGCGCTTCCGGCTCCGCTTGAGCCGTTTCCCTTTCAGGCTCTATTGTTCAGGGTATAAGGAAAGCCGACCCACGTTTGCCCTCCATCCTCTTATGTGTAAGAACGTAGAGGAGTAGTTGCCGGTTACTCATTTCTGTGCAGAAGTAACCAGAGTGCGCCGGTGAGGGCGATAAGTAAGAAAGGTGCCAGCAAGATATAGCAAGTTGTGGGTATATAGCCGCATGAGGCGATGGTTTCGGGTGGTGCATTCGGTTCTCAAATCCCTTTGATGAGACTCAGCAGCGCGAGTAACCCGAAGATAGCAATAACTCCACCTGAAATTCTGTTGATCCAGAACAGCCAGGCAGGGGTGAATTTGCGACGCAGGAGACTGAGGCTGCCGGTGAGGAAACACCACCAGAGCGTTGAGCCGGAGAAGACGCCGAGAACGACAAGCGCCGCCGAGAGGAAGCTGTGGGTCGTTGCTCCGACGCCGAGGCCGGCGAAGACCGCCGCGAAGGAGAGGATAGTCAGCGGATTTGTCAGGGTGAGGAGGAAGGTGGAGGCGTAGGCGCCCAGGAAATTGCTGCCCTTCGCGGCGGAGGCGGCGCGTTCAGCCGGTTTCGTGAAGATGGTCCTGACGCCCAGATAGAGCAGAAAGAGACCGCCTATCAGACGAATCCAGATTTGTTGGCTGACGAGAAATGCTGTGATGAGCGTTAGCCCGAAGGCGGCGATGCTGCCGTAGACGCCATCTGCCGTCGCGATGCCCAGCCCGGAGATCAGCCCGTAGAGCAGCCCCCGGTGAAGGGTGCGTTGCATACACAGCACACTCATCGGCCCCACTACCGAGGCGATGGAGAGTCCAAGAATCAGCCCGCGTACATAGAAACTCATATCCATTGCTTTGCTCCTGTTTGTTCTAACCGCTTCACGACACAAAAAGACATGAGTCATCCCGAATTTTGAAAGGGATGAGCTTGCCAGGAAAAAACCTCCTGAGCGAGACTGAAAACGTCATTCCAATCAGTACTTACTCAGGAAGTTGCTTATGTATTGGCAGTATGACATGTCTGATGCGCAAAAGCAAGCAGGCGCATTCACTCAGGTAAAATGTTACCGAAGCAGGAACACTTCACTCAAAAGAACATGTTACTGAGTGAGGGGTGCCATGCAGACCGAAGACGAAATGACGATCAACGAGAGGCGCAAGTATCTCAAGCGAATGAAGCCGTTGTATGCCAAAGCCAGCAAGGCAGAAAGGGGAGCCTGACGCCATCACAGGCAGCAGGTGAGCGGCTTGCATCGCAAAAGTCTGCTACGCTTGTTAGCTGCTAGCACCTTCGAGCGTAAGCCGCGACAAAAGCAACGGGAGAGCAGCTATGGAGCAGCAGTGGTGCAGGTGATCCTGCTGGTATGGGAAAGGCTGGACTCCATCTGTGCCGAACGGCTCACCCCGGTGCTACTCTCGACAGCCAGACATCTGCCGCGTCTGGGCGTGCTGCGTCTGAGCAGCGAAGTGGAAGAGCAATGGGGCCACATGAGCCGGGCCACCGTGGCCCGGCTTCTGAACAAGCATCGCAGCCGCAAACGGCGTTTACCGCAGAAGGGACCACAGCGGGCCAATCAGCTCAAACGAGAGGTGCCGATGAAGCGTATTGCCTGGGACACCGCAGATGCAGGGCATTTTGAAGTGGATCTGGTCTCTCCTTATCTGATGGAGAAAACGGTGGTCGAAGGCGCAGGCTCCTCCTCTATTAGCGGACCGTCAGCGCCACATCATCGACGTACATGTACGTGAAGTATGAGCCGCCGTTGGATGCTTCGTGGTCCAGGAACTGGATGCCGATGGTCTGGCCGATGTAGGCGGACAGATCAAAGGTCATCTGTATCCATGTCTGGTCGTCGGTCGTGTTCACGAAGAGTTGTTGCAGGACATGGCCGTTGCTATCGGTCACGTCGGCTTCCTGCCAGCCATAGGTACTCGAATCGTTGCTGGCGGGCCAGTAGTAGAAGCTGAGCGTGGCGCTGTGCGCGCTGGCGGGAATACTCACCATCTGGTAGGCAATCGCATCCCCCTGCTGTTTGCTGTTCAAGCCCACCTTGAGTGAATAGTTGCCGCTATGGGCCTGCGCTGAACTGCGCGTGGGGTGAGATGTGCCGCCGTATACCCAGTTACCAGACGATTCGAAGCCGCCATTGGAGATGAGGCTCGAACCCGGTGGCAAGGTTCCTGTTGGCGTCGGCGTTGGTGGTTGCTGTGTCGGTGT
>CADDYT010000014.1 GCA_902810755.1 Chloroflexota bacterium
GAGGAGGAGCAGCGCAAGCGCGAGGAGGAGCAGCGCAAGCGCGAGGAGGAGCGCAGACAGGAGCTTGAACGAATGCGCCAGATCCTGCTTGGCTTCGTGCAGGCGCGTTTTGCTGATCAAAAGATGGTACGTCAGGCAAGAGGACAGGCAGCGTTGATCAATGATCCGAAAATACTGCAAGATATGATCTTAAAAGTTGGCCTGGCGAGTACAGCTGAGGAGGCGACTGACTACCTGCTGAGCTGGCCGGAGAGCGCCTGAACTCTCTTTTCCATGCTCTTGTGAGGCATTACCCGTTCCACCTGGCATTGTCTGCTCACAGCGTTGTATCATGACTGCACCGATACATGTTCGGGGAATACAACGATCAAGCAGAGATAGTCAGGAGGAACGTTTTTTATGGCAATGCAAAGGGAGCAGCGGATCACCGTCGATTTTGATGTCCCGGCCAGAATGCGCGATGGCACCGTCCTGCGCGCCAATGTCTACCGGCCTGTGGGCGAGGGCCACTGGCCCGTACTGCTGACGCGCCTGCCATATGGCAAGGACCTGCCGCTGGCCAGCGGCATCCTCGACCCGGTGCAGGTGGCGCGGCGCGGCTACGCGGTCGTCATTCAGGATACGCGCGGACGCTTCACCTCAGAGGGGGAATGGGAACCGATGCGCCGCGAGGCGCTGGACGGCTACGACACGATTGAGTGGGCCGCCCAACTGCCCTACAGCACCGGCGACGTGGGGATGTATGGCGCTTCCTACTTCGGCTTCACGCAGTGGTCGGCGGCAACCTTGCAACCGCCTGCGCTCAAAGCGATGATCCCGTTTGTCACCTGGAACGACCCGCTTAATGGCGTTATGTTCCGGGGTGGCGCGCTGGAACTGGGAATCATGGCAAACTGGCAATTGATGATGGGCCTCGATGTGCAGATGCGCCGCTACGGAGCCAACCCGCAGGAACTGGGCAAAGCTATCTACGCGCTGGCGAAAGAGATGGACGCGATGGGCAAACAGGGCTACTGGTCGCTGCCACTCAAGGAATTCGCCCCGCTCAGGCGCAACGACGTCGCCCCTGCCTTCTTTGAACCTATCGAACAGCCTATGAGCCGCGAACTGACGGAGCCGATGACCATTCTGGGCAAACACGAAAAGGTGACGGTGCCGACCTTCAATATCGGCGGCTGGTACGATATCTTCCTCAGCGATACCATTGCCAACTTCAAGATCATGCGCGAACATGGCAGCACACCGCAGGCGCGCCAGAGCAAGCTGCTCATTGGCCCATGGACGCATGGCGGCAATGCTCCCCTGGTGGGCGAGATCAACTTCGGCTTCGGCTCGACTACCGCCTTCATCGATCTGCAAATCGATTTCGTCAGCCTGCAGGTACGCTGGTTCGACCACTGGCTCAAGGGCATCGATACAGGCATGATGAAGGAAGCTCCCATTAAAATTTTCGTTATGGGCGCGAATATCTGGCGCGACGAGCAGGAGTGGCCGCTGGCCCGCGCCGTCAATACGCCCTACTACCTGCACAGCAACGGACACGCCAACTCGCTCAATGGCGATGGCATGCTCAGCACCGAGCGGCCCGGCGACGAAACTGCTGATGCCTACAACTACGATCCCGCCAATCCCGTCATCACTCGCGGAGGCGCGCTGCTGATGGCCCCTGAATTTCCCGCCGGTCCCTATGACCAGCGCCCAACCGAGGGCCGAGAGGATGTGCTGGTGTATAGCAGCCCGGTGCTGCAACAGGATGTTGAGGTCACCGGCCCCATCACTGTGCATCTGTGGGCCGCTTCGAGCGCGCCGGATACCGATTTTGTGGCGCGGCTGGTCGATGTCTACCCGGACGGCTACGCGCAGAACCTGACCGACGGCATCACCCGCGCCCGTTACCGCAATTTCCAGCGAGGCGAGGCGCCATCGCTGATCGAGCCGGGCGAAGCCTACGAGTACGAAATTGATCTCTGGGCCACCAGCAACGTCTTCAAGGCCGGGCATCGCATTCGCCTCGATGTCACCAGCAGCAATTTCCCGCGCTGGGACCGCAACCCCAATACCGGCCATGAATTCGGAGCCACCGCCGAGCTTGCCGTCGCCCACCAGACCATTCTGCACGACCGCGAGCATCCATCCTACGTCCTGCTGCCCATCGTGCCGGGGCAGTAAGGCTCAATTTCTGGCACATCGAGCGCAAAGAGCCTTTCGCCCTTTATCTGGCTCAGGGCGAAAGGCTTCAATGAGTTTCTTTCCCCGGAAAGTTGCGAAAGGATAGAAAGAATATGCAACGAGAACCTGACAAGGAAACATCCAGCCGAAGACGCCCCTCCGGTTCAAACATGGCCGTAGGAATTGCAATAGGAGTAGCAATCGGTGCAGGATTGAGTCTGGTGTCGGGCAATCCGGCGATGCTCGCGGTGGGGGTAGGCGTTGGCGTCGCTATCGGGGCATCTCTCGGCTCGAAGAATAAGCGATAAGATTGCCTATCCAGATGGAAGCAAACCCTGGAAAAGGGAGGGCAGTCCCTCAATGGTACTGTGAGCAGCAGGGTAGCCCTGGCTTTTGAGGGTCATGGCAATGAGCAGGCCGACGGCGATGAGCAAGAGGATGAGCAGGCCGACAATAACGAGGTTGAACGCCGGGGTTTGCCAGAATGGGCGTGGCGCGTGAGTGGCGTGGGACGCTTCCGCGTGAGCTTGATGCGTATTCTCTTGCTGCATAAAAGGAGACGAGATGACATCTGTGGGGTCGGTCTCTTTCTCCCTGAGAGCAGGCAAGGACGGAGGCGTTTTCAGGTGAGGGCGCGCACCTTCCAGCGTCGCGACCTGTCCGCGCCCGGCATCGTTGGTGGGAACCTGGGCGGGGGCAGCAACCGGCACGTCATGGAGCAAGCGGGGGCTGCGTGCAGGCACAGGGTCAATGGCCTGCATGGAAGGCAGTCTGAACATACCCTGATTGCGCGAGGACGCGGCGGCAACCACGCCCTCTTCTCGCACCTTTTGCTCCCGCGTCGGAAGGGCAATGGCATGCTGCCTGGGTCTCTGGTTGCGCGCCCGCCGAATCTCTTGCAGTTTCGCATCATAGGCCAGGGCGAAGTCCATGATGGAGGCGTGGCGTTCCTCAGGCTTCTTCGCCAGGGCCTTGAGGAACACCGCGTCCAGTTCCGGCGGGAAAAAGGGGTTGTAGACGCTGGGCGGCGTAGGCGGCGTGTGGTGGTGATGGTGCAGCAATTGTGAGGCGTTGCCCTCGAAGACGGCGCGCCCGGTCACCAGTTGATAGATCATCACAGCCAGCGCGTATTGATCAGCAGCCGGGCCGACATGAACGGAGGTAGACAGGGAGGGATCATCGAACTGCTCAGGGGCCATGTAGAGCGGCGTGCCAACCGAGCGGTGAAGCGAGCGCCCGTTGCGGTAGAACGCGGCCAGCCCGAAATCGGCCAGCAACAGGTGCGGCCTGCCCTGCGGGAAAATCTTTGTCAGATAGTCGTATTGTTTATTTTTGAGCGCAGCACGTTCCAGTCGGATCAAGAAATTCGTCGGCTTGATGTCGCGGTGAATGATGCCGTTATCGTGCGCGCATTGCAGGCCCGCCGCCGCCTGCCAGAGGTAGTAGCCCGCCTCCTCCGCTGAAATCGGCCAGGGGAAGCCACACTGCTGCGTGCGTTTTTGCAGCCAGTTCCAGAGCGACCCCTCCGGCAGATAGGGCATGACGAGATAGGTAACGGGCAAAGCCCCGGCCTCGCCGGACTCCTCGCCGAAGTGGTAGAGCGGCAAAATATGTTCATGCTCTAGCGCGGCAACAGCTCGCGCTTCCCGTTCAAAACGCAATGCCGCCTGTCTCCCCTCCGGTGTGTTCGGCACAGCACGCAAATCACCACAAACCACCTTAATCGCAACCTTCCGCCCGATACGCGCATGTTGAGCCAGGTAGATATCGCCCATACCGCCGCTTTCGATGAGCTGTACCAGACGATAACCACCAAGAGTCTTCCCCACCAGCATTGTCATGCTCCAACTTTCTCCCTGTATTCACGAAAATAATGGCTTGAGGGCTTGCACCCTCACCTTCATTCCATTGCCATATTTTTCTCACTCTCTTATCCAGTATACATGGGAAGCTAAAAAACGAACGGAGCATATAAGAAAAACGTGCTACATCCCGATATACGATGGTACGGGATGTAGCACGTTTTGCGTCCGGGCAATGAAGCGGCCTAGCCAAACTGGCGCAGGGCCTCATAGGCGGCAGGGGCAAGCTCCGGGCGCGTAGAGGCCAGGTTTTGCAGTTGCGGAATCGCCTCGCGGTCGCGATACTGCACAACGAGCTGGCAGGCGACGCGCACAACGCTCTCGGCGGGATCGCTCAGGGCCGCGCGAGCGGTCAGGCGACTGTTCATCAGTTCACCGGTGGGGTCGACGCGCTTCAAGGCTTCCAGCGCCTGCGTGCGCACATAGGGGTCGAAATCGTTACTGGCGTGCAGCAGAAAATCTACCGTGCTGCGGTCGGCCAGTTGACCCAGGGCGCGCACAATAGCTCCATAGACGATGCTGGCGGGGATATCGGCGTCGCCTGCCGGCAGGCTCTCTCTGCGTTTCGGACGCGCGGCTCGCGTCGGAATGGCGAGGGCGCGACCGGCCAGGGTGAAGAGAGAGGGAACGGCGCGCAGATCGCCCAGTTTGCCCAGCGTCTCGCACATCAGCGCCAGGCTACTGGCCTGTCTGCGATCCTCAATGCTCGTGGCGGCATCGACGCGAGCCAGCAACAGGGAGATGGCGCGCGGCTCGCGCAGGTCGCCGAGGACACGCACAATCTGAAGAGAAGTCTCTTCATCGGCGTCGGCCAGCGCATTTAGCAACACGTCGCGTCCCGGCCCATTCATCCAGCGTTCTACCTCCGGCATCAATGGCAGGCTCTCGGCGACGGGGCGAGCAATGCGCGCATCGGTGAGGGAGCCGCGTGAGATATCGGCCCAGTAACGGCCAAGCAGCAAGCCAAGCCGGTGCAGCGCAACGGCAGCCTGCCAGGAAGGGCTGCGGCGCGCGCCCTCGAATAGCGCGCTCACGACGACCGGCAGGTCGCGCTCGAACAGAGGCGGCACCTCATCGCGACTACCCTGTTGCTGCTGCTTCAGACTATCCTGCGCCACCTGAGCGACGACCAGCGCGGCCTGCTGCGAGAGGCGCGGGGCAACCGTCCCCTCGCCGCGCAGGTAGCGTTCCAGCGGCAGAGAGCGATAGAGCGGAATGGCGATGTAGCTCTCCAGCCCGCTGGCGCGCTCAAAGCCGCTGGCAAGCAGGAAATCAGAGAAGCTGGGCTGGTTGAACTTCAGGCACGCCTCGATGATATCTACTTTGGCCCAGCCTTCCGCCTCCTTCAGCGCGCTGATCAATGTCTGCATGGCGGGCGAATTGCCCTGCTTGACCAGCGATTGTGTGGCATAGAGGGAAGTATGGGGATCGAGCGCCAGCCGCCCAAGTATTTTGTAGAGATCAGATCTGGCCGCAGCAGATTTCCCCGGTCGGAAGCCAATCGGCGCGCTCTTCTCAGAGAATTCCGCTGACTTATAATTGCCCAGCATCAGGATGGCGATACGGCGCGCCTTGCCAACCTGCGTCTCGGCAAAGTTGGTATCCGGTGGCAGGTCGGTCGGGTCGCCTGCGTCGATGATTTTGAGCCAGACCGGAATGAGGTTGCCTGCCCGGTCGATCTCCAACAGGAAAGGGATCAGGACAGGGGACCATTGCAGAAATGGACCCAGATCGAGCAATGGGATCAGCTCGTCTGCGGTGGCCTGAACCGAGACGCCTTCATGACGCAGCCCGGTCAGCAACCGCGTGATCTCAATGCGCAGAGCCGCCAGTCGTTGCTTGATCTCCGCCGACTCGACATCAAGGGGGGGAACAGGGCGGCGCGCGGCCAGGTGTTCCGCCGTACCCGCTCGCTCCTGCCGTGCTGCCGCAGCGCCCGCACTGACAGAGGCGGGAAGCGGCGTCGGCGTCGGAACCGCTTCCCGCACCGTCGGCTCAACAACCTCGGCTATATGAAGTTCTCCCTGCTCGCCTCCATCGCTTTCAGGGCCTCGTGTCGCTTCTGTTTGCTCCAGATCTGTTTCAGACATACAATTTTCCTCTTCCTGCATTCGATCCTGTGTTTTGAGCTGGCATTCTGCTTCATGAATACACGTCTGGTTCGGTTCAGTATTCTGGCACATTGTACCGTTCCCGGTCGCTGCGGTCAAGAGCAAAAAGCCGAAAGCGCAAAAACATGCAACTCTCACGAACGCCGCGCGTAAATCAGAGGAAGAGAAAGTCAGAAGAGCAGGAGAAGGCGTATGATGAACGATCAGGAGATGCAATTTGCCGACCCTGAATGGAAGCCACGTCAGGGGCAGTACGGCACATATACAGACGCAGATCAGCAGCCTTCTATTCCCCGGCCCATCAACGACGACTCCACGCTCCAGGCGCGGCCAGAGTGGGAAGAGGGGCCGGAGCCGGAGCGTGTCTACAAGGCGCAAGACCTCCCCAACTATCAGATACCACCCACGCCGCCGCCAACGATGAGCAGCCCGTACCAGTATCAGTACAGCTACGGGCAGGCCAGACCCCGGCGCAGACGCAGCCCCTGGCTCTGGATTGTGCTGGCGCTCATCATCCTCTCCGTTCTCGGCGGCCTGATGCGCTCAACCGGTAGCTCTTATGGCCCGATGCCCATGCAACCAGGCCATCAGGCCCCGTTCAGCCAGCTTCAGACCTATCAAGTAGATAACACCACCGCTCCCACTGTTGTAATTAATGATGCAGAGGGAGATGTTCAGATACAGGCAAGCAGCAATCCGAATCTGGTGACCGTTGGAACGGATGGGTCTGAAAACGCCAGTGTCAACCGGCTCTCTTCAAACGCACTGGATATTACTGTAACCGATTCAGAAGATATCACCGTCACCGTTCCTGATGATGCCAGTCTCACGATTATTACCGATAGCGGCGATATCACTGTTGACGACATCAGCGGGCAGATGACGCTGACAAGTCAGAGCGGCTCCATTACGATGCAGAATGTCACCCTGACAGGTAATTCTACCATCAAGTCCGGCAATGGCGATATCACCTTCTCCGGCCAGCTTGATCCCGGCGGCAGCTACCAGTTTATCAGTACAGACAGCAGCACGATCAATCTAGCCCTGCCAGCAAGCAGCCCATTTTCGCTGCACGCCACTACCAACAGCGGCTCAATCAATGCTGATTCTGCCTTCTCACAGGTGCAGGTGCAACAGGCAGGCACCGGCGCGACGGCGCAAGGGGATAACGGCAACGCGCCGCGAGCCAGTGTAACCATCACCACAGGCAGCGGCGATATCAACCTGAATGCGCAGTAGCATGTCAACGCCCCTTGCTTGTTGGATGCCTCCATATACTGAAGGAAAAGCATCCTGTGTATGTTGTGTAAGGGGAGGAGGCGCCTGTGCAGGGAGAAATATCTTTTCATCAACTGGCACGGCAGGTCTGTGATTTGCTCGACTGTCATGCGGCCTGCCTGCTGCCCGGCTGCCCGGAACCGGCTCTGCGCCATCCCTTGCTTGACCTGCTGCCCTTCGTCGCTGACACGCTGGCCGCTGTGTACTGCCCACGCGGCCAGATCGATGTCGCCGCTTTTCTCCGCTCTGCGCGGGTAAGGGCGGTGTGTGATCTTGCCGCGCAGACAGGCAACGTGCAGCGCCTTGTCACCGCCCCTGCCATAGCGCCATTCCAGAGCCAGGTCATTATTCCCCTTGAACGGCCCGCCGGACTGCTCGGCTTCCTTCTCCTGCTGGATGAACGCCCTGAAGCCTTTACCCCCGGTGATATGCTCCTGCTAGACGGCTATCTGCCGCCGCTGCTGGAATGTCTGGAGAAAGGGGTGCGCAACCTCGCCAGGCAGAGGCTGGCACAGTGCCTGGTTCGCCTTCGCCGCCCTCAGGAAGCGCGGCAACCGACAGGGCAGGAGGAAGCAGACCACATTGATAACAAATTTCTCTCGATGGTTATGCACGAATTGCGTACCCCGCTGGCCGCCATCAAGGGCTACATCGCTCTCTTGCAGGCGTATCCTCCCGTCAGCGAGGCCGTCGTTCTGGAGGAGAGGGAGGAAGCAGTTGTCATGACGCCACAGCGCCAGCAGCAGTATCTGACCACCATTATGGAACAGGTGACGCATCTCGAAGTGCTGGTACGCGACCTGCTCGACATTTCGCGCATCCATGCCGGGCGTCTCTCCCTGCGCAGTGTCCCCGTCGATCTGGTATGGCTGTGCCAGCATGTTGTCGAACTTCTCCGGCAGCGCGTTCGCCAGCAGGGGACCGCTCATGAACTGCGCTGCGTGGCTCCTGCCGGGCTTCCCCATGTCTGGGCCGACCCCGACCGCGTGCAACAGGCCCTGACCAACCTGCTGGAAAACGCCATCAAATATTCGCCCGGCGGCGGCCTGATCGAAGTGTGCGTCTCGTCTTCAGCGGGCGGCGCTCCTCGCTGGCCTTCGGTCGAACAGGAGACAGAGGCGATAGAGGTCACAGTTCGCGATCACGGCGTCGGCATCGCGCTTGAGCAGCAGGCCCAGTTGTTCAAGCCATTTCAGCGGCTCGAACACCCCCTGACCGTTGATGTTGGCGGCGCGGGCCTCGGCCTCTACATCACGCGCAAGTTCATTCATGCGATGGGAGGCCAGATCACGCTGGAAAGCCGCGCGGGCGAAGGAACAATCATAAGCTTCACTCTGCCCGTCAGTAACCACAACGGTAGAAATACTGAATCGCAAGTTCTCTATCCAGCTATTGCGAAACGTCATCCAGTTTGTTATAGTGTCTCTAACACGACGTAATTTCCTTATCCTAAACACCGAAGGGACGAGACAAAGTTATGCCAATTGGTCTGCTGGAAGATGATGCTGCGATCCAGGAAATGTTACGCCTGGTGCTTCAGGACGAAGGCTACGCAGTCACCGTGTTCTCTACTGCCGATGCCACGCTGAAAGCGTTGATTGGGCCTGAGCAGACAGCACCCATGCCTCTACCCATCGATCTCCTCATCGTTGACTGGCGCCTGCAAGGCTCGATATCCGGCACGGAAGTGATCCGCCGCCTGCGTACCGTGCCGGAACTACAAACGTTGCCCATTATTTTGACGACAGCCGCCAACTTCAACGAAATCCCCGCGCTGCAAGACCTGCACATTTCCTTTCTGGAAAAGCCCTTTGAGGTCGATCAGATGGTCGACCTGGTACGCGACCTGCTTCAATCGCAATCCCAACCCAACCCGACATCCTGATCTCGCACACGCAAGGAGTTTTTGCCTGTTATAGCGTATCAATTTATATTCTCGGCCTGAGCCAGGCCCTGTACCGCCAGTTTCTTCAAGGCATAAGCGTGGCTGATGCGTTCCTGCTCGAGGCGCAGATTGTTCTCCGCGAGGTGGAGAAAGAGAGCGCGTTCTTCGGAAGTAAGATGGGGGAGCTGGCGCACGGGAGTGGGCGTGCCGGGAACAGAGAAGACGGAAAAGGCGATGAACGTTTCCTGATCCATCATGAGCGAAGTAACATGGGGGAAGAGCGCGCGCAGGCTGGATAGAATCTGGAAGCCCTGCGCGTCGAGGTCGCCCCAGTAGAAAATCGGGCAGGTTGCCAGCCAGGGAACGGCTTGCAGGCTGCCGACCTGAAAACCGCCGCCGAAGAGGGCAAAGGCGCGAGGCTGTGACGGCAGCGTGAGAAAGGTCATTTCATTCTCGGTGATGATGCAGCACTGCTCGCTGAGAAAATCAAAAGCGGCAAACTGTGAGAGCGGGACGCTGAGTTCGCTCAGTGGCAGGCTGCAATGGGTGTGAAGTTGTTGATCGAGCAGGCGCAGGCGCACGTAAGGCTCTTTCTCGCGTAGTCCGAAACGCTGCTCGAAGGTAGTAGCATCCGGCGTAATGGCTGTGGGCGGCAGAAGTTGTTCCAGTAGCTCGCGTATGAAACCGCGATGTTGCTCAATAAACTTGGTATGCACGTTGATCGGCAGCTCGCGGATGTAGAGGCCAGGGCGGGGGTGGTGCAGGAAATAGGCGCAGACGGCAAGGAGATCGTTCCACAGACCGTGCAGCGCAATGACCTTCTGCGGATAGTGCAGCAACCACGCTTCCAGTTGCGGCAGCTGCGCGCGGATCAATGCGACATCCTGCCGGAAATGCTGAAACTCCTCCTCTTTTGCCAGCAGTCGCAGGAAATCCTGTTCCGTCTCGATGAGGACACGAGCGGGAAGCGTCTGCGTTCCCAGGCGGCGCGTCTGCTGCACCTGATACTGAATGGCATAACCGTAACCGCGCTCTTCACTGGATTGCGCCTGTAATGCGCGGACGGCGGCGCGCAGTTCTACGTAGTCCTTCGGCAATGTGCCGACCGGGAAGTCAAGCGGGAAGAAGGCGCAGCCCTGCAACCATGCCTGTAAGAACGGCAGGTAGAGCCGCGCCGCTTTCTGTCGGATGTCTGCTGGCGTTATCATGGCCTCACCGGTAATCTCCTATGCCGACGCCCGCCTGCAGGGCCTGTTTGTGCTTCAAGTATTCTTGCATGGTAAAGTTGTAGACCCGCGAGTCGTTTTCCTCCTGTGTGTTGGTCACGTAATGGCAGGCAGTAATATATGGCTCGATAATATGTATTTTGTCAAGCGGCGTGACGACGAGCAGTTGCAGGTCAAGCTGTTTGAAAAGCTCCATCGCGTAGCGGGCGTTCATCTCATCAGAGCGCACGAAGGCTTCATCGATGACCACGAAACGGAAGGCCCGGCTGCGCTCCTCCTGCTGGTCGAGGCCATACTGGTAGGCGATGGCGGAGGCAAGGATGGTATAGGCAAGCTTCGTCTTCTGGCCACCGGACTTGCCAGACGAATCATTGTAGTAATTTTTGGTGGCATCGTCTTCACGGTAGCGTTCTTCGGCGGAGAAATCGAGCCAGTTGCGCACGTCGGTCACTTTGGCCGTCCAGCGTTCTTCCTGCTCGAAACGCTGGATCAGGGCCTGAATACGGCGGAAGCTGGCCTCGTTGGTCTCGGCGTTGCGCGGCTGCGCCACATCCGGCAGGCAGGCGCGCAACTGGGCGCGAAAATCCCTGACCTCACTGTCGCGCGTCGGGTCATAGCATAACTGGATGTAGGTACTGGACGTGTAGTCAATGAGGCGCAGCGAGCCGTTGAGGCTGGCAATACTGCTCTTAATATCCTCGATCTGCTGCTCCAGCCCTGCCTTAAAGACGTTGATACTGGTAATCACCTTCTCGTCGAGCAGGTCTTTGAACCTGCGGCGATAGCGCGGCAGGTCATCGTGGCGCAGGCGCTCGTAATGATGCCGGTAAGCGGCAACGGCCTCGATGGTGGCATCCAGTTCGGAGGCGAGCGCCGGGCTGATACTCTTGAATTTATTCATCAGATCGAGAATCTTGCTCATCAGCGGGTTGACGAGGCCGCGCAGGGAACCGGCACGGGCGCGGTAGAATTGCGCCATCTTTTCCCGCATATCGTCGGCGTTCTCGATGCTCAGCACGACGGTTTTGTGATCTTTTTCGATCTGAGCGAAGTAGGGCGCGAGGTCAGCATGAGAAGCTGCCTGCAAGACGGCGAGACAGGCGCTGCGCAACTGCTCATAACCGGTAATGGTGTTGTTGAGGGTAGTAAGGGTTGAGAGTACCCGGTCGCGTTCGGCCTTGCGCTCATCATATTGCTTCGCGACCAGTTCAAGCTGGCGGCGCAGTTCGCCGAGATGATCGGCGCTGGCCTCAAGTTCGCGTTTCTGTGCCAGCAAATCGTTGGTCCGCCGTTCGTCAGCGCGCCAGTCGATGTCGGCGAACGAGGTAAATTCGAGCAGGCGCAGCAGGGCTTGCTCGCGTTTCTGTTCGTACTGCTGCGCCTGTTCGACGCGCCCGATCTCACCAAGCAGCGTTTGCAGCGCCTTCTGTTGCGCGAGCAATTCGGCGCGGATGGCCTCGATTTTCTCGGCGTTGCTCCAGCCAAGCACATAGCGTTTGCGGTCGCCGAGGGAGGAGCGGTCATCTTTCTCGTGCCGCGTCACGCTGCTCTTGATCTGTCCATTGAGGGTGAGCGCGCGCCGCGCCTGCTGGAATTCTTCCATTGTTTCGCAGCAGAGATAGTCATAGGCATCAAGCAGTTCTGCTGCGAGCCAGCCGGTGAAAGGGGTATCGGGCTTGACCTCCAGCTTGAAAAAGAGCAGGTTGCGATCGAGGCCGGAGGTGTTGCGTGGCGTGCGCGGGCCGCGCAGGCGCTGGTAGACGAGTCGCCCGTGCAGGTTCGTCTGGTCGACGTAGCGGCTGATCCGCTGATAGTGCTGTTCAGGTACAAGCAATTGCCGCCCGAAGCTGTGCAGCAGGCGCTCAATGGCCGGCTCCCACTGGCGGGCGCTCTCGCGCAGGCGCAGCAGTTCGCCGACGAAGGGCAGTTCCTCCTCCGGGATGGAAAGGGCCTGCGCCAGCATGGCGCGTAGCGCGATATCTCCGGCGGGGATCTGGCTCTTGCGCTGTTGCAGTGAGGTCAGTTCATCTTTCAGCCCCTGTAATGTCGCCTTGAGAGCAGTTTCCCGCTGCTTCAGAGCGTCGCGCTGGCCGGTAAGCTGCGCGCCGCGCTCGCGGCATTGCGCCAGGGCGGCGCGTGCCTGCTGCGCGGCTGCCAGGAAGGCCGCTTCGTCCCGATATTCCGGCAGGTTCAGCGGGCGAGCGAGGGCGTTATAGCGTTGCGCCTGCTGCTGCTTTGCCGCCTGCTGCTGCGCCAGAAGCTGCAAATCCTGCTCGATGCGGCGAATACGCTGGCCAAGCTGGTCGTTCTGGATAGCAACATTCAGATCGATTTTTTGCTGCTCCAGAGAAGCGATGTGCTGATCGAGGGCCGCGCCGCGCCCCTGAATGTCCAGAAGTTGCTGGCGCGCGCTGCTGACGGCGCTTTCCAGCAGAACCCGCTTGCGCGCGGCGATATAGACGGGAACGACCTGGGCGCATTGTTCGGCCTCGGCGATGCGCGTTTGCAGCTTCTCATACTCGCTCACCTCATTCATCAGCGGCTCAAGCACGGCAAGTTGCTGTTCGGCCAGTTCAATGGCGGCATGGGCGCGAGTCAGGTTGTCGAAGTTTTCGCGCAGGTCGGTGATGCGCTTCGCAGCGTCGGTCTTTTGCAGCATGTGGTCGCGCACGAAGGTATTCAGCCCGCCGATGTCTTTGATGGAGACAATCTGGTTGAAGAGATCGAGCGCCTTTTCCGAACGCAGGCCAAGCAGGTGGCAGAAACGGCGGCTATACTTCGCGAACTCATCAAAGACCTCGGCTCCGGCGGCGCGCAACTGCCTGCGCAAATCCGCCACGTCGCCGCGCAGGGCGAAATGCTCCTCGATGCTCAGGGGAGCGTGCGCGATGACAAAAAGCTTGCGTAACTCGCCTTGCTGCCACCAGAACATCTGGGCCAGCGTGACATATTGCTGCGGGTTGGCGCTGGCAAAGACGGCCAGCAGCACGGAATACGAGTCTTTGCCGCGCAGAAATTGCACATTGGCGGCGCTACTGTCGCGATCCTTCTGTTTGCTCCACGCGCCGCGTACATAGGTACCTTCGTTGCGCTCGCGGTGCTTCTCCGTGCCAGACGCCTGATTGTAGGTGCGGCGACCATAGGGGACGAGCAGGGTGAGCAGGGCATCGGCCAGCGTAGATTTGCCGGAGCCGTTCGCCCCGGTCAGCAGGGCCGTGCCGCCGGCGGGCGTGATGTTCCAGACATGGTGGTTGAAGGTACCCCAGTTATAGACTTCAAGCCGCTGCAGGCGAAAGCCGCTCGCCGCCTGTTCGTGGCCGTTCGCCCCGGCCCTATTCTGATACACGTGCAGTAGTTCCATAGCGTGCTAACCTCTCCTTGATCTCAGCCAGCTTCTCAGCGTCAATGCGCGCCTTCAAGATACGGCGCACTTCAAAGTAGGCGGGGTGATCGGTATCGGGCATGCGTTTGAGAAAGCCCAGTTCGATGAGACGTTCGATAGCCGAGTCGATACGGCGCTGGACGGCTCGTTCGTCGGTGCGCTGCGGCAGAAAAGGCAGCATCAGGTCATGAATCTGTAGATCGGTAATGGCGCATTTGCCCGCGTCGAGATGTGTAGACTCGAACTGGTCGAGCCACTCGCGCAACAGGACGCAGAGCAGCGTGGCGTGATAGGTGAGCCGGTCGCGGCGCGTCAGGCGGGGCAAGGCAATCGCCTGGCCCTCCTCGTCCTCAATGAGCGGCTGGTGCAGGTAGGCGTAGCCGTCCTCTTCATTGATACGTATCTCCAGGCCAATACGCGCGAAATACTCCTGCACGGGCGTCTGATGGGTGAGCAGCAGATTCCAGGCCGTCGTCTCCTCGCTGAAAAGCGGATTCTGTAACAATTTGAGGATAACGGGCGCATACGGTACCACAGCGTTCGTCGGCATAGTTACCTCCTTTGATAGAGGACGCGAGGGATGGTGAGCGTGCGCATCTCCGGGCCAAACGGCGTGGCGACGGGCAGTGCAATCTCCTCCGTCTCGTATTCATCGATGGAATGATCGGGATCATCGGCGGCGAGCGTGCAATAGGCCAGCACTTCGGCCAGCCCCTTCTGTGGGGGGTAGTGTTGCAACACCTCAGCCAGCGTTACCTGCGAGCGCACCTCCAGCAGCGCCTCAATGTGCTGGTAAAGGAGCATTCTGTCTATATGAAATTGTGTGTGCAGAGAGCGCAGTTCGTCTAAATCCGGCGTTTCGTCGTCAGCATTCACGGGCGGCGCGCCGAGAGAGATACTTTCACCCGCCTCCCACAGGCCGTGTTCCATCACCAGGTGCGTCTCCGGCGGCCCCTCAAGCTCAATGAAGGTCGATTCATCCGGCGGCGCGCTCGCCAGCTGGAAGGCGGTTTGCTTGATCTCGGAGACGATGGCGCGCACGCGGCGGCGTTCGGCAATGCTCTGCTCGTCGAGCATGCGGCGCAATTGTTCGGCCAGTCCGCCGTTTGACTGCACCACCTTCTCACCCGCCGCCAGCAGGTGCATGGGCAGGCGTTGAAGAATGCGGCCCTCGTGGATCACCGGCTGCAAATCGGGCTGGCCCTGCACGGCATCGAGCAGAGCGTAGAACTCCTCCTGCTGCGAAGGGGCCATCAGGTAGTCCCAGAAGGTGTAGAAGCTGCGCCCCTGGTCGGAAGATTTCAACTCGGCGTCGGCATCCAGCACAAAGGCCACCAGCGCGCCTTTCTGTACATTGGCCTGCAACTGCGCCTGCTGCAAGGCGCGCGCAATATCGCGGAAACGCTCCTCCACCAGGCGAAAGTCGCGCAACAGTTGTCGCGCCTCGTTGCATGCCTCAAAGAAACGCTCTTTCAACTGCGTCTCGCTATAGAGATCATCGACGATGCCCGTTTCGCGAATCTGCTTGATTTGCTGGTCGATGGCCTCGCGCTGCTGTTCAAGCTGCGCCAGGCGCGCCAGCGGGTCTTCTGTGCTGCGCTGCACGATGTCATGCAGCAACTGAACAATGTGCAGGAAGCGCGATTCGGTGCCGACAAAAGGCGGGCCGTGCAACTCTTCCAGCCAGCCAATGGCGCGTTCCGTCTCCGCTGTCAATTCGACAAACGGCGTGTCACTGCTGGCGGGCGTGGTGATACGGATGAAGTGATGGTGTTCATCGGCCCATTCCGTCAAATACGCGGCAGCCGGGCGCGGATAGCGGCCTGGCGTCTGTTCGTTCAAGGCCTCAAGCGTGTTCGCCAGCCGCTCGGCCAGTTCGGGCAGCGGCACAGCGATACGTTGCTCGCGCTTAAACTGCCGATGCAGAAAGCTGATAATCAATGCCGCATGTTCTGCCTTAAGCAGCCGCACACCCGGCTCATGCTGCAAATCATAGGCAAGCTGATCATAATCCATAACCATCTCCGGGGAAGCTGTCTCCCTCTCTATTCAGCAATTCCCTCAAGAAAGTGTCCTCATCCAGCGAGTTCTTTTTTGATCTCGAAAATGTGGTAATATCTGTCCCGAGATTGCCCTTTTTCCTGTCTTTCCCTTCATACGATATGCATATTGTGTCCTATCTTATCATAGATGCATAGAATCTGTCCTATCGCCGGGCAGAAGAAAGGATGTATCAAGGATATGATCTCACTGCTCACGTTTCTGCTGCGACTGGGGCTGGCATTGCTGCTTGGGGCGGTGATCGGCTTTGAGCGGGAAAGCACCGAGCATGCCGCCGGGATGCGCACCAACGCGCTGGTGTCCCTCGGTTCCTGCCTCTTCACGCTGATCTCCGGCTATGGCTTCCTCGATTTCCTCACCATCGCGCACATGCAGATTGACCCGACCCGTATTGCCTCATATGTCGTCGCCGGGATCGGCTTTCTCGGCGCGGGCAGTATCGTTTTCAAGCGTGACGCGCACACGGTCAAGGGCCTCACCACTGCAGCTGCCATCTGGCTGGTAGCGGCCATCGGCATGGCCTGCGGGGCCGGTCTGTTGCTGGTAGCCGTGTTGACGACGGTGCTGGGCCTGCTGGTACTGGCCCTCTTGCGCCTGATCGAACGCCTTCTGCTGCCCCAACAGTTCCAGAACAGCCAGCAGGTACACATCGAGGCCACCGCTCTGGGAGAGCAATCGATGAGCCAGCTCACCGAGTCTCTGGCTCAAATCGGCATTCGCGTCGAGTCACTGGCGGTACGCAAAGAGCAGGGAAGAGAAGAAATCTCTCTTGCCTGTACCTTTCCCGATGTCAGGGCGCTGGCGCAGGCAGCCGACCGATTGCGCGCCTTTCCCGGCGTACAGGCAGTCTCCATCAGCGCAACTGATGGTTCCAGCACAGATACAGGGCAGGCTGCTTAAACATGCTTTAACAATCCCGGCTTATACTGAGAATCAGTGTGCGGTTTTCGTAACCATGCATACCTCCGGGAACGTACCTATCTTGATACAATTCGTCACCGGATTTCTTGCACCATCCATCAGAAGACAGGCTGATGAAGAGAGCGATAGAAAGGATTTGCCATGACTGAGACAGCGACCATGTTAGAGTCACCGCAAAGCGTCAATATCCCCGTAGACGAGATTCGCCAGAAACATGGGGAGGAACTGGATGCCATAGCGCGTTTCCGCCGCGTCACCGATTACCTGGCGGCGGCAGAGATTTACCTGAAAAGCAATCCTCTGCTGAGGGAGCCGCTCAAGCCGGAAGATATCAAGGATCGTCTGCTGGGCCACTGGGGAACCTGTCCCGGCATCAACCTGGTGTATGCGCACCTCAACCATCTCATCACACGCCACCAGCTGGATATGTTTCTGGTCACGGGGCCAGGGCATGGCGCGCCTGCCAACCTGGCCAACCTCTACCTGGAGGGGTCGATTACCCATTTCTATCCCGAACTGACCCTTGACTATGAGGGGCTGGAAAAGTTTGTCAGGAGTTTCTCCTGGCCCGGCGGCTTTCCCAGCCATCTCTATCCCGGCGTCCCCGGCACCATCCATGAGGGCGGCGAACTGGGCTATGCGCTTGGCACGGCCTTCGGCGCCGTGATGGATAACCCGGATTTGATCGTCGCCTGCATCGTCGGCGACGGGGAGGCAGAAACGGGGCCAACCGCCGCCGCCTGGCATAGCTACAAGTTTCTCGATCCTGCCGAATCCGGCGCGGTCTTGCCCATCCTCCATCTCAACGGCTACAAAATCTCCAACCCGACCGTCTACGGCTCGATGAGCGACCAGGAGCTGACCGACCTGTTTACCGGCTACGGCTACCAGATTGCCTTTGTCGAGGGCAGCGATCTGGATGCCTCTATGTACGGCGCGCTGGACTGGGCCTATGGCGAGATTCGCCGCATCCAGCAGGCGGCCCGTTCCGGCCACCCCATCGCGCAACCCCGCTGGCCGGTCATCATGATGCGCTCGCCCAAAGGTATGGGAACCGTCAAAGAGATGGATGGCGTCCCTATCGCCGGTACCTACCGCGCCCATCAGGTGCCGATTCCCGATCCCAAAACCAATCCCGAACATTTCCAGTTGCTGCAACAGTGGCTGGAATCGTACCACGTCAATGAACTGTTTGACGAGCAGGGACGACCAGAGCAGGAGATTCTCGATCAGTGTCCGCAGGGCGATCGTCGTATGGGCATGAACCCGCATACCTACGGCGGAAAAATTGCGCGCCCGCTCGACCTGCCCGATATCTATAGCTACGAGGTAGCCGTTCATCGCGGCGCGATGAGGCCACCGGCCCGGGGCGAACACCCGATGATCAGCAACGTGGAACAGACGGCGCTCTACCTGCGCGACGTGGTGGAACGCAACATGCACACCTTCCGCATCTTCAGCCCGGACGAACTCGAATCCAACAAACTGACCGCCGTGCTGGATGTGACGAAGCGCGATTATCAATGGCCCGTCGCGCCGCATAACGAGAAGATCAGTTCCCTTGATGGGCGCGTGCTGGAAATCCTGAGCGAACACGTCTGCGAAGCGTGGCTGCAGGGCTATCTGCTGACCGGAAGGTACGGCATGTTCCCTTCGTATGAAGCGTTTCTTAACATCGTCACCTCGATGATGAACCAGTTCGCCAAGTTTCTCAAGATGTCGGAAGGGTTCTGGTGGCGCCTGCCCGTTCCCTCGCTGACCTACCTGGAGACCTCGACGCTCTGGCGGCAGGAACATAACGGCTTCTCCCACCAGAGTCCCGGTTTTATCAACTCGGTCCTCAACCAGAAGGCGCAAATTGCCCGTGTCTATCTGCCGCCCGATGCCAACTGCCTGATCAGTACCGTCGATCATTGCCTGCGCAGTAAGAACTATGTGAATCTCGTCATCGCCAATAAGCAGCCGATGCCGCAGTGGCTCTCCATGTCCGAAGCGATTGCCCACGCCCGCGCCGGGGCCTCTGTCTGGCGCTGGGCCAGTATCGACGACGGCATCGACCCCGATGTGGTGCTGTGCGGCATTGGCGATACGGTGACCCTGGAAATCATGGCGGCTGCCTCGATCCTGCGCCACGAACTGCCAGACCTGCGCGTGCGCGTGGTCAACGTCACCGACCTGATGGTACTGGAGCCGAATACCCTGCACCCGCATGGGCTGGATCAGGATATGTTTGAGGCGCTCTTCACGCCCGATTGCCCGGTGATCGTCAACTTTCACGGCTATCCATCCGCCGTCAAGCAGTTGCTCTACGGGCGGCCCCACACACAGCATCGCTTCTACATCAATGGCTACCGCGAGGAAGGAACAACCACCACGCCCTTTGATATGAACGTGGTCAACGGCACCGACCGCTACCACATCATCATGCAGGCCATCCGCCTTGCCGCCCCGCGCAAATCGAAGGTGGCCGTGCGCGCCAGCGAACTGGTCCATTACTATGAATATGTCCTCGCCGATTTCGTTCGTTATATCCATGAAAATGGGGTAGACCCGAAAGAAATCACGGAATGGCGCTGGTCATAGTAAGGAGCCGGGCATGAAAATACTGGTACTGAACGCGGGATCGAGCAGCCAGAAGAGCAGGCTATATAAAATCGGCGAGACGCTGCCGCAAGAGGCGCCACAGCCGCTCTGGTCGGCGGATGCAGACTGGATGCAGCATAGCGGCGCGCTGACGTATACGATCACGACGGCACAGGGGGCAACCCTGCGCAGAGAAGGCAGGGCCGATTCGCGCAGGGCGGCGCTGGAACAGATGCTGGAGACACTGTGGAGCGGCCAGACGAAGGTGATCGCTGGCCCACAAGACATCAACATGGTGGGCCATCGCGTGGTGCAGGGCGGGCCGAATTATACGCACAGCGTGCTGGTTACGCCAGCCGTCAAGGAGGAGATCCAGCGTCTCTCGGCGTGGGCGCCGCTGCACAACCCGTTGAACCTGGAAGGCATCAACGCGGCTGAGCAACTCCTGCCGGGCATTGCCGAAGTGGCCGTCTTCGATACCGCTTTTCATTGCCAGATTCCGCTGCCGATTGCCATCTATCCCGGCCCCTACTCCTGGTATGAGCAGGGCATTCGCCGCTACGGCTTTCATGGTATCAGCTACCAGTATTGCACGCGCCGCGCGTCCCGGCTTCTCAACCGGGAAGCGGGCGCGCTGCGGCTCATCGCCTGCCACCTGGGCAACGGCTGCTCGCTGGCCGCCATTGAGGGTGGGCGCAGCATCGACACCAGTATGGGCTTCACGCCCCTTGAGGGCCTGATGATGGGAACGCGCTCCGGCAGCGTCGATCCCGGCATCCTGATCTACCTGCTGCGCGAGCATGGCTATAGCGCCGATCAGTTTGACCAGTTTCTGAATAAGCAATCTGGCTTGCTCGGCATCTCCGGCGTCTCCAGCGATATGCGCGAGGTAATGGCGGCAAGGGCAGCAGGCAACGAACGGGCAAAGCTAGCCTTTGACATGTTCGTCTACCGGCTCCGCTTCTACATCGGGGCCATGCTTGCCACCCTCGGCGGCCTGGACGCTCTGATCTTCACGGCGGGCATCGGCGAGCATTCCCCCGAAGTACGCGCCGCCGCCTGCGCCCACTTCGCCTTCCTCGGCCTCAAACTCGACGAAGAGCAGAACGCTCGCTCACCCGTCGATCAGAACATCGCCGCCCCCGACTCGTCGATGCCCGTACTGGTCATTCACACCGAAGAAGACTGGGAGATTGCCAGAGAGTGCTGGCAACTGGCACATGACAACCCTAACCTGCCAGGTACTGCTTGATAATGCTCCCCATGCCGATAGCATCGCTGGTGCCGCAGCTGAAGGTTGGCGGGAAGACGGTGGGAGCATAGGACGAGTAGCTCTGTACCATGTAGGGGGGCGCGAATTCCCAGGCCGTCCAGTTTGCATGGATTGAGGCCATGTAGTTCAGGAAGGTGGTCACTACCTGGTCGGCCTGTGTGCCGCTGGTTGGCAAGCTCTGGCAGTGAGCAACGGCGGATTTGCCCGCGCCGTTGGGCAGAAAGGCCCACTCACCATAGTAAAGCGCCTCATGGTTGAGTAGCGGCCCCCATTTCTGCTTCTGCACCTGTACTGGCTGGCTGATATCCTGGTAGACATGCAGGGAATACATCACGTTGGGATCATTGATGGCATCGCTGATGGGGAAGGTGGCCCAGCCGCCTTCTTCGGGGTTGTTGTTGGCATTGCCGTTGTGACCGGCGGAGCCTGGTTCAAGGACGATCACCTGCTGCGCGCCGACGGAGCGAATGGCGTTGACCATATCCTGGAACCCGACGACGTGCGCGCCATCGATAACCACGCCGCCGTTGCGCCAGACGTTCCAGTTCGGCTCCTTCGGCTCGTTATAGAGGTCAAACATGACCATCGGGTTGCTTTTATAGTGGGCGGCGATGATCTTCCAGAAATTCAGGTCTTCCACTTTGGGTAGCGTCGCGTTCAGGTCATAGGGCGAGCCGGCCTTCATATCATCATGCAGGTCGAGAATGACATAGAGACCGGCAGAATTGGCTTCCTGCACAATCTCATCAAGCTGGTTCAGGTAATTTGTGGGGTCTTTCGCGTAGATCCAGTTGGAGATGGGCAGGCGCAGCGCGTTCATATGCCACTGCTGCGCCATCACCTGAAAGGTGGTAGGCGCGTTCATGACTTTCGCGGGCGTTTTCCCGGCTTCCCAGCCCTGGATGTAGTTAAACGGGCTCTCGATCTGCGCCCCACGTAGCTGCAGCGGGCGTCCGTTCGCGTCTACCAGTTGCGTTCCCACCACATGCGGCACACCTGTGGGCGTAAAGGTTGTACCCGTAGACGTGGCTGCCGGGGTCGCGGTCGAATTTCCGCTGATGCCCGGTAGTGGGATAGATACCGGCAGCGGTACCTGAAGTTCTTCTGCCAGGAAAAGCCCCAGACCCGCGATTACTATAACCAGTGCGATAATTACCGCCACAAGGAAGGGCGTTGTTCCTCTCCGTCTCATTCTATATCCATCCTGATCTTTTCTATGTTTGCTTCGTGAACGGTATGCTCCGGGTTTGCATTCACTCTATCGAAACGATTAAACGGAGCCAGCCGTAGCGACAGGTATGCCAATCGGGCTATTGCCTTTTTGCCCGGCCAGCATGCGCTGGATCAGCTTTGCCACGCTCTGCCCCCAGGCATCCCAGTTGAGTCGTTCCTCAAAGGCAGCACGGCTGGATGCCACCAGCGCGGCATAGAGCCGGTCGTCGCGGTAGACTCTGGCGATCAAGGCGGCATATTCTTTACCCCTGGCCGATGGTGGAAGCAAGAAGCCGTTTTCGCCCTCGCGCACAGCCCCGGAGACGCCGCCGGTATCAGTGGTGATAGAGGGCAGGCCAAACGAACTGGCCTCGCAAAAGACCATGCCATAGGCGTCACCCCTGGTGGGCAGGAAGAGGAAATCGGAGGTTTCAAAGAGCGATTCCATCTCACGACGCTGGCTCTCGATCTTCTTATCCAGAAAGGGAATGATGCGCAGCCGTTCGTGGCGAAATTCCGGCGGCGGAACGCAACCACAGATGGTCAGGTGGGCGTTGATGCCCAGCTTTTCCAGTTCCAGCAGCGTCTCAAAGGCGATCTCGCCACCTTTGCGCTCCCAGTCGACGCCGATGAAGAAGAGCTTGCACTGATCCGACTTTTTGCGCCGCTGCGCCACTTCCGACGGTGGAGGCGTGTCGATGTTGGTGCCGTAGGGAACGGTATGAACTTTTCCCGCGTCAAGCCCGTAGATGTCGCGCGCGGAATGCGCGGCCCAGTCAGAAGGATAGAGCGCGAGGCTGGCTTTTTTCAGGCCCATACCTTCCAGCGTGTTGGCCTCGTAGACCGAACGCTTCAGCAAGTTGGAGAATTGCGCGTAGTAGTTCAGTAATACGCCAATATGGGCATCTTCGGTCAGCACAATGGGGATGTCTGTCTCCAGGAAGGCCACTTCGGTGGCACAGGAAGGGCCAAAAAGAAGATCGAAGGACTGCCCTTCCAGCTTCTTTGCCAGCAATTTCGCGTATCGCTTCGCGAAATAGAAGCTGTGATAGTACATGTAGCCCTTTTTCAGCAGCAGCTTCGTGGCTTTATTCACGGCCTTGCCGACCGGCAATTCTGGAATGTCTATCGGCCCGATATCCACCACGTCGCCGCAGTATTTTTGCAGCGCCGCCATCATATATCCATTCGTAATACGCCACGAGGAGCGCCTATCCTGTAGCGTCAGGGCCGTCAGAAAGGCGATGCGCGGGCGCGTTTTCGGCTCATGCTCATTCATAAGATGTACGCTTCTTTCCGGGACAATAGCTCGCACATAACAGTCAGCAATATCGCTCCGATCAAACCATAGCCTGTTAAGATGGGATAGCCAGCGTTCTGAGATCGCCCTGCCGTTCGTAGGCGAGGTCAAGCGAGCGCAGGGCCGCGCGGGCATCGTACCGCTCAAGGATCAGCTGGCGCGCATTGGCGGCCAGGGTACGCGCCAGTTCCGGCTCGGCCAGGATTCTGGCGCAGGCGGAGGCAAATGCCTTCGGCGTATCAGCGATGAGCAGGTGAACGCCATCCTGCACGTCGAGACCTTCGCAGCCAACGCTGGTCGAGACAACGGGAAGGCCCATCGCCATCGCTTCCAGTATCTTGACGCGCACGCCGCCGCCGGAGAGCAGAGGCACGGCCAGCGCCGTTGACTCCGACCAGAAGGGCATGGCATCGGCCACATAGCCATACACGCGCACACCCGGCTTCTGTTCCGCCAGCGAAAGCAGGGACTGAGGCGGGCGCGCCCCTACGATATCATAGGTGACATCAGGACGCAGAGCGCGCAGCCTGTCATAGCCCTCGCGCAGCCACCAGATGACGCCTTCGCTATTGGGCGGCCAGAACATGGTGCCGATGGTGAACAGTCGGTCGGGCTGCGGCTGGCTCGCCTGTCGCGCTTCCCAGACGGGCGTGAACTGAGCCGCGTCAACGGTGATCGGCACCACCTCGATCGGCACGGACACGCCCGCGACCTCGCGTAACGCCTCACGATCATGCTCGCTGACCGCAAGCACAACCTGAGCGCGGCGGCAGGCCAGGCCTTCCAGTCTGCGCACCAGGCGTACTTCGCGCCCCAGCAGCAGGCGCAGCAGCGGGTTACCGGCCCCCTTTTGCAGGCGCTCAACTACCTGCCAGACGGCATTGTGTTCATCCAGCACAACCGTTCCCTGCCACTCTGGCGGCACGAAACGCATCATGTTCAACTGATCGACGTGCAGTACATCGATGCGCTCTTCTTGCAGAAGCTGGCGCACTTTCCGTCGCATCTCCGCCCGTTCGTCGCGGCGCAAGAGAAAAGAATCGCCGAGCAGCAGGCTTTCCAGCAGGTAGCGGGCGTCGGCGACACGCGAGCGGCGCAACGGCACCGTTTCGACGCGAATGCAGTAATCGCGCAGCTTCTCCGCCCCACGCACCTCGTCTTCGCCGCGCGCGAAAGTGCAGTAGACGACTTCGTGGCGCTGCGCAAGGTGACGCAGCACCTGCAACGTCTTTACTTTGGGGCCTGCATCGGCAGGATAGACCACCACCTGCGTGAGCATCAGGACGCGCATAGGTTCTCCTCTTATTGCTTCCCCTGTCGCAGCAAAGGCAACAGGTACTGCATGGCCTTTAGCAGCGTGAGCCAGGGATGAATCAGGTAATAGACAAAAAAGAGGCGCAGCGGTAAACGCGAATGTTCCATATAACGCTGGCCCATCGCAGCAGGCGATGGAAAAAGCGTGCGCAGCCCGGCATAGAGCAAAGCGGCAGTGCTATCGACCATTGCGCGATGGGCCACGATCCGCCGACTTTTCCCCTCGACCGTCGCCAGCGCAGAGATGAGATCGCTCAGGGCGATGCGCTCAACGACGAAGCGAGCGAGCGCGGGCGGGCACAGAGAAGCGAACACCCAGGCGGGGATATCTGCAGCAAAGAGGTCGCGACACCACGCGAGGCAATAATAGAGCGTGGTTGCCAGGCGCAGCCGCTTCGCCTGCCGCAGCAACGCCTGCCAGTCGAGGGTCGGACCGCAACCGCGCACCAGTATGGCAAGGTCGTAGAGCCAGAGCAGGCGCGTAAAGCTGTGAAAGCGATAGTGCCAGCAGAGATAGAGCAGGTGATCTTCCGCGCTCAGCGTCAGCGTCTGCTCTCCCAGCACCGTAACTGGCTGCGCATTGGCCCACCAGGACTGTAGATCAAAAACGGTGTCATCCTCGTCGGCGTGCGGGGCTGTGTGCAGTTCGACCAGCACCTCAAGCCAGGAATCGCCGTGCTTCAGGATATAGTTATAGCCAGTGCGCTTCTCGTTGATAACGTTGGCGCGGAACTCCTCGTAGAAGGTATAGCCCATACCCACAAGCAGGTCATGCGCCCGTGACAGGTCACGGGGGTGAATGAGCATATCAAAATCATGGTAGGTGCGCAGTTGCGGTCGCTCATAGAGTGTATGGGCAAGTACCGGCCCCTTCATAAGTATCACGGTGATGCCAGCTTCGTTGAGGGCATGCAACACCTTCCGAAGTTCGCTTTCAAGGAACAGGTTTTGCAGCATCTCCATGCGATAGAGCGCGAAAAACCGCGCGGCCATCTCCTGACCGATAAGCTGCGCTAGCTCTTCCTTCGTGAAATAGCTACAGAGAACGGGGATCAGGCGCGGAAATTCTTCGTTGCTCTCCAGATCGATAGCGCCGCCTCGCGCCAGCACTTCCGCGATGCCAGCCTGTAACAGCTGCCGGAACGTTTGTCTGTCCTGCTGGAGCGCGTCATTCAACATCCCTGTTGCGGGCAGCTCTTGCGCTTCATCGTTCTTCTGTTCTCTCTCTGAGAGCGTCTGCAAACCGGGGAAAAAATTACCCATGCACACTTACCCTTTTTGCCTCATTGCCTTTTCAGCCCTTTTTACCGATAAACATACACTTCCCCAACTTACCCGACAGGCCCTGCCAGCGATAAAGCGGCCTCTGACCGGCTCGCGGGCAGCACTCGTTGATAGAGTTCTACCAGGCGTTCCCCCATAATCGACCAGTCATGGTTGCGCTCCATATAGTCGCGTCCATTACGACTGAGGGATGCGCGCAGGTCGGGGTTGCCGAGCAGGCGCAAAGTAGCATCGGCGAATGCCTGCGGCGTAGCGGCGACCAGCAGATCGCGTCCGGGCTGCGCGCCCAGCCCGGACGCGGCCTGCTCAGCTACCACTACCGGCGTTCCCAGCGCCATCGCCTCCAGCACCTTATTCTGGATACCAACGCTATAGACCATCGGGCTGAGCATAACCTCGGCGCGGGCGATGTAGGGGCGAATATCCTCTACGTAACCCGTCACTTCGACGCGCGGGTCTTCGGCAAGGGCCAGAACCGACTTCGGCGGCCTGCTGCCGACGATGGTGAGCGTCGCTTCGGGTCGCTGCTGCCAGATGAGCGGCATAATCTGCCGGTAGAGGTAGAGGGCGGTCGCCACGTTGGCATGGTAGCTCATCTTGCCGGAAAAGACAATGTTGACGGGACGAATGTCCTGCTGACGCGGGCGAAAATAGTCCAGGTCAACACCGTTGGGCAGCACAAAAATATGTTTGCCGAGGTTCTCGTCGCTGCTCGTGAGATCATGCATGCGGGCGCGCAGCAGTTCAATCATGGCCTGGCGGTCGCGTTCTGAGGTGACGATGGTGCAGGGCAATTTTTTCAGCACGTCCGCCTCGTAGCGGCGCGTGCGCCCGTGATCGAGCGCGGCCACCAGCCGCACGGAGCGAGCGGGACCGGAAGCCATTGTCTGCTTGAAGAGCAGGCTGATACAGTCAACGGCATCCCACACCAGCGGGTAGCGACGCGCCAGCCCGGCTACAGAAGCGATGCCGCGCAGGTGTTCCACGTGAATCACATCGAAGGAACGTTCGGCGTAAAGCTGCTGCACCGCCTGCTTGAAACGGGTCGAGCGCGCGTAGGCCACCTGCAGCGGCAGGGAGCGCGAGCGCAGCAAGGCCACCCCGCATTTGAGAACCGAGCGCATTTTCGACTCCTCTACCAGCCGTACATCATAGCCCTGCTGCCGCAGTTTTTCCGCGTCCGCGTATTCCTGCTCCGAGGCGCACTGCGCCAGCACGGTCACCTCATGCTTCTGCTGAAGTTGCCGCAAGAACTCGTAGCCGCGCACACGAATGCGCGAGGGTGGATAGGGCGTCACAAACAGAATGCGCATTTCGTTCCTCTCCTCGTCTGGCTGTGTCACACCATAGCAATACATATCAATGCTTTGATGTACCTTACGGCAAGTATACCAACATGCATGCTGCGAAACGGCATGACATCAGTTAAAACCCGGTTACGAAAAATACACACCGGTAGCAGTTTCTCAACCAGTTCTCCCTTGCGCCACGCCGACGGCTCAGGTACACTGCACCATTGAAAGCTGGTCAGAGCAAGTCATCCTTCCCTTCACTCAGGATGACATGCCCGAAGTAGCCTGCTTTATTGATATCGGCATATTTGCCGGAGGGGACAGATAGCATGCGTATCTTATTATTGAGCAATCTCTATCCGCCGCATGTGCTGGGAGGCGCGGAAATTGTGGCGCGAGACTACGCGGTACAACTGGCGACGCTGGGACACGAGGTGACGGTGTTGACCAGTTTCTATGGGCTGAGCAAGCCGGAGCAGGATGGTCACATTCTGCGCACGTTGCACTATACTCCGGCGGCACATGTTGATCGCGGTCGTCCGCTCTGGCAGCAACTGGGACTGTTGAGCGATTATTACCGCTATTTCCACCACCCGGCCAGCGTCAGGGAACTGCGGCGCGTTATCGCGGAGACGCGACCGGACGTTCTCTATATCTGGGAAATTACGGGACTGGGCATGAATTCGCTCCTGCACGCCTTGCATGATATACCCATCCCGATCGTCTTCCACCTGGAAAGCTACTGGCTGCAATACGCGCTCACTGCTGAGACCGAGCAGACGCGGCTGCGCACAAAGCAACTCAAGAAATTGCTGATCGGCAACGTTCCTGCTCTGCACTACACCTCCATCATCGCCGCCAGCGAGGCCGTCAAACAGGAGTACGCGGCGGCTGGCTGCGACCCCAGCCGTATCGAGGTCATCTACAACGGCATCGACGCTCGCTTCCTCGATACGCCGCGCTCTTCCTCCGAAATAGACGGGTCAGATGAGATACGGCTGATCTACGTTGGACGGCTGTGCGACGAAAAAGGGGTGCATATCACCTTGAAGGCGCTGGATACGCTGGTCAATGAGCGGGGCAGGCGCAATTTTCACCTGGACATCTTCGGTGAGGGCGACGAGGCATATGTCAAAGAACTGCATGCCTTCCTGAACGAAAAACGCCTGGGCAAGCGCGTCACCTTTCACGGCAAGGTGCCGCAGGAGCAACTGATTCGCGCATATGACCAATCGACCATCATGCTCATCCCCTCCATCTGGAAGGAGCCGTTCGGGCTGGTGGTCGCGGAAGGCATGGCGCGCGGGCTGCCCGTGATTACCTCCAATCTCGGCGGCCCTGCGGAAATCGTCACGCCCGGCGTCGATGGCCTGCTGACCGAGCCGGGCGATGTGCAGGCTGTCGTCGCCTCCATTACTCAACTGGCAGACAATGCCGCCTTGCGCGCCCGCTTAGCCCATGCCGCCCGCGCCACCGTGCAGGAGCGTTTCATGATCGAGAAAAACGCGCGCCGCGTGGAAGCCCATTTACAGCGCGCCATCCAGTCGGAGACGAAGCCGGTGGCGCTGACTTTCTAACCGAACACCGGGTTCAGCCTGATGACTCACCTGTGCTTTCCTGGCCGGTGTGATACACTGCATACGGACGCACATCCCTGATGGGCAATCGCGGGTAATCTATGCCCGCTTGAAACGTATGATAAAAGATATTGATAGAATTGGAGATTTTTTGCATGGCTGATACACAGAGCAGTACACCTGTCCCATTGATTCCGTTGCAGGCGCTGTTTGGCAACCCGGTCAAAACGAGTCCGAGGGTTTCGCCGGATGGGAAACGCATGGCGTACATCGCTCCGGTGAATAATGTTTTGAATGTCTGGGTAGGAACCATTGGCAAGGATGATTACGAGCCGGTCACGAATGACACGGATCGCGGCATCCGTTTCTACTTCTGGGCCAAAGATAACCGGCATATCCTCTATATTCAGGATAAGGCAGGCGATGAGAACTGGCGTCTGTACGCGACCGACCTGGAAACGAAGGAGACGCGCGACCTGACGCCGTTCGAGAATGTACAGGTACATATCATCGATGTCGATAAGCATTTCCCTGACGAACTGCTGATCGGCATGAACAAAGAGAACCCGCAGGTACATGATGTCTACCGCGTCACCATCTCAACGGGCGAAATGACGATGGTGGCGAAAAATCCGGGCAATATCGCAGGCTGGGTGAGCGACGCGGACTTCAAGGTACGCGGCGCGGTCGCCACTTTGCCAGATGGCAGTTCACAGATGCTGGTGCGCGAAAGCGAGCAGGCGGAATGGCAGGTTTTGCTCACCTGGGGGCCGGATGACGCGCTCAATAGCGGCCCGGTCAGCTTCACGAAGGATGGGCAGGCGATCTACCTGGAAGATTCGAGCAATGCCAACACCAGCCGACTGGTGAAGATGGGCATTGCCAGCGGCGAACGGACGGTGCTGGCCGAAGACCCGCACTACGATATCGGCGGCGTGATGATCCAGCCCGACACGCTGGAAGTGCAGGCGGTGGCCTTCAACCGCGAACGCACCGAATGGCAGGTTCTCGACCCCTCTATTGAAGACGATTTTGAGGCTATTCGCGCGCTGCACCGGGGCGATTTCGGCGTCATCAGCCGCGACAATGCCGACGAGACGTGGGTCATCTCCTTCACCGTCGATAACGGGCCGGTGCCGTTCTATGCCTACCGGCGCGGGGAGCGCAAGGGAACCTTCCTCTTTGACAACCAGCCCGAACTGAACAAATATGTACTGGCAACGATGGAGCCGATTTCCTTCACCTCACGCGACGGGCTGACCATTCACGGCTACCTGACGCGCCCGCCCTGGGGCGAGCAAACCAACCTGCCAATGGTACTCAACGTTCACGGCGGTCCCTGGGCGCGCGATACCTGGGGCTACAACCCGGAGGCGCAATGGCTCGCCAACCGGGGCTACGCCTGTCTGCAGGTCAACTTTCGCGGCTCAACCGGCTTCGGCAAAGATTTTCTCAACGCCGGCAACCGCGAATGGGGGCGCAAAATGCACAACGACCTGGTAGATGCCGTCCACTGGGCTATCGAGCAGGGCATTGCCGACCCGAAGCGCGTGGGCATCTACGGCGGTTCCTATGGCGGCTATGCCGCCCTCGTCGGCGCCACCTTCACGCCCGACCTCTTCGCCTGCGCCGTCGACATCGTGGGGCCGAGCAATCTCATAACCCTGATTAAGACCATTCCACCCTACTGGTCAACGTTCCTGGCAAACTTCCATAATCGCGTGGGCAACCCGGAGACGGAGGAAGAGTTCCTGAAGTCGCGCTCGCCGCTTTTCAAGGTCGATCAGATCAAGATTCCCATGCTCATCGCGCAGGGGGCAAACGACCCGCGTGTGAAGCAGGCGGAATCGGAGCAGATCGTCAACGCCATGAAGAGTCGCGGCATCGACTACGAATACCTGCTCTTCCCCGACGAAGGACACGGCTTCGCCAAACCGGAAAACCGGCTCAAGTTCTACGCCGCCGCCGAAAAGTTCCTCGCCCGCTACCTGGGCGGTCGCTACGAAGGCGCGAACGAGTAGGACACAGTGAAATTGTCCCCTCCCCTCTCACGCGGAGCGGCAAAGAGCCGTTAGCCCTTCGCGGCACTCAGGACTAACGGCTCTTTGCCGCTCCGCATGACATGTCCCGGTCACTTTTCCATAGCATGCCATAAAAACGTGGCCCCGACGTGTCATGCGGAGCGGCACACCCTTGACAATCCCTGCCATTCTATGTTATTCTTCTATCAGATAAATATGCACATATTCGCATAATCAGAAAGATGGCTTCCATGACTGATTTGTCTCAACGAACAGCTCCTGTACGGGTGGCGCTGGAGCCGGTGTACAACGTGCTGAACAGCTTTTCGCTGCTCAATGAGGTCGGCAAACTGCCCGGTCTCAATAGCAAGATCGTGCAAATGGCGGCGGCGTTTTCGCCTGAGCAGCTTCATGCCAACCGGCTATTATTCGAGGGGCTGCGCGATGCGCTGGCGCCAGAGCAGGATGGAGAAGAGTTTTCTGCTTTTCTGAAGTACCTGAGCGAGCAGAACCCGGATGCGGTACGAGACCGCGCGCTTGAGCGGCTGCGCGCGCGCTTTATCCGGCGCGCCTCATCTGAAAATACTGAAGGTGATTTGATTGCGCCAGACGCAGCGCGTTTATTGAACGATATGCAGGCGTATCTGGCCTGTGTGAAGTACGCGCAGGGAGACACGCCCTTTGACGCGGCGCTGCATACAGAGGTTCATCGCCTGCTCAACGACGCGCCCGCGCTGCATACAATGCTGGTTTCCCACCTTGAAACGCTGTGGAATATGGCCTTTGAGGCGGAGTGGAAGCGCGTGCAGCGATCACTGCGCTGGCAGGTTGAGATGTTTACATACAATCTGGATGAGCAAGCGGCGGTCGGTGAAGTTTTCTCCATCCTGACGGGGCGCGAACTGCCATCTGACATAACCAGACGGCTTGCTGGCGCGCAGGAAATCATCCTTGTGCCATCGTGGCACACGGGACGCAATGTGACGCTGTGGGAGGATGAGAGGAGTAGCAGGCTGTTCTTCAGCGAGCCACCCAATTACGATGTCGCGCAGCGAGACATACCGATGGGGCGTCCCGAACTACGGGCGCGACTGAGCGCGCTGGCGGATGAGACGCGACTGCGCATTCTGGAATTGCTCGCGCAGCAGGATGAATTGCCTGCGCAGGAGATCATCACGCAGCTGGGTCTGAGCCAGTCGAACGTCTCGCGCCACCTGAAGCAACTGGTCTCGGCAGGCTTTCTCTACGAGCGGCGCGGGGAGGGCGCGAACAAAACCTATCGTCTGAGTTCTTTCTACTTTGAGCGCACGGCGCGCGCCCTGCACCAGCTAGCATTGGGCGAGCAGGTACAGAGCGCAGAGATACAGAGCGGCCAGCAGACGCCACAGGAATTGAGACGTTTCCTGGATCGCAGCGGCAGGCTGACGACATGGCCCCCGGCCCGCCAGCGCGATAAGCTGCTGATTCTGGAATACCTGGCGAGCTTCTTTGAGCCTGGGCGCATCTACAGCGAAAAAGAGGTCAATGAGCTATTGCTACAGCATAGCGCCTTCAAAGATGCGGCAGCCTTGCGGCGCGCGCTCTATGAGTTCCGCTTCATGAGCCGCACCCGCGACGGCGCCAGCTACTGGCTGATCGATACAGAGACGCCAGAGGGGGAGTGAGAAACGATGATCGAACTGGAAAGCGAACGCTTATTCATCCGCGAAATGACGGCGGATGATCTGGAAAAGGTGCTGCCGGTGTATCTGAGCAACCCGGACTTTTTGCAGCAGATGGAAGGCTCGGAGGGTGAGGCGGGCCGCTATGACCTGGCACGCTGGCAGCGCGACTGGCACATTGCGCAGATGATGCCCGGAAGGCACACGCTGGCCTGCTACCTGAAAGAGACGGGCGAGGCGGTCGGCTACGTCGAATTCCTGGAAGAACACGATGACGGCGCGCCATGGATTGGCGTGCTGACCATCCATAGCGCGCACCAGCGACAGGGGCTTGGTACGGAGGCATTCCAGCGGCTGATCGCGCATTTTCGCGAGGAGTACGGCTGGCCGCTGATCCGCGTGGGGGTACTGGAACGTAACGAGGCCGGGCTGGGCTTTGCGAAGCATCTCGGTTTCCAGCCACTCCGGCGGCTCACCTCACGTATGTCGGGCGGTGTCCAGCAGTTCGTTGTGTGTGAGCGGTCGCTCAACGAATGAGGCAATAAAAACCGACTTTGACATGTCATACTGAGCGGTCGCGAAGCATCCAATTTTGCCATCTTGAAAATGGGCCTCGGCTGCTTCGCGACCGCTCAGTATGACAATGCTCCTGTTATTTTTCCTGGAATGAGGTAAGCCAGCCAGGCAGATCGGCGATAGAGGGAAGAATGGCGTCGGGATGGATGCGCTGGAGCAGAGGGGAGTCGGGCTGGTGTTTACCGGTGCAGACGAGCAGGCCGCGCAAGCCCACTCGCTGCGCGCCGCCGATATCGTTTTCGATGTCGTCTCCCACCATGATCGCCTCAGAGGCGGGGACGCCAATGGATTGCAGGGCCTGCTCGAAGAAGGCACGGTCGGGCTTGCCGAGAATGATCGCCTGCTGGCCTGTCGCCAGTTCGAGGGCATGGATGTAGGCGCCGCTGTCAAGCATCAGCCCCCCGGCGGTTTTCCAGTAGAGATTTTTGTGTGTGCCGAGCAGGATAGCGCCGTTCATGATCTGGCGAAAGGCATGATTCATAGCCTCGTAAGTCAGCAGTTCTTCCGCTCCGCCGATGACCACCACGTCGGCCTCTTCGTGCATGCCGACCAGTTCAATACCTGCGAAATCGGCAATGGTGTCGCCTTTGGTGAGAACCCAGCAACGCTTGCCTGCGAGGTGCCGACGAATATAGCTGGCGGTCGCCACCGGGGCCGTTATCAGTTGCTGCTCACCGATCGGCAGGCCAATTGCTTGCAGGCGGGCCGCCAGCGTGGCTCGTGCCAGCGTCGTCGTGTTGGTTACAAAGCAAAAACGATAGCCCTGCCGCTCCAGCCAGCGCAGCGTTTCCACTGCCCCCTCGATGGGACGCATGCTGACATGCAGCACCCCATCCACATCCAGAAGTACACCCCGAACCAGTGACATGACGCTATCCTCCTCTTCTCGTTTATGCTAATATATAGGAGTTACTCAAAATGCGCAAGCGGACAAAATAGGACAGACTGCCTATAAAAGTATCCCTTCTGTCGACTGTTCCGTTTGAAGAACAGGGAAGACGTTGAAAAACTGTGGTATAGAAACGAGCAACATGACATCACAGAAAAGATGATGTATAATAGCCGCGAGGAGTAGCCATTCTTTCAGTCAGGAGAAAGAGCGGGATGAACGGTGACATGTTGAACCGTGTTGTCAAGGGTAAGTATAAACTCATTGATGAACGAGGGCGAGGCAGTTTTGCCACCGTCTATATTGCGCGTGACACGGAGAATAACTGTATTTATGCCATTAAGGTTATGCACCTGGAGTTTTCAAACGATGGAGAACTCCTGGCGCGTTTTCAACGTGAGGCCCATATTCTCCTGAATTTGAGCGATCCCCATATTGTGCGCATCGTCGATTACGGGAACGACGGGAATACGCACTTTATCGTGATGGATTACATCGATGGCCAGAATCTCAAATACTACCTGGTTACTCACGGCCCGATGGAGGTGGGGCGCGCATTGAACTACGCACACCAGATCGCCGAGGGACTGGATACCGCATATAAACAGGGGGTGGTGCATCGTGATATCAAGCCGCAGAACATTCTCATCAACGCGAAAGACGTGGTGAAAATCACCGACTTCGGCCTGGCACGAGGTCGGGAAACGGTGACATTGACGCAATCGAATGTCTTTATGGGTACTGCCTACTACATCTCGCCAGAGCAGGCAGAAAGTGGGCGTTCAGCAGACACCCGCTCTGATCTCTATTCGGTCGCCACCGTCCTGTTTGAGATGCTGACCGGTCACCCTCCCTTCGAGGGGGAGACGGCGGTTGACATCGTCATCAAACACATGAACGAGCCGGTTCCCTCACTCAGTCGGCTGCGACCGGAGTTACCGGTGGAGTTTGACTTCTTCATGCAAAAGGCGATGGCCAAGAAGGCAGCCGACCGCTATCAAACGCCGCAGGAGTTTATAGCAGCCCTGGAACAACTCCAGGAGCGTATCCAGACGATACCACAGCCGGTCGTGGCAAGAAAGCAAGCGGTAGCGGTAGGACACGAACACCATGCAGGCAATGGAGGAATGCCGGGGCCTTCCAGGCCAGCCGCCCCGCAAAAGCAGGCCAGACTGGTAGTTCTTTCCAGTGGACAGTCTATTCCATTGACCGCCGAAGTGATGGTCGTTGGACGCCAGGACCCGATTATCCGCAACTTCCCGGAGATTGACCTGGCGGATAAGACCGTTGGACGCCGCCATGCCTCCCTGCGGAACCGGCAGGGAACCTTTACCGTTGAAGACCTCAACGCCTTGAACAAGACTCGTTTGAATGGCGTGATTCTGACGCCGCACGAGGAATGCCCGTTGAAAGACGGAGACCTCCTGCGTTTCGGCAGCGTAGAGGTCCGATTTGAATTGCGCTAAGGGGTTGAATATCGTGTTATATCACACCGGCGCGCAACGTAGGGGCGCAACAACCATACTCTTACACAATCCGGGCGCAGGTATCTTGCGCCGCTACAACTCAGAGGGGTGAACGACATGAAAGAGATGCTCGCACTCATAGTTTTTGCCTTTTCGCTTCCGGTCGACCCGAAAATTATCATTGTCGCAGGACTGGTGATCGCGGTCATTATCCTGATAGGGGCTATTCTCCTCTTCCGCAGTGGCGGGAAAAAGAAGGGCGGGAAGCAGCAGGGAGCCAGTGGAGCAGCCGACTGGCAGAGAGCGCAGCAGCAGGGGGCGCAGGGGGGATGGAATGCCGGGGCCATGCCGGGCAGTGATACCCCCTGGGGCCAGAACGGGCAGGCGCAGGCAGGCTGGGGCATGGGGGGCCAGAATATGCAGGCGCAACAGCAGGCCGGGTGGAATGCGCCGGGCGCGCAACCAGGCTGGGGAATGCAAGGGGCGTCAGGGCAGAATCCCGCGCAGGCCGGGCAGCCTCAACAGGCGGGCTGGGGCGGTGCGCAGGGAGCCACACAGCAGCCAGGCTGGGGTATGACAGCGGGGCCGGGCGCGCAGCAACAGGGGCTTTCCGGCATGCAGGCGCAGCAGCCAGACTGGATGGCAGCCGCCCAGGGCCAGCAGCCCGGAGCATGGGCAGCGCAACCTTCGCCTTCGCCTTCACCGGCGCAGAGCCAGCCCGGCGGCTGGGGCATGGGTACCCAGGGCGCGCCGAACACGGGAGCGCCCTGGGATGCCGCGTCGGCGGGAAACGCTCCGAATGCCTGGGGGCAGTCAACTTCCCAACCCGGCTGGGGACAGAGTCAGGGGCAAACGGCGCAGCCAGCGCAGCCAGCGCAGCCGGTACAGCAGGCGCAAACCGCATATGGTGGCTCTGGCCAGTCGTGGGGTATGGGCGGCACAGGCACTGGCTCGGGCGAGTTACGCGGCCAGGGTCAGATGGATATGTGGGGGGGCCAGCAGGCCCAGCCGCCACAGAATGCATGGGCGCAAACCGCGCAGCCGCCACAGCAACAGGCCGCTCCTTCCTGGGGTCAGCCCCCAACGCCCGCACAGGCTCCTTCGCCCGCCGCAGGCTTTGGCTGGCAACAGCCACAGCAGCCCTCGTGGGGCGCAGGCGGCATGGGGCAGGACGCAACGCTGATGGCAGGCGACGCCGACAAGACGATGTTGCGGCCCGCAAACATGGGTATCGGCTATGTCCGCGTGGAAGAAGGCAAAGAGCCTGGGCGCGTCTATGACATCAAAAAAGAGACCCTCAGTATCGGACGCAGCCGCGAAAGTGATATCTTCCTGGAAGACCTGGCTGTCTCGCGCCTGCATGCCTCGATTGTCAGTATGGGCAACGGCGATTACGGGCTGAAGGATGAGGGCAGCGCCAACGGCACGAAAGTCAACGGGCAGCCGGTCGCCAAGTACCAGACCTTCCCCCTGAAAGAAGGGGACAGGATTCAGCTTGGCCAGACCGTGCTGGTCTTTGCCAAACGATGAGTAGCATTCGTCCCTCTCATGTCTGGAAACTGTGGAGTACATTGTGCTAGCGGACGAACTGATCGGAACAATGCTCGGCAATTACCGTATCCTGGCCCCTCTGGGGCAGGGCGGTATGGCCCGTGTCTATAAAGCCAGGCAGGAGAACCTCGACCGGGAAGTGGCCGTCAAGGTGCTTCCTCCCTGGTTTGCCGCCGATCAGAATTTTGTCAGGCGCTTCAACCAGGAAGCGAAACTTGTTGCGAACCTTTCACACCCCAATATCGTAACTGTCCACGATGCCAGCGAGTATCGTGGACACCTCTACATCGTCATGCAACTGGTCGATGGCGGCACCTTGAAGCAGCGCCTGGACCAGTTACACGCGCAGGGCAGAACGATGGATTTCCTGGAAGCTGCCCCGCTCTTTATCCCGCTGGCCAGCGCGCTGGACTATGCGCACACCCAGGGCGTTATTCACCGCGACGTGAAACCTGTCAACGTCCTGCTCGACCGCACGGGTCGCCCGATTCTCTCCGATTTTGGCATTGCCAAAGTGCTGCAAGACAACCGGGAACAACTCACGCGGCCAGGGGCGGGCGTCGGCACGCCGGAATACATGTCCCCGGAACAATGCCAGGGCGGTACAGTTGACGGGCGCGCCGATATCTACGCGCTGGGCGTCATGTTATATGAGGCGTTGACCGGGCGCACGCCCTTCCTGGGTGATAACTACCCGGCGCTGGCGCACAGCCACATCTACGAGCCGCCGCCGCGTCCTTCCTCGATCAACCCGGCCATTCATCCAGCCGTTGAGCAAATTATTCTGACCGCGCTGATGAAGGATCGCCAGCTCCGCTACCAGCGCGCCAGCCAGATGGGCGATGCCCTTGAGCAGGTCCTGCAAATGTTGCCTGAAAGCAATCAGGCAAGAAAATCAAGCTCAGGCATCGGCATAGTAGCGATACCCCCGCAGGCCTATCCTCCGCCAATGGTGCAAAATCCCGGACCAGGCAGCACGCCCATTGCGGAAATCTCTCCGGTGCTTCCCTATCAACAATCGCCTGTTCAGCCGATGTATACCTGCTCGAACTGCTATTATATGAATAAGCCCCAGATGCGCTTCTGCACGCGCTGTGGCACGCCTCTCAATGCCTGCGTCTCCTGCGGTGCGCAGAACCCGGCCAGTAACCGCTTCTGCACGCGCTGCGGTCGCCCCCTGCACACATAGGCGCGATCAATCGGCGTCTACAAAATCCAGGGGCGTCAGTAGACAAACTCATCTGGCTGGGGGGCGTTGAGGCGTTCCAGTGTCTTGCGCTGCTGGTCGTATCGCTGGTGGCGACGCCGGTCGCGCTGCTCAGGGTCCATCGCCAGCAGGGCGCGAATGCGCTCGACCACTATGCTGGGCTGCGTGGGCTTGGTCATATACTCGACCGCGCCCTCCTCATAGCCGCGCGCCTGATCGGCCAGTTTCGTGCGCGCGGTCAGAACCAGCACAGGAATGTGGTCGAAAGAGGCTTCACCGACCGGGCGTTCCCTGCGTAGCCACCGCAACACCTCCCAGCCATCGACCGGCTGCATCATCAAATCGAGGACGATCAAATGCGGACAAAACTCAGGAATGATCTGTATTGCGTCCTGCCCGTTGGATACGCTACGTACTTCAAAACCAGAATACGTTAAATAGACGCGCAACACCTGCTCAATATACGCCTCATCCTCCACCACCAGAATCTTTGCTTGCTTTTCAGGCTCATGCATTGAGTACACCTCCACAACATCCATACGCCATTGCATATCATCACTGAGAGGCCATCGTGAGTGCAGTGAAGGATCTGAGGGGGCAGGCGATCGCTCTGGCACTCCAGGGACCCTTCACTGCGCTCACGATGACCTCTGGGCCAGTGACAGCGTCAACCCGTCTTAAAATTGCGTTTCAACGTCGTTGGGAAACGCACCTCGGCAATAGTATAGCCTGAACTCTGCTCAACTGGCCCGGATAAAGAGAGAGTACCATCACTATTATCTTGCGCATCACCCGTTGCCGCCGGTTCAGAAAGCTCTTCCGCGCTGGCGCGACGCAGGGAAAAGCGACCGCCGAGATCGCCAATCAGGTGAGTAATCAGGGAAACGCCCAGACCCTCACTGATCTCCTCTTCTCCCGGCTCGTGACGCAATGGCCCGTTGCCGGTATCAATCACTTGCACCACGATCTCTCCGTCCTCTTCATAGCCGCGCACGCTGACTTTGCCGCGACTCTGGTGCGCCATCCCGTGTTTGATGGCGTTGGAGACCATTTCGTTGAGGATCAATGCCAGAATGGTCACGGCCCGTGAGGGAATGACGATCGGGCAAGGCTCTACCTCGAAGGTGATGCGCGTCCCCGGCGGCTGGAGATTCGCGCTCGCCACGCCGACGATTTTGCGCGCAATATCATCGACCCGCGCCTCGTCCACATCTTCATGGGAAAGCAGGTCATGCGTGGCGGCCAGACCCTGCACGCGGTTCACGCTCTCGGCGAGGGTATAGCGGACCTCCGGCGAGCGGGTGCGGCGGCGTTGCAGCGAGAGAATACCGGCCACCGTCGCCAGGTTGTTCTTGACACGATGGTGCAGTTCGCGCAGGAGAACAGACTTGATCTCCAGGGCGTGGCGCGTCTCTTCGTACAGGCGCGCATTCTCTATGGCAATGGCCGCCTCGTTGGCAAAGGTGATAACCAGTTGCATCTGCTCTGGCGAAGGCAGGTGACGGTGGCTGCTGTACAGGCAGATACAGCCAAGCACCTTCTGCCTCGCTCGCAGCGGCACCGAAACCACCGAGTGAATATCGGAAGAGAGCAGCGGATCCGTATGAATGAAACAATGCTCATCGCCATGGAAGCAATCAACGGCCATTGTTGGCTCGCCCGTCGTCACTGTGCGCCCGGCGCAACAATCGGTAACGGGGATACGCAGGGTGCGCGCCAGGTTGTTGTTCAAGCCATAGTGGGCAAGGACATGCAATTCCTGCTTTTCGGCATCCAGTTCAAAGATACAGGACCGTTCCGCGCCCGCCAGATGCACGGCCTGCGTGGTGATGATTTGCAACACCTCTTTCAGATTGAGCGTGGAAGCGATGATGGATGAGACGCGGTGAATGGTGGAAAGCTCATGCACTTTGCGCCGCAGCTGCTCATCGGTCTGTTCGTAGAGGCGACCATTCTCAATATTGATGGCAATGATGCCGGCCACGACCTCGACGAAGCTCATCTCTTCCTTTGTAAAATCGCGCGGCGCGACCGATTGCACGCTGATGACGCCGATCAGGCGGATGGTATCGCCAAAGAAGATAATGGGAACGGCCATCAGCCCGTGATACTCGGTGTTATAGGTGCGCGCTTCGCTGGCGAACCGGGGGTCGGCCAGCGCATCAAAGACGAGCAGGGGGCGGCCTTTGTCGGCAACCCAGCCGCTATAGCCCTCACCGAGGCGCAGGGTGAAATGCATGCCGCCAAGCGGGCGCGGGCCGTTGGTGGAACGCAGGGTGAGCATGCGCTGCACCTCATCGTAGAAAAAGATGGAACACAGGTCGGCCTGCAATTCCTGCGCTACAGCGTTGGCGGTGATTTCCAGTGTCTGATCCAGGTCCATAATGGAATTGCTGGCCCCGTTGATCTGCTGGAGAGCGGAGAGGCGATGCTCCATTTGCTGCTCCATCTGCTTTTGCCTGTCGGAGATCGAGGTGACCACCCCCTGGTAGCCGCGCACAAGAGCCAGCGTGCAGGCGGATTGCACCTGGTACAGGCGACCGGAGGCGGCAACGAGTACCTGCGGTTGATCGCGGAAGATATCCTGCAATTCCAGCGCGAGGGCATCGATATATTGTTGCAAGCCTTGCAGGCGAGCATCCAGTTTGCCTCCCTGCTCGGCCAGCCAGCGGCCAGATTGTTCAAACGCCTGGGTCGTTTTTTCGCTATCTATGCTATTGTCCGTGAGGGCATTGAGCAAGTGCCAGGCATCGCTTCCCTCTTCCGGCCCATAGCGGTCGCCTGTGACATGCTGCAAACAGACGCGCAGCCGGGCGGCATGCCGGGCCAGCGTCTGTTCCACCGCGCTCTGTTGTATCACCTGTTTTTCCTGTAATTGTGGTGCCAGATAGCTCCGCATCATTTCCCCTTCCACAGCCAGCCGCATATTCTGGCAGAGTTCGCCATTCATCTGTATTGTAGATGTGCCGCCTGTTTCTGTCAAGCCGGGCGCAGTAGCCCGAATAGCCTATCAGGCACGCTCTATATAACACTCTCCGGTTCGTTCGTTATCATGAATAGCATAAAGGTTGCAGTAAGCACATGTTAAGGGAAAGAAAGATGAGATGCAGCTATTGCGGATTGCCGCTTTCACCGGCGAACACGAGTGGGACCTGCCCGCGCTGTTCCACTCCCATCGGGTCAAAACCGCCATCAAACGCTATGCAACAGGCAGCAGGGGGGTGGGCGACAACACAGGCAAACCAGCACTATGAATGGGACATGAATGCAGGGCAGCCCCGGCAGGGAGAGGCACACGCTACGGGCTGGTCGGGAGTGCAGGGAGATACTCCTTCACCCACGCCGTTATTTCAGCCGACGGGGCAGCCGAATCAGGCGTGGTTTCCCGCACAAATTTCCACGCAAACGCCCGCGCACATGCCTGCACAGCCATTCGCGCAAAGCCCCATGCCCGCGATGCCACCCTTTGCGCCCTCTTCGACCCCCACGCCGTCCTGGGTCAGCACGCCACAAACTGGCAGCTACACCGATAAAGCAGGCAGACCCCGGCGCGGCGGCGGGCAAGTGGGCTTCACCATCGCCGGGCTGTGCATCATTATGGGCGCGCTGCTACTCATCTTCGTCTACATCATCTCTCTGCAATTGCCGCCAACCAGCGCCAGCATCGGTGCCGTCACCCCCGTGGCCACGCAGCCTACCGGCACCACACACACGCGGCCAACGGCGGCAACGTCTCCCACAGTCGCGCCATCGCCGACCCCGGCCATGCCCGGTCAGCAGTATATCAGCAACGCGCAGATGGCAAGCTCAATTGATAAAAACACTGCCACACCGATCCAGACAACGACGACATTCACCGTCGGCCAGCCGGTCTACGTGACGTTTCTTGTCCACCCCAACGGGCAGGCGGGAGAAGTTTGTCTTGCATGGTACCTCAACGGGAAATTTACCAGCAATTTTTCGTTTGCCATCCCCAACATCGCCAGCACTACCGCCTATTCCTACACCTATTACCATGCAAGCGGGTCGGCCTACGTTGAGCTTTCCTGGTCCACTTCGGCCAACTGCTCCAATGCTCTGCTGGCACAGCGCGTCAATTTCACTGTCCGCAGCTAAAGCACCGGGGAAAAAGAGAACAGGGTAGAACAGGAAAATCGGTAAAAATACTTATCAGTATACCGACATTTTTCGCTTGGCAGAGAGCGCAAAGCATGGTATAGTAAGTGCCGCATTGTTTTTGTTGACGTTCCGCCATTTTCCAGGAGGAGTCTTATTATGAATTGCACATCCTGTGGAGCAAATCTGCCGCCCGGCGCAGCCAGTTGCCCTCTCTGCGGCAACCCTACTCCCTACAACGTTTCCGCACCCTCAGGATCATACGATCCGACGGTTGCCGCTTCATCATATGGAACGCCGCCACCACCGTCAGGCGCGCCAACGCCGCCTTACAGCGCGCCAACGGCCTACGGCTCGCCAGCTTACGGCGCGCCGCCGAATCCGCCAGACCCCTACGGCAGCTCTAATGCCTATGTACCGCCACCACCACCGATGCAGCAACCGGTATATCCGGGGCAGTTTGGTTCGCAGATGCAGGGGCCGCAGCAAAAGCCAAAAAGCAAACTCCCCCTCATACTCGGCATCGTCGGCGGCGTCCTCTTGCTGCTCTGTATCGGCGCCTGCGCGCTGATCTACGCGGCCAGTAAAAATGCGCCCACTACGACGACCAACACTCCCACAACAACCACGACAACGAATACGACGCCCGCGCCAACGACGGGTACCACACCCGGCAGCAGCACGACCGGGCCGTCAGGTCAGGCAATTGTGCCTGCTGCGGCTGCTATCATCACCAATGCAAAGATGACAAGCGCCGTTGACAGCAACTACCAACCTACAAATCCGACGACCACCTTCACGCTGAATCAGAACATCTATGTTACTTTCGATCTGCATCTTACCCAGAAGGGCTATGCTGTCGCAAAATGGTATGATGGTACTGACCTTATCCACACAAGCAAGATTCTCTCGCTCCAGGATACAAGCTACACCGTTGGCTACTTCGGCGTGCAGTATCTCCAACCTACGAGTAACGGGGCAGTCGAGTTGTACTGGTGTACCCAACCTGATTGCAGTGATGGTCAGCTTGCTGCTTTTCTGAACTTCACCGTTACCAGCTCCTCTTCCATCCAGCCACCCACCACCGCTACTATAGCTGCGGTAATGGATATGGATCGCCGGGTGTGATTGATACCTCATCGCTCAACCGCAGGCCGCAAGGGATGGCCCCATAGGCGTTCACTTCAGGCCACCACAGGCCACCCGCCAGGGGTGGCCCTACTCTATACGGACGTATCGTAGGGCTTGTGGAGCCGCCGCGTAGAGTAGGGCCACCCCTGGCGGGTGGCCTGCCCGGCGTTGGCACGGGCTTACGTTAACGCTTCTGGGGCCACCCCCTTGCGGGTGGCCTGGGGGTGGGGGATAAGTTTTTTCTACCCCTGTACGCCAGCCAGTATCGCCGCCAGTTGCGCCCGTTCCTGTTCTGTCAGGGGCAAGAGCGGTAAACGCGGACGACCGCCGTAGCCGACGAGAAGTTCGAGGGCGGCTTTAAGGCCAGGCACGTTGTAGGTGGCCGTGATGGCGGTATTGGCCGGGGCAAGACGGGCCTGCAGGATGCGCGCCTCCGCGAGTTGCCCGGCGTTGAAGAGTTCCTGCACGCGGCAGACCTCGCGGGGGAAGATATTGGCAAGGGCGGCGACGGCCCCGGCGGCCCCGACGGCGAGGGCCGGTAGCAGGTAGCCTGCGCTGCCCGCGAAGGCGCGGAAACGCAAATGGGCGGTGGCCGCAACGATCTGCGCCAGTTTGGCCATGTTGCCCGAACTATCTTTGACGCCGAGAATGTTCGGGTGTTCTGCCAGCGCGCAGATGGTGGCGGCATCGAGATCAAGACCGGCGGCGTTGGCGGGCATGTTATAGATAACGACGGGCAGCGGGCTGCTATCAGCAATGGCGCGGTAATGCGCGAGCAGAGCGGCGTTGTTCATACGACTCTTAAAATAGAAGCCCGGCAAGATCAGGGCCATATCCGCGCCAGAGGCAGCAGCCTGGCGGCAGTTGGCGATGCTCGCTCGCGTCGATTGCTCGCCGCAGCCCGCGATGAGCGGCATCTCCGGGTCGGCGACGGCACGCACCGTCTCAATGATCTGCGCGCGTTCATCGCCGCTCAGGTGAACCGATTCGCCGTTGGAACCCATAACGACGTAGCCAGTGATGCCGCTTCCGTTCAGCGCCTGTACGTGCCGCCGCAGTGTCGCCAGATCAAGTTCCTCATCGTCGGTAAAAAATGTCGGTAGCGGCGGGTAAATGCCTGCCGGAATGATCTCTAACACGCTTATACTCCTTTTCTTATGTACCTTCTTATGCGTCTTCTGGGGAAATTATAGCATGTGAGCAAGGGTCACATGCACTTGACACGCCCGGCAGGCTTGACTATAATAATCAGGCACACACACGCTGCTGAGCAGGTTGCCTCACGGGAACATATGCGCTATTTTAATCGAAGTGGAATATCTCTCGCGACTGAGCTTGCGACGAAACAGATTGAAAAGATGGAAGGGAAATTCTCGTGATTTACAACGTGGCGCAACTTTTGAAAGCGCCTGTGGGAACCTCGCTTGAGTATGATATACACGAAGAAGATGTTCAGCTTGATGACGACCTGAAGGTGATCGGCCCCATCGAGGGGCATGTGCGCCTTCACCATACCAACCAGGGTATCCTGGCCGATGGTTGGGTGGAACTCACCCTTGAGTTGACCTGCATGCGCTGCTTGAAAGAATTCGAGCATCCTATGCACCTGGACTTCAGCGAAGTGTTTTATCCAACGGTAGATGTCACCAGCGGCATGCCGGTGCCACCGATGGAGGAGGAAGTTGCTTTCCCCATCGATGAACACCACCAGCTTGATCTGACCGAGGCAATCCGGCAAAATATACTGGTCTCGCTGCCTATGGTGCCGATCTGCGGGGAAGATTGCGCCGGGCTTTGCCCGCAGTGCGGAAAAGATCTCAACTCCGGCCTCTGCGAGTGCAAGCCAGAGATCGATACACGTTTCAGCGTGCTTGAACAATTATTGCGAAACGGTTCTGAGTCATAGCCACTGCTGCCATAGGCAGGCAAGATGGCTGTCATCATTCAGAAACCATAGCGGAAAACAAAGAGGAGAATTTATCGTATGGGAGCGTTACCAAAACAACGAGTCTCGCATGCTCGCAAAGGCGAGCGGCGAGCGCATATGCATCTGACCCCACCACAGCTGGTGGCCTGTCCGCGTTGCAGGAAGCCGCGTCTTTCGCATCATGCCTGCCCGCACTGCGGCTACTACCGCAATCGCCAGGTGTTTATCCCACGCAGCGAGAAGAAAGCGTAACCAGGCCAGAGAGGAGGACTACTCCCAGGCCACCCGCAAAGGGATGGCCCTACTATATACGATCCGTCCTGGCTTAGAGAGCCGTCGTATATAGTAGGGCCATCCCCTTGCGGGTAGCCCGGGGTGGTTCCCATCACCGTCTCTTTCGTTTATTTTCATGCATTTCAGTCAATATGGAAAAACATCATGACGGGACAAGTTGCCTTTCTTTTCCCAGGGCAGGGCAGCCAGGCCGCAGGTATGGGAGCCGATATTTATGCACAGTCTCCGGCGGCGCGGCGCGTCTTCGACAGCGTGGATGAGGCGCTGGGCTTCCCGCTCAGCACGCTCTGCTTTCAAGGCCCTGAAGAGACATTGCGCGAAACCATCAACACCCAGCCAGCCATCGTTACCGACAGTCTTGCCCTGCTCGCGGCTTTTCAGGAGCAACTTTCACCGGGAAACTCCTCGTGGGCGTATCCCCTGACCCCCACCTTCACTGCCGGGCACAGTGTGGGCGAATATGCCGCGCTCGTCGCCTCTGGCGCGCTCGATCTGACCGGGGCGGCGCGGCTTGTGCGCGAACGCGGGCGGCTCATGCACCATGAAGGCACGGTCTGCTCCAGCGGGATGGCCGCCGTCATCGGCATGGATGAGGCCCCCCTGCAAGAAGTCTGCCAGCAGGCCACCGAAGAGACACTGGCGGCCCTTGAGGCCGATGGAGGCGCGCGCCATCCGGGTGATGGGCGCGTCATCGTTGCCAACTATAATGCGCCGGGCCAGATCGTCATTTCGGGCGAGCAGCGCGCACTGGCACGGGCGATGGAGCTGGCAAAAGCGCGTGGCGCGAAACGAGTCATCCCGCTCGCCGTCAGCGCCGCCTTCCACTCGCCGGTCATGCAACCGGCGGCAGAGGGGCTGGCGCAGGCCATCCCGGCCGCAGGCGTGCGCGATGCCGCCATTCCCATCATCAGCAACATCACCGCGACCCCGCTCACAGCGGCGGCGGACATCCAGCGCGAGCTGCCGCAGCAGATTGCCTCGTCCGTACAGTGGGTGCGCAGCATCGAATATATGGCGAACGCGGGCGTCACCACATTCATCGAAATCGGCCCCGGCCAGGCGCTCACAGGCATGGTCAAACGTATCGTGAAAGGCGCGACCACCCTCAATATCGGCAATGCTGCTGAACTTGAAAAAGTTGCTGGCCTTGTGCGTGAAATGGGCCTCGTGCGTGGTGTATAATAGAGAGCAGGATAAGAGAAAGGAGACGGTGAGATCAATGGTTGCTGAAGCACAGGGAGTGGTACGCATCGCGCGCCAGGTTCTCCTGACCATCGTCGTCAACGCGGCGTTGCAGATTCCCGGCGTCGTGCGTTTCGCGCACAGCAGCGACCTGTGGTCGCGCCTGGCCGGTCGCGAGATACCGGCCCAGGGCGTCTCCCTCAGCATCAAGGATCACACCGTCTCAGCCGATCTGTACCTGGTGGTGGAAGCGGGGGCGAACATCGTCGAGACAGGCACCGCCGTGCAGGAAGAGGTGGCAGCCGCCATCGAACATATGGTCGGCCTGCGAGTACGCGAGGTCAATATCTATATTCAAGATGTCGAGTAGAAAGAAGTACGGGGAACGAGTGTGTTATACATAGGACAGGCTGCCGCTGCCGGGCGCCTGCCAGATGTATAACCGGGAGTGAGTCGAGGACGCCATGCCGATAGGGACACGCAGACAAGCGCGCATGATCGCGCTGCAAACACTGTACGAGTATGACACAGCTCATCATGACCCGGAGGAGGTGTTACAGCGTCATGTGGAGGAGCGCCATCTGCCGCCCAAGGTGGAAGAATATGCCAGAGAACTGATCGGGGGCGTCAATAACCACCTGGCCGAAATAGACGCTCATATCCAGAGCGCCGCGCGCGAATGGCCGCTTCATCAGATGGCCCGAATAGACAAAAATATCCTCAGACTTGCAATCTACGAGATTCTGTTTAATAATACGGTACCAGCGAAGGCTGCAATTAACGAAGCCGTGGAACTTGCCAAACAGTTTGGCAGCGACACTTCCAGCCGCTTCATTAATGGCGTCCTGGGTACAATATTTATGCGGGCGCAACAGCAGCCCACTCCAAAAACCGAAAGTGAGGTAAAATAGTGGCAACAAATCAGGATGTGTACGATCGGCTCAAGAAAATCATCGTCGACCAGCTGGGCGTCGATGAAAGCGAGGTAGTTCCAGGTGCGTCGTTCGTGGAAGACCTCAACGCTGACTCTCTCGACCTGGTTGAACTCATCATGTCTCTGGAGGAAGAGTTCAAACTGCAAATCTCGGACGAGGATGCGGAGAAGATCACGACGGTGCAAGAGGCCGAAGACTATATCGAAGAACACTTGCGCTAATTTCAGAGCAGGGAGAGATGAGGCGGGAACAGGATATCCCGGTCGCCTCTTTCCCGCTATCTTCCGGGCGCAATACAGCAGCAGACGCCGGGTCATTGCGCCCATCTCTCTCGTGTACATCAACGTGCCGGTATCCCCTGTCCTTAATACACGCTTTCTGTTCCATCTGGAAATTCGTGCAATTTCCTGTCACATTTCTCCACCTTCGTGCATCTCTATAGATGTAGCGAGAAAACCCACCGGGGCGCTACAAACGGAAAAGAGTTGTTGAAAAATGATGCCTGCGGCGCAAGCAGTAGAGTTGCTTATTCAAGAATACGGGAAGCTGGTTTTCCACACCATCTACGCCCTCACCGGTGACTGGGAGGAAAGCCAGGACCTGACACAGGATACCTTTCACCAGGCCCTGAAAGCGATTGACGCTGCCCGCGCCGACTGTGAGGCACGCGGCGAGCAGTTCCACGCCAGAGCCTGGCTCCTGCGTATCGCGCTCAATACCGCGCGCATGCAACGCCGCCGCCGCAGCCTCTTCCGCTTCATCCCGTTTTCTTCAATGCGCAGGGCGCGCACGGAGAACGAGGAGGGTGAGGACGAGGCGCTGCAAACGGAGGCCGCGCCGGTTCAACCGGTCGGCTACGGCGCGACCGGAAGCGATGATCCCGCCAGGTCGGTGGCCGAACGCGACGCCGTCCAGCGCACAATGGCGCGCCTGAGCGAACCCTTGCGCGTCTGCCTGCTGCTCTCAGTCGTTGGCGACTTCTCGACCGCCGAAATTGCCGGGATGCTCGACCTGCAGGAAGCGGCAGTGCGCCAGCGTCTGGCCCGCGCTCGCAAGCAGTTCCAGCAGCTCTACGCGCTGGAAAGCGGCGAGCAACTCGATAGCGGAACACCGGCCCCGGCGTCGGCTTCGGCCACACCCGACAGCAGAATGGAACGCGGAGAGGCATCAATACAACAACCCGAAGAGGAGCGCGTGGAAAGCCGGACTTCGGCGGTTTCACCGTCACAGCCGCCTTTCGCGCTGCGCCCCTCGATCCTGCGGAGGATGTATGCGTAACGATTCTATCGAGAGCCTGTTGCTGCGCCACTATGGCGATGACGCTCCAGCGCCTGCCGGGCTGGAAACGCGCCTTATCGCCTCTGTGCGCCGGGAAGCGGCTGAACTGCGCGAGCAAGAACGGGTAGCCGCCAGGCTGGGCGAACGGCGAATCAGCCGCCGGGCGGCAGTGCGCCTGGTCGCCATCGGCACGGCTGGCCTCAGCGTCGTTAGCATGGGCCTGGAAAGCCTGCAATCGCTCGAAGCTGACCTCATGGGCCAGGATATTACGCAGCCTGCCTACCCTTAGCCGGTCGCTCGTTTGCAATGATCCATGTACGTCGTTTCGCCGTAGTATCTGATAGCACGCGAGGAACGTGTGAACAGGTGAGAAAAACAGCAGAAGTCGCAGGAAGACAGAGCATAGAACAGAAAGGATACCTATCATGCCATTCGGATTTCATGGACTCGACCTCGTCGTCATTCTCGTCATTGCCCTCTTAATCTTTGGGCCGAAGAAGCTACCGGAAATGGGTTCAGCCATCGGCAAAAGTATCAAAGAGTTCAGGAAGGGCATGAGCGAACTGACCAGCCCGAAGGAAGAACCAGAAGAGAAGGCAAAAGTCTCCTCCCCGGTCAGCATGGAGGCCATTGATCGTGAAGTCGCCAGCAAGAAAGCCGCCGCCGAAAGCAGTATGGCTGAACCCGAAGTCTACAGCGCGACCAGCAAAACCGAGACGCCAGCCGAATAAGCTCTTGAGCTGGTACCTGATTGGAGAATGTCTATGACAACCAGGAATATGGACCAGCAGGATACGATGGCCGCGTTGGACTACGATCTGGAGGAGGAGGAAGAAGGCGAGGGAATGACGCTCATCGAGCATCTTGAAGAGTTGCGCCAGCGCATCTTCAAGTCGCTCATCGCCATCGTCATCGGAGCCGTCGTTGCCTTTATCTTCCGCGTCCCGATCTTTAAGGTGCTGTTATACCCATTGCCAAAAGCTGCGGATGCGCTTGGAGGCGGGAAGCTTGTGGCTATAGGCATAGCAGAAGGTTTCACCGTCTACCTGCTTGTCTCGCTGGCAGTCGGCTTTGTCGCGGCCTTGCCGGTCATCCTTTACCAGACATGGGCCTTCATCTCGCCCGGGCTTTATGAGCATGAAAAGAAATATGCCGGTCCGTTCATCTTTATCGGCGTTATCCTTTTCGCTCTTGGCATCACCATTGGCTACGTCGTTCTGCGCTTTCCCATCCAGTGGCTCATCTCTTTTGCATCCGACAGCTTCACGGAACTGGTGACGGCCAGCAGCTACTTCACGTTCGTGGCCTTCTTTGAACTGGCCTTCGGCGTGGTCTTCGAGCTGCCGCTCGTGCTGACTTTCCTGGCGCAGATCGGCCTCGTCACCTCGAAGACGCTGACGAAGAAACGCCCGGTAGCCCACGTCGGCATGTGGATCGCGGCCACCTTCCTGACGCCCGGCGCGGACATCTACAGCCCCATCATCCTCGGCGTCTCGATGTCCTGCCTCTACGAACTGACCATCCTCTTCATCAAAGCCATCAAGAAGTGATGAGGAGCAGGTGAGAGTAGAAAAAAGCCGGTTCGGCAAAATGCGTTTTTGCCGAACCGGCTTTTTTCTGCTATACTGCAAACAGAGAGACCTGAAAAAGGAGCCAGAAAGCGTGAGTATCAATCTGACGCCGCACAATATTCCGCAGGATAGCTGGAAGCACGAGGCGGGGACGGCAGCCGCGCAACTTATCGAAGAAGGGATGGTTGTGGGCCTGGGCAGCGGCTCCACTGCCGCCTATTTTATCTATGCCCTGGCGCAGCGGCTGCAATCGGGCCTCAGCATCGTCGGGGCCGTCCCTAGCTCGACGGCCACGGCAGAACTGGCAGGCAATCTTGGCATCCCCCTGACCGATCTGGATGTCCACCCCATCCTTGATATTGATATCGATGGCGCCGACGAGATCGATCCGCAGCTCAACCTCATCAAGGGCGGCGGCGGGGCGCTGCTGCGAGAGAAGGTGGTGGCCTACGCCTCGCGCCGTTTCGTGGTCATCGCCGACGAGACCAAGCTGGTGCCGCAACTGGGCCAGCGCATGCCTCTGCCCGTCGAGGTCATCCCCTTCGCGCAGACGCCGGTGCGCCTGCGCCTCGAAGCCCTGGGGGCCAGCGTGCAGATGCGCCTGCTCGATGGCGCGCCCTATCACACCGATAACGGCAACGTTATCCTGGATTGTTCGTTCCCCGGCGGCATCATCGCCCCTGTTGATCTGGAGGCGCAGATTCGCAGTATCGTTGGCGTCGTCGCCACCGGCCTCTTCCTCGGCATCACCGAGCAGGCCATCATCGGCGGCCCGGGCGGCGTCCGTTCCATCGGCCCCTCGTCATAAAAGGAGTTGTCGGGTGCGTATCATCATTGCTCCACAATCGTTGAAAGGCAGTCTGACCGCTGCCGAAGCGGGGAAAGCGATTGCTGAAGGGGTGCAGGCGGTCTACCCGGAGGCGGAGATTGACATTGTGCCGGTGGCCGATGGCGGCGAGGGAACAGTGCAGGCGCTGGTGGACGCCACGGGCGGGCAGATAGTTTCGCAGACGGTGACGGGTCCGCTGGGCGAGCCGGTCAGCGCCTTCTTTGGCCTGCTGGGCGATGGGCGCACCGCCGCGCTTGAGATGGCGGCCTGCGCCGGCCTGCCGCTCGTGCCGCCGGAGAGACGCGACCCGCGCATCACCACTACCTACGGCGTGGGTGAACTGATACGCGCCGCTCTGGATCACGGCTGCCGCCACTTCATCATCGGCATCGGCGGCAGCGCGACCAACGATGGCGGGGCAGGCATGGCGCAGGCACTTGGCGCGGCCCTGCTCACAGCAGAGCAACAGCCGATTGCGCGCGGCGGCGCGGCCCTCTCAACGCTCGCGCACATCTCGCTGGAGGGTATGGATCCGCGCCTGCACGAATGCAGCTTTGATGTAGCCTGCGATGTCAACAACCCCCTCTGCGGCCCCCTCGGCGCTTCGGCAGTCTACGGCCCGCAAAAGGGAGCGACGCCGGAGATGGTCGCGCAACTGGACGACGCGCTGGCACACTTCGCGCAGATTGTCGAGCGCGATCTGGGAGTTGCCGTCAAAGACCTGCCGGGCGCGGGCGCTGCCGGCGGGCTGGGAGCCGGGCTGGTCGCCTTTCTCCACGCCACGCTCCGTCCGGGCGCGCAGATCGTGCTGGAAGCTGTGCATCTCGAAGAGCGCCTGCGCGGAGCTGATCTGGTCATCACCGCAGAGGGGCAGATCGATGAGCAGACGGCCTACGGCAAAAGCATCGGCGCCGTCGCGGAGAAAGCAAAACGCTACGACATCCCCGTACTCGCACTGGCAGGCAGCCTGGGCAACGGCTATCAATCCGTCTACAGCCTGGGCGTCGACGCCGTCTCCGTCCTGCCATCCGGCCCCATGACGCTGGCCTCCGCCATGCAACACGCCACAGCCCTGACCCGCGATGCCACCGAACGCGCCCTGCGCATGATCCGCCTGGGGGCGCGACTCAATCTGCCTTGACACAATGCTATGCACGGGTTATACTTGCTATAACAACGTTACCTCTTGTCCAATGTACAAGTCTGGCTTGCAAAGTCGAGAGTCTTGATGCCAGAGATGCCAGCTATCCTCTGTGATAGAAAGCACGTGGAATCAGGGCCGTTGCCTGTCGCGGGTATTCCTGATATGTATCATCATGTTTCCATCCAACTCAAGATCAGATACCTCTACCTCAAGCAGCACGACCTGTCTCGCCATCATTTGTACATTCCGGTCAGTTAGTTCCCCGAAAGGAGACCTGCTTATGGCACAAGAAGAATACTCCAGCCAGGAAGCCGAAGTCACAGAAACACCGGCTATGGGAGATGCCATGAAGTCAGCAGCCGAGCCTGCCGGTCCCGAAATAGCGGCAAAGAGCAGCACAGACTCAAAGGCCGTTGCAGTCGAATCTACCGTTCGCCCGTGGACGCTCACCACGCGACGCATCGTCATCGCCGGTGTGCTTGCCGCCATCACCATTATTCTGGGCGTCGTTCCCGGCATTGGATTTATCCCTGTTCCTAATTCTTCCGGCAGCGCCACCATCGAGCATATCCCAACCATCGTTGGCGGCGTCATCGCCGGGCCGCTGGTGGGCATGATTTCAGGTCTCGTATTCGGCCTCGTCAGCTTCTCACGCGCCACCGTTCCCTTTTTTAAGGACCCGCTGGTCTCTATTCTGCCGCGTATCTTTATCGGTCTGACGGCGTGGGCATCGTATGCCGCGCTTGTGCGTTTCAATCGCGGCGTCGCGGCTGCCGTCGCAGGTTTCGTCGGAGCGGCCACCAACACCATCCTCGTCCTGGGTATGCTGGTGATCCGTGGCTACCTACCCCTTCCGGCCATCATCCCCATCATTCCTCAGGCCATCTTTGAAGCCATCGTCGCCGCCATCCTGACTTTCATCCTGGCGAACGCCTTCTTCATCGTAAGTGGCCGCGTTGCACGTGCGCCGGATACGAAGGCGCGCGACGAGCTACCCTACTGATATACTGACGGATAGATTGAAGCGCATATGCTCGAAGTGCAAAACGTCACGTTCAACTACAGCGCCGAGGGGGAACAGGATGTTCCCCCCGCGCTGCGCAACATCACACTCACTATCAACGAAGGCGAAACGGTCGCTATTATCGGGCATAACGGCTCCGGCAAAAGCACGCTGGCGAAGATGCTCTCGGCCATTCTCAAGCCCAATAGCGGCACAGTGCATGTAGACGGCATCCCCACCACCGCTCGCGGCGAAGCTATCTGGACGATTCGCCAGCGTGTCGGCATCGTTTTCCAGAATCCCGACGATCAACTGGTTGCCAACACCGTCATTGACGATATCGCCTTTGGCCCGGAAAATCTTGGCCTGCCGCGCCACGAGATCGAGGAGCGCGTGCAGGAGGCAATGGCCCTGCTCGATCTGGAAGCCTACGCGCCCATCGCCATCAACGAACTCTCCGTCGGGCAGAAGCAGCGCGTCGCCATCGCCGGTGTCTTAGCCATGCGCCCGCGCTACCTGATACTGGACGAGCCAACCACCATGATCTCCGGCCAGACAGCCCGTAACCTGCTGAACACCGTCTTCCGCCTCTCGCGCGAGCGCGGCATCACCGTCATCCACATCACGCACTTCATGCACGAAGTCACCAGCTTCCAGCGCCTGATCGTGATGGACGCGGGGCGCGTGATTATGGATGACACGCCCGTCAATATCTTTGCGCGTGTGAGCGAGCTGCAGGCGGTGGGGCTCGACGTGCCGATGGTCACGCACCTGGGGCAACGACTGCGCGCGCGCGGCTGGAAGAGTCTGCCAGAAGTCGTCCTCACGGCAGAGCAGCTAAAGGAGGGGCTGGCGCATGCTCTTTGAGATGAAAAACGTCTATCACACCTATATGCGCGGCACCCCTTTTGCCGTCGATTCCCTGCGCGGCCTTTCGCTCTCCATCCCGCAGGGACAGACCACCGCGCTCGTCGGCCCAACCAAAGCGGGCAAATCGACCATCGTGGATATGCTGGCCGGGCTGATCAAACCGGCATCGGGTACGCTGCTCTTCGAGGGCGACGATGTATTCGCCTCCTCGTTCGATATCGAGCGCATTCGTTCCAGCGTCGGCGTCGTCTTCCAGTCGCCGGAAGCGCAAATCTTTGAGGAGACGGTGGGCAAGGACGTTTCCTTCGGCCCGCGCCGCAAAAAAGTGCCGCTGGCCGAATCGCGCCGCCTGGTCAAAGAATCGCTCGAAGCGGTGGGACTGGACTACGAAGATTTCCGCTCGCGCTACACCTACGCGCTCAGTGGCGGACAGAAGAGGCGTGTCGCCATTGCCGGCGTCCTCGCGCTGCAACCCAGAGTTATCATCTTTGACGAGCCGAGCGCGGGCCTGGACCCACGCGGACGCCGCGAACTGCTGGAACTCATTACGCGGCTCAAGCAGCAGCAAAACCTGTCCATCGTCTACGTCTCCAGCGGCCTCGATGATGTCATCGGCCTCGCGGACACCATCTACGTCCTCGATCGGGGCCGTCTCGCCTTTCAGGGAACGCCGCGCGAGATACTCGCCCACGCCAGCGAACTCGCTGCCCTGGACATCGCCCTGCCCGAAGCCGCCCAGATAGCAGTGGCTCTGCGCGACACCCTGCCCGGTATCCGCACCAATATCCTCAACCTGGAGGAACTGGAAGCGGAGATCATCAGAGTGGAAGGGGGTACAGGGGGAATCCCCCTGTCGGGGTCTGGGGTGTCCCCAGAAATTCTCTAGTTTTTCTACCAGGGTAGATAATAAAAAGGCACACCCATATGATCGAACTTTCACGCGACATCACCTTTGGACAATACATCAACAACGGCTCGCAGGTGGCCCGCATGGACCCGCGCACAAAACTGTTATGCGCCGTCCTGCTCATCATCCTGTTCTCTTTCCTCTCCAGCTTCATCGCCTTCTTCGTCTGCCTGCTGTTCTGCGCCCTGCTGCAATGGAACTCGCGCATCCCGACCGGCTACGTCCTGCGCAGTTTCAAGCCATTTCTCGGCTTCCTGGTATTTATCTTCTGCATTGAGGTACTGTTCTACACCTCAGCCACGCAGAACAAAACGCTGCTCTGGCACTGGGCCTTCCTCAATGTTTCCTGGGAGGGCATTATTCGCAGCGCGATGACGATTGTGCGCGTACTGTTCCTGTACTACATCACCTCGATGCTGCTCTTCGCCACCTCTCTGGTCGATCTGACCGACGGCATGGAGGCGCTGCTCTCGCCCCTGCAAAAGATCGGTATTCCCGCCAACGCCTTCGTCATGGTGCTGGTCATCGCCTTCAAGTTCGTTCCCATCTTCGTCACCGAGGTGGAACGATTGATGAAGGCGCAGGCGGCACGCGGCGTGCGCTTCGATCAGGGTAACTTTATCCAGCGCACTATGAAAATCGCGCCGTTGCTGGTGCCGCTTTTCATCAGCGGTTTCAAGCGGGCCGAGACGCTGAGCGTGGCCATGGAGGCGCGCTGCTACGGCGGTCGTCCCGGCTGGCGGCGCAGCAAACGCCGCCAGCTGAACTTCGATCGCTATGATGCGCTCGTCCTCGGCCTCACCCTGGCCCTCTGCCTTATCACCGTCGTCATCAATTTCGTCTCACCTGTGTAGGTATGCAAATGATGAACTTGAAAGATCAAAATCAAATGTATCATAGCAGCGAAAAGCCTCTCGCCCATGTCATGCGGAGCGCGAGCGAAGCATCTGTGGCAACCACCTCAGTATGGCGAGATCAGATGCTTCGCTCGCGCTCCGCATGACATGGTGGTTGCCGCTAGAAAGGAACGTTCTGGATGGAAGTACCCGTAACGAAAGAACAGCAAGCCGCCATCCGGCGCGCCGCCGCGAACGTGCTGGATGAGGCCGTCGCCTTTTTGCAGGGGCTGCTGCGCATTCCAACGGTGAATCCGCCCGGCAACGCCTATCCTGAGTGCGCGCGCTACATCGGCGAACACCTGCGCGGACTGGGCTACGAGGTTGAATATATTGAACTGACGCCTGCCGAGGTGGCCGAACTGGCTCCCTATGGCGCCGGTCTGCCGCGCACCAATGTCGTCGGGCGTTTGCCGGGGCCGCTTGCTAAGCCGGTGTTGCACTTCAACGGGCATATGGACGTGGTTCCCGTCGGCCCTGGCTGGTCGACTGATCCTTTCGGCGGCGCGGTACGTGATGGGCGCATTTTCGGACGTGGGGCCTCTGATATGAAGGGCGGCATCGCGGCGCAAATCTACGCGGTCGAGGCCATCCGGCGCGCCGGGTTGCAATTGCAGGGAACGGTGGAGCAGAGCGGCGTGGTCGATGAGGAAAGCACGGGCAATCGCAACGCGGGCATGGGCCTGCTGGTCGAGCGCGGCTATATCGCCCGCGACCGCACCGATTACGTGGTGATTACGGAGCCGCTCAACGTCGACAATATCTGCCTGGGGCATCGCGGGGCCATCTGGGGCGAGATCACCATCTATGGCCGCCAGTCACACGGCAGCACGCCCGAACGCGGCGTCAACGCCGTTGAGTACATGTCCCGTTTCATCGCCGCCGCCACACAGGAATTGCAGCCCTTGCTGAAGATGCGCATTAATAGGGTTCCCGTCGTGCCAGCCAGCGCGGCGGTGGCCAGCCTCTCGTTCAACACCGTGCAAGGTGGCACCAGTATCAACAGCGTCCCCGATTCCTGCACAGTGACGTTTGACCGGCGGCTGGTGACGGGGGAAACGCTGGAAGAGGCGCGGCGCGAAATCCTCGATCTGCTGGAACGCTGCGCGCAGGAAATGCCCGGCCTGCGCTACGAATACACGGAGCGATACGCCACCGGCCCCACGTGGGTCAGCGCCGAAACGCCCCTCGTCTCCGCCTTTGATAGCGCGCTGCGAGCAGTTCTCGGACGCGCCCCCGGCTACGTATGTAGTCCCGGCACCGACGATCAGCGTTTCGTCGTCCATAACGCGGGCATCGAGCAATGCATTGTCTACGGCCCCGGCGAAATCATCCAGACGCACATCATCGACGAATCGCTGGCCCTCGACGACCTGCTCACCTCCATCAACGTCATGGCCCTTGCAACCGCATCATTGCTGGGGGTGAAAGAGAGGAATGGAGCATAACCATGCAAACGACAACCACACACAGTAAAGACGACCTGTTCCCGTTCGGTGGCGAACATCGCATCTTCCTCGGCAGCGATTGGGTGGAGAGCGGCGAACAGGTCGAGATTCGTTTCCCGTATGATCGCAGCCTGCTGGTCGGGCGCGTTGCCTGGGCCACGCCGCGCGAGGTCGAGGCCGCGCTGACAGTAGCAGGCGAGGGCGCACGGGAGATGGCGCGCTGGCCCCTGCACCGCCGTTCCACGTTGCTGCACCGCGTCGCCGACCTGATCGCCGCCAATAGCGAGCGGCTGGCATGGCTCATCGTCCACGAAGTCGGCAAGCCCATCAAAGATGCTCGTCTGGAACTGGCGCGTTCGGTGGCAGCGGTGCGGCTGGCGGCGGAAGAGGCCAATCGTATCGCGGGCGAGGTGGTGCCGATGGATGCCATGCCGGGCGGCGAGGGACGTATCGCCTTCACCGTGCGCCGCCCGCTGGGCATCATCGCGGGCATCACCGGCTTCAACTTTCCCCTCCTGCTGGATTGCCACAAAATCGCGCCCGCGCTGGCCGCAGGAAACGCCATCATCCTCAAGCCCGCGCCCGATACGCCCATTACCGCGCTCGAACTGGCGAAGCTCTTTGCCGAGGCTGGCGTCCCGCGCGGCGCGCTCAGCGTACTGCCCGGCGGCGACGAGATCGGCGAGATGCTGGTGCGCGACGAACGGGTCGCGATGATTACCTTCACCGGCAGTTCAGCCGTCGGCAAGCATATTCGCTCCGTCGCCGGTTACAAGCGCGTGGCCCTCGAACTGGGCAACAACTCGCCGCTGATTATCGAGCCGGACGCCGATTTGCAGCGCGCCGTTGCCCGTGTTGTGGCTGGCGGCTACTACGCCGTCGGGCAGGCATGCATTGCTGTGCAGCGCATCTATGCCCATCGCTCTATCTGCCAGGAATTCGCGCAACGTCTCGCCAGCGAGGTCGGCAAACTGCGCACAGGCGACCCACGTGAGGAGACAACCGATAGCTCCACGCTCATCAGCGAGCAGGCCACACGGCGCGTGATGGGCGTCTTACGCGACGCGCAGGAGCAGGGAGCGCAGTTACTGGTTGGCGGTGAACTGCTGCCCGATGGCTGCATCACCCCCGCTGTGCTGCTCGGCGTCACCCCCGGCATGCAGATTTGCCAGCACGAACTCTTCGGCCCTGCCGTCGCCATCGCGCCCTATGACTCGCTGGACGAGGCCATCGACCTCGCCAACAGCACGCCTTATGGCTTGCAGGCCGGTATCTTCACCAACAACTTGCAAAAGGCGTTTGACGCCGCGCAGCGCCTCGACTTCGGCGGCGTCCACATCAACGAAGTCTCCAGCTATCGCGCCGACCACATGCCCTACGGCGGCGTCAAGGCCAGCGGCATGGGCCGCGAGGGGCCACGCTATGCCATCGAGGAAATGACGGAGACGAAGATTGTGATAATCACGCCATAGAAGGAGATGAGAGATGTCAACCATCATGATTACCGGTGGCTCCGGCTTCCTGGGAACCTACGTCATTCGCCAGCTTGCGGAGCGCGGGGATCGCGTCATCAGCTTCGATGCCGTTGGCCCATCGGCGGAGTTGGCCGCGCTGACCGCTCCCTACGAGGGGCAGATTGTGCGCGTGCGCGGGCAGATTCTCGATCTCGCCAGCCTGCTCAGGGCCGTGCAGCAATATAAAGTCGAACGTATTTTTCATGCCGCCGCGCTCTACGACCCGCCCTATTCGCTGGATGAACCGGCTATCACCTTCCAGGTCAACGTCAACGGCACCATCAACGTGCTGGAAGCGGCGCGGCTGATGGGGGTGCAGCGCGTGGTGCAGAGCAGCAGCATCGCCGTCTACATGCCGCGCCAGTATGAGCCAATCGACGAGAAGCATCCCATTCTCACGCCCTCGGCAGGCAACCCACTCGGCCCGTATGGGGCCTCCAAAGCGGCAGCCGAGATCGTCGGCCTCACCTACTACAGCACCAACGGCGTCGATTTCATCGCCCTGCGCAACTCCGCCATCTACGGCTACGGCATGCGCTACCCCATGTACATCAAGCCTATGGTAGAAAACAGCGTGCGCGGCCTGCCCACGCGCTTCGCGACCGGCGGGGACATGCGCCGCGACTATACCCACGTCAAAGACATCGCGCAGGCAGTGATCAAAGCCCTGGATGTGCCGTCCGAGACGCTCAGCCAGCGCGTCTTCAACATCGGCTCAGGAGCCATGAGCAGCGCCTCGCAGGTAGCAGAAACCGTGCGCGCCATCCTCCCGAACGCCGATATAGAGGTCGGCTCCGGCCTGAGCGACCTGGAACAGAGCGACATGCGCGCTCGCGGCCTGCTCGACCTGACAGCCGCCCGCCAGCAACTCAAATACGAGCCGCGCTACCCTCTTGAAGCTGGCATCCGTGACTATATGAATATGTACCGGGAAGCGCAGGGGCTGTGATCGGAACGTTCGTTAGGCGACAATGATCACCGGATGCAAAAGCTACTGTTTGGCATAGGTAAAGCCAAGATGCTGCGCTACGGCAATAAGGGAACTTCCTGATGGAGTTTGTTGAGCACCGGGAATAAGGTGAGTCGCCAGTTCGGTGAAGACTGAGTCAGTGGTAAGCCCTCGTGGTTCCGCAAGTTGCCCGGCAAGCCCATTCAAGGCATCATGGCAGGCTGTCACATGTACGCCACGTTGCTGGAGAGCCTGTAAGCTGGGGTCTTGATACAGGCTATCCGGGTCCTGGGGGCCAAGGCTTCCATTATCGGTAGTCTGGCGACTGTACAGCGGGTTGCCGCCTGTGATGCCCTCGTTTTTTTGAGCGGTCAGGGTTCCCAGGCTATACTTCATCCACATGTTGTCATCAAGGGCATAAATAACGGCATTGCCTCTCAGACAAACGACCGGGTAGAGCGTTTTCTTATAAGTGAACTGGAAGGCGTTCAAAGCATTCCTGATTGCTGTCAGGCCCTGCGACTGAATCTGTTCAACCGTCACAAAATCCCAGATCTGCCTTACATCTGCTGATTTTGCAAGGAATTGTTGGTCAAAGCCACTCGGGCTGAGATACGCTTGCGCATCGTTCTGTGTAAGAGGCCCGCTGCCGGATTGCACAGAAGAACTGGCATGGACATCCACAGCTTTTGTTACTACTGCACCACCAAGAAAACCCACTACGCCTGTTCCCCCGAGACGAAGTATCTGGCGACGCTTGAACAGAAATGATTTAGCCATTCTAAAGTTCTCCTTTTACTAAAGAGTCTGTTTCTTTGCCGACCAATAGCCTGATTTTTCTTCACCACACGATGCTCTAATGCCAAGACCCCTCCATACCTGTCTTGGCATTAGAACACTGCACGATACATTCTGCGCTGCTGTTGATTGCGTGATTGCCGTCGGTTTGGTTTCCTGGCATCATCAAAAGCAGGCTAGATCCTGCGTCATGGAGTAGGGATTGTCCCCGAAGGAGGAATAACTTTCCCGCTCTCTTTCAGCCGCTGATATTCGTCTACTGGAACTATTGTGGTACCAGGCGGAGGGGTAGGTGGTTTCTGTCCTCCATGATGGAGAATCAGCCTTATATATGCATCTGAAGCTACGAGTTCCGCGAGATGTACCTTGATCAGCTCTTTAATATTCCCCTCTGGAATAAGAAGAACTGCTCCACAGGCGGGACAACGATTCGACTGTGTTGCTATTGGTTGATTAAAAAAATTACTGATACGTGTTGCAAACTCGTCAGTTGGTTCTGCTACTACAATTTCGACCGAGTGACTCACACCCGCTTCTTGGGGCTGAGCTGTCACAGGGAAACGAGTCATCGATGTGTTCTCCTTCCTAATGAATCCTGCATTCCAGTGCAGGATTACAGCCTCAATACGCTCATCCATTGAACTTGCCCTTGAACACCTTAGTAGATCACCGACAGGATATAGCTGTCATGGATGGGATGATAGTTCATCTTTTTTCTCCACTCTATCAAGTTGAGCGGTCTCCATAAGAGTCAGTTAGCAAGGACAATGAGATATTTTGACCTGTTTGTTCAACAGCCATTTTCACAGTAAATCTGTCCCAGGTATGTCAGGGAAGAATCACAGTAGTTGCTTAGCGGTTGGCAGCAATACTCATCACACTTCCGATAATAGGGTACCCACTGGTTGAGGTGACCATCGCAATCCCAGAGGTCATAGCAATTTGGTCCGCCTACACCCCCTGGGCCGCATGAGCAATTGCAGTAGCCTGCAAATACATCGTACACGCCGAGGGGAAATACTTGCAAAAGAGTACCAACTCCGACGATCAAACCGAGTCGGGTTAGCAATGAGCGCCGGCCTATTGCCTTGCTCGCTGCCTGGGGATTGCTTACTACCTTGCGGGTGGCTCGTATTTGTGAAAGATGAAGGAAGCCTCTAGAGGCAGACCCAGGTATTCTTGTGCGGTTGAACATCGTCCACACAATGATGCAAATGAAGATAACTGCTTCAATCAGAGGTGATGGCGAAGGAGAAATACTCCTGCTCGCAATAGTTGTGATTACTATGGGGACAAGCATACAGAGAAGCACAACATTGCGAAACAAAGCTTTTCCTATCGTGGCCTTCTGATTTATCACCCCAGAACACCCACAACTCCTCACATCAAGCCGGGCCGTGAAGCGCGCTCGCAGAAGGACCCCGCTAAATAGTACGAGCAATGCACCGATTGCTAT
>CADDYT010000015.1 GCA_902810755.1 Chloroflexota bacterium
CGCAATCCAGCTTCGAGCCCTGCTTGCTCTGCTGGACTGATGGCTCGGATGTACATCGGGGCTTTCATGTCCCCATTGTATCATCTTTCCTCCTCCTTGCACAAGTTGTCTCTTGAAGTTGCACTAGCGACCGATCTCCTTGTTCCGCAGAGGCTCGCGGTAAGAGAAAATGGAGCCTACTGCATCTTCCATGAAACGGACAACGTTCTCTCATAAGTTTGTGAAATTCGAGGGCAGGCAATGCAAGGAATCTTACAGCACCAGATCGCGATTGTAACAGGGGGAGGGCAGGGCATCGGCAAAGGCATCGCCACGGTTCTGGCAAAGGCAGGAGCCACCGTGGTCATTGCCGAAAAAAAAGCTGAGACTGGCCAGGAGACAGTAGCAACGATCACCGAGGCGGGCGGCTCCGCAGTCTTTCTGCCAACGGATACGACGTCTGCGGCAAGCGTCCAGAATATGGTTGAGCAAACAGTTGCGCTGTACGGCCGTATCGACACCCTGGTCAATAACGCGGGCATCACCGTCTATAGGTCATTGCTGGAAGCGACCTGCGACGACTGGGATGCCGTTCTCAATCTCAACTTGCGCGGCTATTTCCTGTGCAGCAAGTATGTGTTACCAACGATGATCGAGCGTCGAGGTGGCTCCATTATTCATATCTCTTCTGCTCATGCTTTTGCAACACTTCCGCACGCGGAGATGTACGCGGCCTCAAAAGGCGGCATCAATGCCATGACACGGGCTATGGCCTTGAGCCTGGGTCCCTATGGGATTCGAGTGAACGCTATTTGCCCGGGTTTCACCATGGCAGAAACCCTTTGTCAATGGCTCGAACAGGAAAGCCTGACGCAACAGGAAGATCTGAAGGTGCGTCTCAATGCACTGGTTCCGCTGGGCCGGATCAACCAGCCAGAAGACATCGGGCAACTGGCGGTGTATCTGGCCTCCGATGCTTCAAAAACGATGACCGGAGCTACGCTTCTCATCGATTCGGGTCTTTCTGCGCGCCTTTATCAAGAGTACGTCTAAAAGCAACAGGATTCCCAGGAGGAAATACTCATGAAGATTCGCTCACTCGAAACGTTTCAGGTTCCGCCGCGCTGGCTGTTTTTGAAGATCAGCACCGATGATGGGCTGGCTGGTTGGGGCGAGCCCATTGTAGAGGGATGTGCGGACACGGTGGCAGCCGCCGTCAAAGAGCTAGGAGACTCTCTTCTGGGAAAGGAGGCGTCCAACATTGAAGATCTCTGGCAGGTGCTCTATCGCGCCGGTTTCCATCGGGGAGGGCCGGTCCTGACCAGCGCTATTTCCGGTATCGAGCAGGCTTTATGGGATCTCAAGGGCAAACGCCTGGGCGTGCCGGTGTATGAACTCCTGGGTGGGGCTGTCCGCGAGAAAATGCGTGTCTATGCCTGGATTGGGGGTGCAACCCTTGCCGATCTCCAAGAGCAAGCGCGGGAACTCGTCGCTGCCGGGTATACGGCACTGAAGATGACCGTCACCAACCAGATGGAATGGATCGAGAACTCCAAAAACGTGCGGGAAGCAGCGGAACGGCTTGCCGCTGTTCGGGAGGCTGTGGGAGACGACATCGGCATTGGGGTGGATTTTCATGGTCGCCTCCATAAAGGTATGGCCAGGGTATTGGCAAGGGAACTTGAGCCGTTCAAGCCCCTCTTTTTCGAAGAGCCCGTCCTCCCGGAAAATAACGAAGCGCTGGTGGAGTTAGCCCGGCACACGAGTATTCCCCTGGCAACTGGGGAACGGATGTACACCCGCTGGGGCTTCAAAGCAGTTCTGGCGAGCGGAGGCGTCGCGATCATTCAGCCAGACCTCAGCCATGCTGGTGGCATCTGGGAGGTGCGCAAAATCGCCGCCATGGCCGAAGCGTATGATGTCGCGGTGGCACCTCACTGCCCGCTCGGCCCCATTACCCTGGCGGCTTCCCTGCAACTGGATTTTTGTACCCCCAATGCCTTTCTCCAGGAACAGGTCCTGGACCTGCATCATGCCCAGAAGGAGTCTGAACTTCTCGCTTACCTGGTAGATCCTCAGGTCTTCCATTTTGCAGAGGGCTTCGTGCAGAAGTTGACGGCTCCCGGTCTGGGTATTGAGATAAACGAAGAGAAAGTGCGCGAAATGGCAAAGGTCGGGCACCACTGGCATACGCCTTCCTGGCGCACGGCTGATGGGACTGTGACGGAGTGGTAAGCTGAGCAGTAAGGAGGAGAAGAAACATACATGAGATCGAGCATGTGTTGCCCGTGCAGCATATTCTGGGTGAAGGGCCGGTCTGGAGTGAGGAAGAGCAGGCGCTGTACCGGGTGGATATTGTCGGCCAGAGTTATAGCCGTTTTGAGCCATCTTCTGGCGTCCATGAAACCATCCACGTTGGGACCTCTATCGGGGTACTGGCTCAGCGTACCTCTGGTGGCCTGGTCATGGCTACCAAGCAGGGCTTGGTCTTCTGGGACAGTCACAGCAAAACACTGATCCCTCTCGCGCATCCAGAAGCGGACCGGCCACATATGCGCTTCAACGACGGGGCGGTCGACTGTCGGGGGCGCTTTTGGGCAGGCACGATGAGCGAAGCGGATGATCTCCAGCCAGAAGGGGTCCTGTATCGTTTTGATCCAGACAGGTCGGTTCACCCTATGCTCACGGGTTTAGGCATACCCAATGGCATCGGGTGGAGTCCTGACAACTCGGTGATGTATGTCACCGATACGGAGGAACAAACCATCTACGCCTTTGATTTCGAGGCCGAGCGCGGAGAGATGACCAATTCGTCGTGTTCTGGTTTCCTTGCGTGATGCCTCTTTCTGGCCTAACGGCCTGGCGGTGGATAGCCAGGAATACCTCTGGAGCGCGTGCTGGGATGGAGCGAAAATCCTGCGCTATACGCCCACGGGCAGTATCGAGCGGGTGATAGAGGTTCCCGTCCCGCGGCCAACCAGTTGTACCTTTGGAGGGCGTGACCTGGACGAACTCTACATCACCTCGGCTTCCGTCGGCCTGAGTTCGGAACGACGCTCCCGCTTTCCTCTTTCCGGGGACCTGTTTCGTCTGAAAACAGGGATCAAAGGGATGAGGCCCGCGCTCTTTGCAGGATAAGGCGAGAGGAGACCCACAACCTGTTGAGAGTTCACCTGGTGGGAAAACTCGCCGGTGAGACAGATACATTGACATTTATTAGATGTCGCCCGGATCAGGCGGACGGGCTCGGACGGGAGAAGCGCTTCTCCCGTCCGAGCGACACATATCATCAACGGCCTGCTCCAGCGGCGCACCTGGTGTTTCTCGCGTAATGAAAAGCGAAATAATGCGCATTACTGACATCAAGACCTACATTGTAGGCAATCCCTGGAAAAACTGGCTCTTTACCCGCGCGGAGACAGACGAGGGGATTCATGGGATTGGAGAGGCAACGCTCAATGGGTTTGCCAAAACCGTCGAAGCCGCGATTCACGAGATCAAATATCTCGTGATTGGTCGGGATCCCTTCGATGTCGAAGCACATACCTTGCGGCTTTTTCGCGATCTGTATTCTGATGGTGGTCAAATCCAGGGTGCTGCGCTGGCGGGAATCGAGTATGGATGTTGGGATATTCTGGGCAAAGCCATGGGCCTACCTGTCTACAAACTCTTAGGCGGGCGCTGTCACACACAGTTGCGCGCGTATGCCAACGGCTGGTATCGAGGACCACGGACTCCCGAAAACTTCCACGAGCAGGCCAAAGACGTCGTGGCACGTGGCTACACCGCGCTCAAATGTGATCCGTTCGGTTCGGCCTGGCGGGTCGTTGATCGTCGCGAGTTTGCCCTGGCCCTTGAGATTATCGCCGCCGTGCGCGATGCCGTTGGACCGGAGGTAGACCTGCTCATTGAAGGGCACAACCGTTTCAGTGTCCCTATGGCGTTGCAGTTTGCCGAAGCAATGGCTCCGTTTTCTCCGACCTGGTTTGAGACGCCTGTTCCCCCTCAACGTCTCTCCGCCATCGTGGAAGTGGCCCGCCGAAGTCCGGTCCCGATTGCCTGTGGAGAAGATTATTCCAACCGGGAACAATTTGCGGAATTGCTCAAACATGACGCGGTGCATATTATCCAGCTTGAGCCACAGTACCTTGGCATGACTGCCGCCAAACAGGTGTGTGCCATAGTGCATGCGCATAATGGCGTCACCGCGCCTCACTGTGCCCAGGGGCCGCTGTGTTCTTTAGTGAATGCGCATTTAAATACCGCGACGCCCAACTTCTTTCTCCAGGAAAGCTTTGATGAGTTTAATGATGGGTGGGGCTCAGCGATTTTGACTCACCCTTTCAAGATCGATCACGGATTTGCGAGTGTTGATGAGGACCGCCCCGGATGGGGAACGGATCTCAATTATGAACTGATGGCAAAACACCCCTATAGCCCGGAGCATACTCTCTCACTGTTTCGCGATGGCTGGGAGAAACGCGATGGGACTCGTCTCTCCTAGCGAAAGCCATCTGTCTCACAAGAAAAGAGGTTCGCACAACGTATGGGAACAGTAGCTGGAAAAATTGCCCTGGTCACTGGCGCAGGAGGCGGTATTGGACAGGGCATCGCTCTTGAGCTTGCTCGGCAAGGAGCGCATGTTGCTCTCCACTATGCAAATCAGGCCACCGGGGCACATGAGACGATGCAAGAGTGCCAGCGCATGGGGCTGGAGAATAAGGTACTCATGGTGCAAGGTGATCTGAGCCAGGTTAGCGAATGCCGACGCGTAGTAGACACCGTGACTCAGGCATGGGATGGCATTGATATCCTGGTGAATAATGCGGGAGTCACCAGTGCGCGTGACTTTCTTACTGTTGATGAAGAGACCTATAATCAGGTCTTTCATCTCAACATGAGGGACTATTTTTTCTGCGCCCAGCAAGCCATCCGCTCGATGCTCAAACGTGGAGGCGGGAGTATTGTGAATATCAGTTCAGCCCATAGTTTTGGTGGATTTCCTCGTCACACCGCGTATGCTGCCACGAAAGGGGCCATCAACGCTTTCACACGTCAACTGGCCATTGATATGGCCCCACATCATATTCGCGTCAATGCCGTTGCTCCAGGGATCATCGAGGTCCCCAGATATTTCTCCATTGACGGTTACACTACTCCCTTCGGCAATACCATTGTGCCATGGGGACGCGTCGGTCATCCAGCGGATGTCGCGTCTGCTGTTGCCTTCCTGGCTTCACCAGAGGCCGATTTTATTACCGGCCAGATTCTCTGTGTGGATGGAGGAACGACAGCACGCCTGGCTCTCTGGTGGGATCAGGGTGAGCAGCCACAATAAGAGCAGGAGCGTTTTGATCCTCATACTCTCTGGAACGCATGTGCTAGCAAACTGATGTGAGAGGTAACGACAATGCTCGGTTGTCACGAGGACCGTAATGAATGGCAATGAAGAAGGAGGAGATGAAATGATGGAGAAACCCTTGCGTGGGATCATCCCGATCGCCGCAGCACCGTTCACCTCGACAGGGAAACTGGATGAAGATAGTTTCCAACAGATGGTCCGTCACCTGGTCGAAACGGGTATCCACGGCATTACCCTCTTTGGCCTGGCGACGGAGTTTTACAAGTTGACAGATGAAGAAAAAAAGGTGATGCAGCACCTCTTGCTGTCAGAGACCTGCACGCATCCAACCGTAGCAGGGGTGATCTCGATTACGGACCATGCTGCCGAGACGGCACTCTGGCGCGCGCTCGAAGCAGAAGCACAGGGTGCAGACGCGCTCATGGTATTGCCCCCGTTTTTTCTCCAACCTGGCGAAGCAGCGATTATCACCTATATTCGAACCATCGCCTGCAAAGTAACGCTGCCAATTATCGTGCAATATGCGCCAAATCAAACCGGTGTGCGCTTCTCTCCAGACGTGTTCTTACGGCTCTGTGAGGAATGCCCCAACATCCGTTTCATCAAAGTCGAAACCCAACCGCCAGGCCGTTATGTGAGCCAGCTCATCGCGGGATCAAAAGGAAAATTGGGGGCATTCGTCGGATATGCAGGAGTACAGATGCCGGACGTCCTGGATCGAGGAGCCGTGGGCATCCAGCCAGGTTGCTCGTTGAGCGAAGTGTACGTCCGACTTTTCCACCTCTACGAATCGGGGAAGCGTGGAGCATTTGATACACTCTCCCGAGAATTGCTGCCGTACATTTCTTACTGGATGCAAGGGGTAGAGCTGATTATCAGAGCAGAAAAAGTCATGTTGCAGCGGCGCGGAATCATTGCTTCTGATCATTGCCGTGAGCCGCATTATACACTTGATGCTCTGGAAGTGCAGATGATCGATCATTGCCTGGAATGGTTCCAGCATGAGTTCTATCAACATTAAGAACACGCATTCTCCTCATTGTGTGAGAGAAGCAAAAAACCCAGGAGGCAGAAAAGCATGCAGAATAGTCCATATACACGAGGCGCAACAGTGTCTTCCAATGCCTACGAACTTAACACGCACCCGACGCGACTGGGCTGGTTCAAGCCAGTGACGACGGCGGAGCGCCATAATCGCGCCGCACTCTGGCAGCGAAGTGGAAAGCCTTTATCGTTGACAATTGCGCCTCAGTCGTTAGCCGCGGTCACGATTCTGGCAGAACAATGCGATGCGCAACCTGAGGAAGAAAGAGGAAGAGCATGAATGCAGTCCTGGAGGAGATTCAAAAGACAGGCATCGTCGCTATTGTGCGCCTGGAAAACTATGATCAGGGAGGAGAGATCGCAGAAGCACTCTGTGCCGGGGGCATCTCGGTGTTCGAGTTCACTTTGACTGGCAGGAGATCTCATCAAGCCGTGACCCGCGTTCGGCACGCGCTGGGTGACCAGGCCCACATTGGCATAGGAACCGTCCTGAATCCGCAGCAGGCCAGAGAGGCGATGGATGCTGAAGCTGAATTTATCGTCACGCCCACCATGCGTACCGACGTGATCCACCTGTGTCGGAAGCAAGGTGTTCCTATTGTGTGCGGTGCACTGACTCCCACAGAAGCCCTGACTGCACATGAGGCGGGGGCAGACCTGATCAAGATTTTCCCCGCACGAACGGGAGGACCCACCTACATTCGCGATCTGCTGGCACCTCTTCCTCACCTGCGTCTGGTTCCCACTGGAGGAATTACCGCGCAAAATGCAGGCGCGTATCTTCAGGCTGGCGCAATTGCAGTTGGGATCGGCGGGAATCTGGTTTCCCAACAGGTCGTTGCCGCGCGAGATTGGACGCATATCACAAGCGTCGCGCGAGAATGCGTCAGGGCAGTCCAGGGCTACATTGGAGAAGCACACGGAGGAGACAGTGGTTCTTATGTATTGGTGTTTAGACTAATGGAAACCAAAGGGTAAGCCCTCTTGCGGAGGCTTGCCGAAAAGAGTAATGTTCTGAAAAACCAATCACAGGAGCATTACTCAGATGCACTTTAACACATTGCTTGAACTGCGTCAGCAGATGTATGGCTGCTTTGAACGCAGTCAGGATGCGCTCTTCAATTTGAGCGATGCCCTTTTGAGCGAGTCGGCGGCGCGCAGTCTGCCCGAATTGTCGCTGTCGCTGTTCTTCCAGCGGCGCTGGCCCCGCGTCTACGAAGCGCTGCAAGATGGACGCATCAATGGTGAGCGCTTGCGGACGGTCTTCGTGCAAACGTTGCTGAGGGACAAAGCACCCACGGAACCGATCTGGGTGGGGCTGGATAGCAGTAGCCTGCCGCGACCGGAGGCCGAAACGAGCGCCGATCGGGGCATGATCTATGTGCCCAATCTGCCTCATGCCAGCAAACCGGGCAGCGTGGGCTACCAGTTTTCGACACTGATGCTCTTGCCCGATCAACCCGGCAGTTGGGTAGGGATTCTGGACCAGCGCCGCCTCAGTAGCGAGCAGACGGTGATCGAAGTGGGCGTCGAGCAACTGCGGGCCGTGCTGCCTCAAATCCAGCAACCGGTCATCTTGCTGGCCGATCGCTGGTATGCGACGGCTCGCGTGGTGCAAGCCTGTCACGAGTTGGCAGCTGCTGCCCTCATCCGCCTCAAGCGCAATCGCAAATTGTATCGTGCGGCCCCGGCCCGTAAGGAGAAGCAACGAGGAGCCCCCTGCAAGCATGGCCCGCTCTTTCAAGGCAGTCGCCCCCAAAGGTATGGACCTGCTGATGCCGAGTGGGAAGGAGTCGACGAGCAGGGCAAGCGCGTGCAGATCTCTTGCTGGAAAGGCTTGCATTTTCGCGAGGCTCCTGCACTGAGTGTCAGCGTGATCCGCGTGCTGCGGGAAGCCGCCCGCGATAGCAAACGCGACCCGCGCGAAAGTTGGTTTCTGTGGACGGGCAAAGAGGACCTCGCGCTCTCGCAGGTGCGTTCCTGCTATCGCAAACGCTTCTCCCAGGAGCACGGCTATCGTTTTCTCAAGCAAGACTTGCTCTGGACGGCAGCGCATCTGCGTACCCCAGAGCACCTCGAACGGTGGAGCTGGATGGTGGCTTGTGCCTGCAATCAATTGCTGCGTTGTCAGCACCTGGGCCAGGCCGTGTTGCGTCCCTGGAAAACAAAGTGCGGGCCGTCACCCCGCGACAGGTGCGCCGGGTGAGGCCGACCATTTTGGGGCAGATTGGCACACCGGCGAAACGGCCCAAACCGCGTGGAAAATCGCCTGGCTGGCCCAAAGGTCGAGCCAGAACACGTGCCCCACGCTTTGAAGTCGTCAAAAAACCCAGGCCGGCGCCAAAAACGTCCCGCAAACGGGGTTGATGGTATCACACGTGATCTCATTTGGATATCCCTTCCGACTTCTCCCTGGAAGTCGGCTAGCTTGCTTTAGTCTAAACGTCAAATTGTTTAGAAACATAGTAAATCTCCTTTTTGAAAGGTAAGCAACAACGGGTTTGTTTATGTAAGCACTTACGGTTCACTCATTTTCTCGGCAGTGCGTAAGAAGTGCCACGCCAGGAGGGGATGTTTTGAGCGAAAGGTGGAACGCTTACTTTACTGGCACCTTCTGCAGTGCAATCAACGAACTATTTTGTCCAGCCTACTTTCATAGTAACCTGATAGTGTTAAAAAAGCGTTTTACAAACGTTAATAAATCTCAATGTGTAAATAATCCAATATGCAAGTTTTTAGTAATCAGTCGATCCAGTTGGAGCGGAGGAGCCTGATAGTACAAATTGAACAGGACATACAAGATATGCATCAGGCCCATGCGCAGGTGTCACAGATCACAGGCCCAGACCTGTTTGATCGTACAGCGATCCATCAGGTGCCCAAAGATGGTATCAATGCGATAGCGCACCCATCCCAGCACCACACTCCAACTGCGTGCAGGCTGGGTACTGCCTTTGCCTGGGAAGAGGCTCTCGTTTAGCCCACACTGCCCGACATCTCCAACTGGATCAGGCGGTTAAGTTCAACCGCGTACTCCATCGGGAGTTCCCGCGTGATTGGCTCGATGAAGCCGTTGACGATCAGCGAGTAGGCTTCGGACTCATTGAGGCCACGGCTCATCAGGTAGAAGAGCTGGTCGTCTCCAACCCTGGAGACGGTGGCCTCGTGGCCAATCTCAGTCTGGTTCTCTTCCACACGAATGGTAGGATAGGTATCGGTGCGCGCATACTCATCAAGCAAAAGCGCATCGCAGCGGACACTGGACTTCGTGTGGTGCGCACCCCGGTTGACGCGCACGAGGCCGCGATAGGAGGCGCGACCGGTTCCCTTTGAGACCGACTTCGAGAGAATCTGGGATGTGGTGTATGGAGCAAGGTGCGTCACCTTGGCTCCCGCATCCAGGTGCATCCCTTCGCTGGCAAAGGCTACGGAGAGAACATCACCGCGAGCGCCTGGCTCCATCAACAGAACCGCCGGATACTTCATAGTGACCTTCGAACCCAGGTTGCCATCAACCCATTCCATCGTTGCATCCCGGTATGCTGCTGCACGCTTGGTTACCAGGTTGTAAACGTTCTTCGACCAGTTCTGAATGGTGGTATAGCGCACGCGAGCACCCTCCATCACCTTGATCTCGACAACGGCGCTGTGCAGGCTGTCGCTGGCATAGGTTGGGGCAGTACATCCCTCCACGTAGTGAACATAGGAGCCTGGAGCCGCGATAATCAACGTGCGCTCGAATTGTCCCATGTTCTGAGCGTTGATACGGAAGTAGGCCTGCAAAGGAATTTCTACGCGCACGCCCTCCGGTACATAGACAAAGCTCCCACCACTCCACACCGCACTGTTAAGCGAGGCAAACTTGTTATCGGATGGTGGAATCACTGTGCCGATGTGTTCTTTGATGATGTCGGGATACAGGCGCAGAGCGGTATCCATGTCGGTGAAGATGACGCCCAGTTTCTCCAGGTCTTCGCGTACCTTGTGGTACACCGCTTCACTCTCGTACTGTGCAGTTACGCCTGCCAGGTACTGCTGCTCAGCCTGCGGAATACCCAGTCGATCAAAGGTATCCTTGATGTCTGAGGGAATATCATCCCACGTTTTCCCTTGCCGGGCGACTGGCTTGATATAGTAGTAGATATTATCGAAGTCAATCCCCGAGAGGTCTGCCCCCCATGTGGGCATTGGCCGTTTCTCGAAGAGAGCCAGGCTCTTGAGACGGAAGCGGCGCATCCACTCAGGCTCACCCTTCATTTCAGATATCTGCTCCACGATCTTTGTGTTCAGCCCTCGCTCGGACTTGAACACATAATTTTCTGCCATGTGGAATCCGGCAGAATACGCCTGCTGTTGCCTATCATAGGTCTGAGTACTCATCAAAGTTCCTTCCGTTTGCCCATCTATTTATTTTTCTCACTTATACTGTATCATATCTTTTAATATCTGTCAAATTGGTGAAGGCGAACTTCAATTCATAAAATTTCATTTCCCCTCTTCTTATTTGATTAAGTATTGCATCGCAATAAAAAATAGTGTACACTTAAAGTGCCTCATAAGAAATCTTATGAGTGGTGTCTCTTGAGCCATGTTCCTCGTGGAAGCTTGCAGCATCGGGTGCGTCTTTTCTTCCTCTCGACGGATCATACATGCCCTGTCATCAAGCAGTGTCTCTCATACCATAGCAAAGGGTACTATTACAAATGACAACGAGCAGGAAAGTGCAAGCATATGGCCAATCAGAAGCATCTTGATATTCTGTCATCAGGGAAAACGCTTTAGTGAAGACTATCAGGATACCTCATGGTACAGAAAGTGAGCAAGCAGCCAATGAGCAAGAAAGCAAGAACGACTTCAGCCCGCAGGCCGGGTAAAGACGGAGTATTATGATGATGAGAAACCGCTACTATGTTCAACACCTCGCCGAGTACGTTTTTTTGATTCGGGAGCGCATGACTGAAGACGGAGAGCCAGGACCCAATGATCGTATTGTTCGGTCATTCCCCAACCGTGATGATGCCTACAGATCTCTCAGCGAGATGAACGATACGCGAAGGAAGCTCGATGAACACCATGAGGCTGAGAATGACGTGGACGTTTTTGTAGGAGATGTTCATAGCGGTCTGTTCCGTGAATCGGAACAAAAGAAGAGAGGAAAACAATGATCAATCAGCAACAGCTTGCCCTGCTTCAACAGGGCATTATGGAGAAGTGGAATACATGGAGGCAGGCTCACCCCGACCTTTCCCTCAATCTGGATGAAGCAGATTTGAGCGGATTTCACCTCGGTGGCTTCAATTTCTCCCATGCACATCTGCATGCTGCCAACCTCAGCGGGGCCGATCTGAACAACGCGGATCTCAGTCATGCCATCTTGAGCGGAGCCAATCTGGAGAGAGCCAATCTTGCCGGTGCCGACTTGAGGAATGCGGATTTCAGCGATGCCAACCTGAGCAAAACTTTTCTCAGGGGGGCCAATTTGCGGGAAGCCACCATCACACCAGATCAATTGAAGCAGGCCAGACCCAGGAGAATTTTAAGCGTTCCCCTGGTCGTAACGTGGGTAACGAGTGGTACAATTGGATGAAGACGTATTGCAAGACATCGTGCGCGAGGTATTCGTCGCGCACCAGTCGGCAGGTCAGGAGAAAGAGCAAGGCGCTGCAGCGGTCGACCAGGACTTCGAATGCGCCTTGATCGCCGCTTTGCGCTTCAGGATGCCTGCCTGCTGCACAGTCAGGAAATGTCCTCAAAAGAGACTTTCCCGGTACTGCTCAATGAGAGACCTGTATCGATGGAGCATTATCTATACCATCGATACAGCCGGCCCGCCTTGATTGCTTTTTACCGCCGTCCCCATCCTTTCCACCTGGATGATCCTCCGCGAGTGACCGCGTGTAAGATGGCAAGGAGAATACAGGCTCCGATAAAGGCAATTACAATAGTCACAATCAGGCCAGAGGAGCCTCCCAGGCCCAGGAAGTTAGCCAACCATCCGCCGATGAACGCTCCGATAAGCCCCACCACAATGTCACCGATCAGCCCATAGCCTCCTCCACGCATTACCCGGCTCGCGAGAAAGCCAGCCACCAACCCGACAAGCAGCCACCAGAGTACATTTGACAGGCTCAGATTAACTGCAGCAAGCAAAAGTGTTGCAAGTGCCATGATTTTGTCCTTTTCTTGATACCAGAGTATCACTCTATGCTCTTTACCGTCTTTCCTTCAGGTCTTCTGGGGCAAGGGAGGTAAAGATATGTTCTGCTTTAAGTGTAGCCGGGAAGCGTTATATAAAGCGTTAAATACCGTCTAATAAAGGGCTACCGAGAAGACATAGGATCCAACTGATCCCCGGTTGGCTCTGCTCAGCAGAACCAGGATTCGGTGAGGTGTGGGATGGGGCGACGGGGGCCGTAGTGCTGGATGGCGGTGGAGACGCGCATATCCTGACCGGCGGCGGCCAGGGCCAGGGCTTTGATGGCGAAGAAGGTCTCGATGGGGTCGCGACTCTGGCGTTCAGCCTGCTCGACGAGGGCGGCGACTTCGCGCTGCAAGGCGTCCATGCGCGGGTCGGGATGGTGCCAGCGATACGTGTAGGCGGCTGCGTCGAGTTCGCCGAGCCAGCGTGGGCTGTCCGGCGCGTCGAGGATAGCCGAGCCGGGCGGGATGAGCAGGCGAATGGAGAAATGCACCGGGTCGATATGCTCGATCAGGCGGCGCTGCTCAAAGAAAGTGAGCAGGGCGATGTAGCTTTCCAGTGTTTCCCAGGGTGAGAAGGGCATCAGCGAGGGGCGCAGGGGGATGCCAACCTTTTCCATCAGGTCGAAGACGGCGGCCACATCTGCAGCGGTATGCCCCTTCTTCAGATTGCGCAGGACGGTGTCGTTGAGCGATTCGACGGCGGAGACGATGAAGGCACAGCCTCGCTCGCGCAATTCTGGCAGCAGGGAACGATATTTCAGCAGGTGTTCGATTTTGATGGTGGCATCGAAGGTCACGTCGGGAAATTCGTCGTGCAGGGCGCGAGTGATGCGCAGGGCGTGGGTGGGGCCGTTGAGGAAGTCCGGGTCGCCGAAGGTGATGTGCTGCGCGCCCTGTTCCACCTGCCTGCGAATGTCTGCCAGCACGATTTCCGCCGGGATGGCAAAGAAGCGGCCCTGATAGACGGGGGTGATGGGACAGTGCGTGCAGGTGTGCTTGCAGCCGCGAGTCGTTTCTGTGTAGCCGACAACGCGCGCCTGCCCGTCCCACTCCAGCCGGGCATAGCGTTCCAGCCCCGGCAATTGCTGCCGTTCAGGTATGATGAACGCGGGCCGTGTGATATGAGGGGCGCTGATTGATTTTTTCGTGCTGACGCCTGGTATGGAGACCGTTTCGCCCTGTTCCAGCGCCTCGATCAGTTGCAGCAATGGCTGCTCATATTCACCACCGATGGTAAAATCTCCAACGGTTTGCAAGAGGTGGGCGGCGTTGAGCGAGGCGTAGAGGCCGTAGAAACAGAGCGTGGCCGCCGGGTTGCGCTCGCGCACGCGCCGGGCGATCTGCTCTCCCAGCCGCAGAGCGGTATGCATGGGAACGGAGACGGCGACGAAACGCGCGCGTGTAATCGCCTCGTCGCTCAACGGCTCGACGGCGGTATCGACGGCCACAGGCGCATAACCGGCCTGCCGCAGCAACGCCAGCAGCGAGGCAAGCTGGAACGGCTGGTGGCCCAGCTCATAGCACGAGATGAGCAGGATATCGCCGGGGCGTCTCATTTCTTGCGTGCGGGACCTCCGCCACCCTTGCGGCTCGGACCGGCTCCCGCGCCAGCCTCTTCGGGAATCCAGCCTTCCGGCATCTGCGCATTCTCACCGAAGAAGAATTCTTCCATCTGCTCGCGCAGGATTTTGCGCGCCTCAGGATCGGCCAGGTTCAGGCCGTAGTGGTTGATGATCAGCGTACTCTGCGCAGGCCACATATCGTAGGCTTGCTGCGAAACGTTCTCATAGATGCGCTGCCCCAGGGGGCCGGGGAAAGGCGGCTTTTCCAGCCCGGGCAGTTCGCGTCCAAGTTTGACACATTTAACCATTCGTGGCATGATAAAAACTCCAGATTATATTTACGCGGTGACAAAGGTATGTCTGATACAGATACTACAAGAAACAATGAGCCATGTCAAATAGTTCTTTACGCCATCGCGCGCCGCGCGTAATTTTCTTTGGTATGCAGGGCCGCTTTTCGCCGCCATCGCTCCATGCCTTGCTGGCAGGCGGTATCGATGTGCGCGCCGTTGTACTGCCTTCTTCCTCCAACGCGGGTGCGGCTATCTTCCGGCATGAACCGTTTCGCCCTGTCAGGCCGCTGCTCCCGGTCGTGCATTCTTCCCTGCATGTGAATGTTTTACAACTTGCCGGTGAGTGGCAACTTCCTGTCTGGGAGGTCAATAACCTCTCTGCTCCTGAGACGCTGGAAACTCTGGCTGTGTATGAGCCGGATGTCATCTGCGTTGCCTGCTTTTCTCAGCGTATTCCCCGCGCCGTTCTCTCCCTGCCGCGTTTCGGCTGTCTCAACGTCCATCCCTCTCTCTTGCCCGTCAATCGCGGCCCCGTTCCCCTCTTCTGGACATTCCGCGAGGGAGCCGATCACACGGGCGTGACTATTCATTTTATGGAGGAGACCCTTGATAGCGGGGATATCCTGGCGCAGGAAGTAATTCCTGTTCCTGACGGCATAACGTACACGCAGCTGGAAACACTGTGCGCGACACAGGGTGGCAAATTGCTTGCCGATTGCGTCCGCGACCTGACGCTGGGTCGCGCCCAGCGCGTCCCGCAGGACGAGGGCCGCAGCAGCTACCATCCCTATCCCTCAGGTGAAGATTTTGTCATTCCCGCCGCCGAATGGAGCGCGCGCCACGTCTATAACTTTATCTGTGGCGTAGCGGAATGGGGAGAGGCGATTACCCTGCTGGCGGGCAACGAGCGATTCACCGTGCAGCGTGCGATTTCTTATAGCCATGAAGAGAAGAGCGGTGGACACAGAGGGCAAGAGGAAGCATATTATCGGGAGGATGATATGCTGTGGGTGAGGTGTAATGAGGGGTGGGTGAGTGTTATATAAATGCTGGTAGAACGGATTCAACGTTCCGATTGACAGGAGAAACCCATCGACCCTGACAGTTTCTGCTCCAGAAGGAAGCAGGGACAGCAAAGGAATCTCCTTTGCTGCCTAGGAGAGAAGCTTTTCGATAGTTTTGAGCAGATCATCCAGCTCGAGCGGTTTGTTCATGCCGACGATCTTGCGGGCCTCAATTTCTTTGCGTGGCAGGCGTGCGCTGATGATGATGGCTGGCACATGTTCCATCTCTTTTGTCGCGTGGAGCCTGTCATAGAGTTCTATGCCATTCATTCTGGGTAACTGGTAATCCAGGATGAAGAGGCTGGGTTTGACATTGGCGACGGCATTCAACGCCTGAAGGCCATCAGGAACCAGCAGAGCTAAGTATGGGGTCTCCTGTGTGATAGCCTGGACTAGAAAAGAACCGATCCCGGCATCGTCCTCCACCACCAGAATCATCTTCACGTTCTCATCGGGCTTCGATGAAGGATCCTCGGACATGCGCTTACTCCAAGTAAAAGAATAGTTATCGAGAAGGCAAAGGCTAACCTGTATCAGGGGTGCGGAAGAGAGAGCCTGATTGATGTTCTGAGAATAGTGGCGGTTCCTGGCATAACCATAAACGGGTTGATTTTGCCGACAGAAGCCTGCCTTCAGGGTAGGCGAAGGTAAAGCTGCTCTGGCCATACGACTCTGAATAGCCCTCCTCGCTCTAAACACATCAGCTATTTTGATTCAGATCAAAATTGACCTTTGCCGCATTATAGCATCCCTGTCAAGCTGAACCTTTATGTGTCTTGCGTACCAGCAGGACGGGGCAGGGAGCGTGATCGAGGACAAAGCGAGCGACATGCCCGACCGATTTTGGACCGCTGGCCGGTTCGCTAATCAGCGGGGAGCGCGGGCAGATGACGATGAGGTCGGCATTCCATTCGGCGGCGCACTGCACAATCTCGCGTTCCGGTCGCCCGTTTCGCTGCAAGCGTTCCGCGCCGGGCAGGTAGCGCAGGCCTTCGTCGAGGATATCCTGCGCGGAGGCGACCTCGGCCTTGCGCATCTGTTCCTGTCGGGGCCGGGGTGGATGCGGGCCGCGCAGAAACCGCTCGCGGTGCAGCGCCAGCTCTTCCTGCGGGCCACTATCGATCACGTAAAGGAGCGCGATGGTGAGTGAGGCCGGATTGAGCATGGTTTTGACAGCATTGCTCACCTGCTCAATGTTGGTGCCATCCAGGCAGCACAGGACGCGCATGTCTTACCTCCTCCAGCGCGGTTCACAGGCATTGAGCTACCTGACGAGGGGAGGGGCCCTGCGGGTCGCCCTGCGGTGGTCGCCCTGCAACTCAATCCTTACGAACCTCGCTTTAATATTATGGCAACAATAACCAGATTACCAGCGCCCCCGCCAGCAACATCACAGGTGTGACCAGGATGCCGATTTTGAAATAATCCAGGCCGGAGACATCCAGGTTGCGGCGACGCAGGATGAGCAACCACAGCACGGTTGCCAGCGAGCCAACGGTTGTCAGGTTTGGCCCCAGATCACAGCCGAACATCGTGGCGGCGATGAAACCAAGTTGCGCGCCGGGCGAGATGTGCTGCACGCCATGCAGCGCGGAGGTCATCACGACCGCCATCGGCAGGTTGTTAATCAAGTTGGTTCCCACTGCCGCGCCCAGCGTGCCGATCATGACCGCGCCAAAGCCGCTATTGCCGGAGAGATGCACCAGCAACTGGCCGAAAGCCCCCGTCAGATGTGTATTCTCGACGGCGCGCACGACGATGAACATGCCCGCGATGAAGCCAAAGATTGACCACGAAATATGCTCGCCAATGCCCTTGAACGTTGCCCGCTTCCAGTAGAGCGCGCCTGCTAAAAGCAAGAGCGCGCCGGAGAGCGCGACCAGCGACAGCGGCACCTGTAAAGCCGAGGCGGTGACATAGGCGACGGCGACCAGCGCAAGCACAATGCAAGTATAGCGGAAATAGGGCCGGTGCGAGATAGCTTCCTGCGCCGAAGGCAGGCGTTTGGCATCGAACTGGCCGCGCAATTGCTGCCGGTAGAGCAGAAAGAATATGCCGATATTGAGGCCGATGACTACCAGAGCGGGCAGCAGCAGCAAGCGCAGGAACGTCCACAGATTGAGCCGGAACGTTGTCAGCACAATAATGTTGATGGGGTTGCTGACGGGTAGCAGGAATGAGGCCGTATCAGCAATGAAGGTACAGGCGAAGAGGAAGGGCAACACCGGCAGGCGCAGGCGCGTTACCAGCGTATAGACGATGGGTGTGAGGATGAGCGCGGTGGCGTCATTGGAGAGGATCATTGAGATCAGACAGCCGAGCAGGAAGGTATTGAGGAAGAGGCGGCGCGCGCTGCCCCCGGCCAGCCGCGCCGCCTGTGCCGCCAGCCAGTCGAAGAGACCGGCAGCCTCTGCCAGCGCCGACAGGGCCATCATGCCCAGAAAAAAGAAAAAGACATTCCAGTCTTGCACCAACGTCTGCGCTGCATCCAGCGGGCTAATCAGCCCGGCCAGAAGCAGCAGGGCCGCCCCGGCCAGCGCAATCAACGCCTCATTCCAGCGAAACGGGCGCGTCATAATACCGACCAGCGTTGCCAGCGCAATCAGCGCGGTCAGTAGCGTTGTGGTCAGAGCGGGCAGGTGAAAAAACAGCAGCATATACCGTCTACCCTTGTTTCTTCCATCCAGGCTGGACTACCTCTACATTACAAGCTAATGATATCACGTAGCACCGACGGCTGAGGAAACAATGGGCCTGTGATATCCCTACCTCACCGACTCTTCTCCCTCATACTGTTTCAACAGATCCAGCAGCCATTGTTCGTTGTGGATGGGGACACCGGCCTTTTGCGCTTTCGCCAGCTTTGAGCCTGCCTCTTCGCCGACGATCAGGTGGTTGAGCGATTTGCTGACGCCAGAAGCGATGGTGCCGCCGAGCCGCTGGATGGCCTCTTCGGCGACCGGGCGCGTCATGCTTTGCAGGCGACCGGTGAGCAGGAAGCTTTGCCCGGCCAGCGGCCCCGTCACCGTCTTTTGCTCCTCCTGCATATTCACGCCCGCTTTGCGCAGCCGCTCGATCAGGGCGCGGTTGCGTTCGCTTTGCAACCAGGTATAGAGGCTGTGGCCAATCTTCGGGCCGATACCCGGCACCATATTGATCTCTTCCTCAGTTGCATTGAGCAGCCGATCCATACTGCCGAAGGCGTTGGCGAGAATCTGCGCTGTTTTTTCGCCCACGTAGCGGATGTTCAGGCCGACGAGTAAGCGCCAGAGGGGCTGCTTTTTACTGGCCTCGATGGCCTTGAGTATGTTCTCCGCGCTTTTCTCCTGCACGCCTTCCAGCGACAGCAGTTGCTCTTTCGTCAGGGAGTAGAAATCGGCCACGTCTTTTACGAGTCCGGCATTGATGAGCTGGACGGCCATTTTCTCGCCGATAGTTTCGATGTCCATAGCGGCTTTTGAGGCGAAGTGGATGATGCCTTCGGCGTTGCGACCGGGACATTCCTCGTTGGGACAGTAGGCCATAGCGATATCTTCGCTGCGCACGATAGGCGTGTTGCAGAGGGGGCAGCGTTCGGGCAGATGATAGACCTCTTCCTGACCCGTGCGCCGTTCGACGATGGGTTTGACCACCTGTGGTATCACCTCGCCCGCGCGCTGCACCAGCACCCAGTCGCCGATGCGCAGGTCTTTGCGCTGGATATCCCCTTCGTTGTGCAGGGTGGCGCGCGAGACCGTCACGCCGCGAATGTTGACCGGTTCCAGTTCCGCCCAGGGGTTGACGGCCCCCGTGCGCCCGATATTGATGCCGATGCCGAGCAGGCGCGTCGCGACCTGAATGGGTGGGTATTTGAAGGCGATGGCCCAGCGCGGGTCGCGACCGACCGCTCCCAGTTCCTCCTGCTGCGCGAAGCTATTGATCTTGATGACCACGCCGTCGATCTCGTAGGGCAGATTGAAGCGTTCCGTCTCCCACTTTTTGATGTACTGCATGACCTCGTCCAGGTTCTTCGCGAGCATGATATGGGGGTTGACGACGAATCCCCATTGTTTGAGCAGTTGCAGGGCCTCCCACTGTGTCTGTATCTGCATCCCCTGCATGTAGCCAATCTGGTAGGCGAAGAAGCTGAGCGGGCGTGTCGCGGTGATGCGCCAGTCTTTCTGGCGCAGCGAACCGGCTGCCGCGTTGCGCGGGTTGGCGAAGATGCGCTCTTCCTTCATCTCTTCATTCAGCTGTTCAAAACCTTTGATGGGCATGTAGATTTCGCCGCGCACCTCGACCCGTTCAGGGATGTGTTCTCCGTGCAGTTTCTGGGGAATTTCACGAATGGTGCGCACGTTGGGCGTCCAATCCTCGCCGATCAGCCCATCGCCGCGCGAGGCTCCGATGACCAGCCGACCGTTCTCGTATGTCAGCGCCATTGCCAGCCCATCGATTTTCAGTTCGCAGACATACTCGAAGCGCGCGTTGGGCAGAATGTTCTGGGCGCGGCGGTACCATGCCAGCAACTCCTCCTCGTTGCGCGCGTTGGCCAGGCTTAGCATGGGGACAGGATGCCGGTGCTGCGGCACTTCCTGAGTAGGTGCAGTCCCGACCCGCTGCGTCGGCGATTCCGGCGTTACCAGCTCCGGGTGTTCGCGCTCGATACGCTGCAACTCCATCATCAACTGGTCATATTCCGCGTCGGTCAGCGTCGGGTTGTCGAGGATATAATACTCGTAATTGGCCTTCTCGATCTGGTGGCGCAAGTCCTCAACGCGGGCAGCGAGCTGCTCTTCCTCGCTTTTCCCATCCACCCCTGCCTGCTCCAGATTCATCGCAAGTTGTTCTTTATGGCGTGATTCATCCATATGAAAATGCTCCCGAAAAAATTTTTATCCTGCTTTCCTATGTATTCTATTCGTCTCTGCCCGTTATGGCAACTGTTTATTCAGGCTTCTTCCTTCGTTGCTCTTCCCAGATTTTCTCTCTGGTCTATATCTGTCAGAGACCACGACGAGAAGCCGGGTCGCCGATCACCCGTTGCTGGTTGGCAGACCGGCAAGAAGTGGCCCTCCTCTACACGTTCGTCACGCGCATCGTGTAGAGGAGGGCCACTTCTTGCCGGTGGCCTGCACATGACTCATTGAATCCTAAAATGGTTCGTAGTGCAGGACGCTGGGGGTGCCTTCGAAGAGACCATTGATGTGGCTGCGCCATTGAGGGAAGAGCGGGCCGTTGCGGAAATCTTTCATGTGCGCGTCGAACGAGGTCCAGACGTTGGTGAGCATGTACTGGTTGGGATGCTCGATGCAGCGTTGCACGCGCGCAGAGATGCAGCCCGGATGCTGACGAATGACATCCAGACCTTTGAGAATGCCCTGTCCTAATTCCTCCTCTTTACCGGGAATGGCGGTGAAGAGCGCAATTTCTGTAATCACGAATACCTCCAGAATGCTATTGTTTGTTTCTTATCTTATCACATCGCTGCTTAGACGCTGTGGGAGACTCCCCAGTCTTGCTGGAATGTCTGCTCCAGTGTGCTGATGACGCTGCTATCTGAGATGAGGATGCCCAGCTCGCGGTTGTGGTCAAGCGATTCAGAAGAGATGTTCTCGGAGCCGACGAAGGCTTCGCGACCATCGGCTACCATCATCTTGGCATGCATGTAGAGTTGCGAATCCTCCTTCACCTGCACGCCGCCCTGTTTGATGGTCTGGATACCCTGGTCATTGCCGGTGCCGGAAGAAGGCAGGATCACCTCGACCTGCACGCCACGCTGCGCCGCGCTGACGAGCGCCTGTTCAATGCTGCTGTCCTGCATCTCCTCGGCCTCGACGATCAGCGTGTGACGCGCGCTATTGATGAACGCCATGAAATCGTTGCGCGAATTGACAGGGCTGACGACCAGGTTGGGGTCGTTGAACTGCGCATTGCTGCGGCTCCAGTCAGCGTTGAAGATGGCGGTGACAGCCTGCACATCCTGGGGCCTGGTATCGATGATATCGTATTCGCGATTCTCGCTGTAGCGGCTGGAACTGCCGTAGCCACCGAGAGCAGAACGGCTAAAGTTCGAGGTCATGATGTAGGCGGTGGTGCCATCAATAATCATCCCCTTTTCGTGCGTCAGCGCGAAAGCCGGATTGGTCTCCTCGACTTTCGCCCCGGCGGCGCGCAATTTATCCATCGTGCTGGTTGGTGACGAGGTGCCGACAGGATGTGGCTCCAGCATAACGCGCACGTCGATGCCGCGATTGGCTGTCTCTTCCAGCGCGCGAATTACACTGGTATCGCTCAAGATGTACATTTCGAGCCAGACCGACTTTTTTGCTCCGTCAATGGCATTGACAATGGGCGATTCGCCCGCGTTCGGCTCGACAAAGACGCTGACGCCATTGACGCCCGTGCCGGTCACGCAATTTGCCTGGCACTGGCTCCCTGTGCTACTGGATGGAGCGGAAGGGAAACCGTTGGTTGAGATGTTGATATCGCAGCCGCTGAAGGCAAGGCAGAGGGCGAGCAGAAAGGCGAAAGCCAGTGGAATGCTGCCTTTTCTGGAGGATAATGATGGTGCATACATGTTGGAACTCCTTTTGCTTCCCTGCAAAGCGGGAGCAGTTGCCTGGAAACGACGAAACAGGAGTAAAATCCTCCTCATAGAGATAACGGGCAAACGGTGTTAGAAGGGGACAGAAATATCAGCAAAAAACACTCGACTCAATCAATGGTTTGAGTCGAGTGTTTTTCATATCCTTACCTGCAAGGGAATTATGGATGCAGGAAGATGTAGAGCGGGGCCAGCACCAGGGTAATCGTGCTGAGCAGCTTGATCAGGACGTGCAGCGAGGGGCCTGCGGTGTCTTTGAAGGGGTCACCGACGGTGTCGCCAACCACGCTTGCCTTGTGCGGATCGCTCTTCTTGCCGAGGACGGTGCCGCTCGTGTCGAGACGGTCAACCATCTCGCCTTCGGCATTGACGCGCAGGTAGCCAGCCTCGATGTATTTCTTCGCATTGTCCCACGCGCCGCCGCCGTTGTTCAGGAAGAGGGCGACGACGATACCACCCATCGTGCCGACCATGAGCATACCGGCTTCAGCCTGCGGGCCGAGGATGACGCCGACGGCAATGGGGGTGAGGACGGCGACGAGGCCGGGCAGCACCATTGCTCGCAGCGCGCCGCGCGTGCTGATGTCAACACAGCGAGCATAGTCGGGGTCGACGCGGTCGGCGGGGTTTTCCGCCATGATCTTCGGGTTGTCGCGGAACTGGCGGCGCACCTCTTCGATCATGCGCTTGGCGGCGGCGCCCACCGCGCGGATAGCCAGCGCGCTGAAGAAGAAGATCAGCGTAATGCCGATCAGGGCGGCGATGAAGACGGCGATATCGGCCAGATCGACGCGATAGACCGCCGGATTGTGCTTGTACTGGTAGAGGACATCCAGGTAGGCGCTGAAGAGCAGGAAGGCTGCCAGCGCGGCAGAACCGATACCATAGCCTTTTGTCAGAGCTTTGGTCGTGTTGCCCACACCATCGAGGGCATCGGTGATATCGCGCACAGATTCTGCCTGGCCGCCCATCTCGGTGATGCCACCGGCATTGTCGGTGATGGGGCCGAAGGTGTCCATTGCCAGAATGTAGGCGCAGCTCATCAGCATGCCCATCGTGGCAACGGCTGTCCCGAAGATGCCGCCGACGTTGATGACGCCGGGATTATCGACCAGGTGGAAGGACACCTGGCTGCCCAGGAAGAAGGAGAGGCCCAGCGCAACACAGATAGCCAGTACGGGCAGAGCGACACACTCGAAGCCGACGGCGATACCGGTGATAATGGTTGTTGCCGGACCGGTCAGCGTGGCAGCGGCGATTTCACGCACGGGACGCCACGTGCCTGCTGTATAGTACTGGGTGATGTAGACGAAGGCAATACTGAGCAGGATACCGACGGTACCGGCCAGACCGAACCAGACCCAGGGTGGAACCCCGTAGTTACCTTTGACACTGCTACTGTTCAGCAACAGGTAGCTGGCCGCGAAGACGCCGAGGACGGAGAGGCCACAGGTGATGAAGTAGCCGATATTGAGCTGCGTCATCGCGATCTCACCGGGGTCTTTACCGGCAGCCTTGTCAGGCTCGGTGACGACGGAGGGGCGAACCCAGAGCAGGCCGAGAGCGGAGGCGATCAGGCCAAAGGCGCGTACAACCAGCGGGAAGAGGATCCAGCCGATGTTTTTCGTCGAGGCATAGAGGGCCACGCCCAGGATCATCGCGCCAATATTCTCGGCGGCGGTGGACTCGAAGAGGTCGGCGCCACGACCGGCGCAGTCGCCGACGTTATCGCCCACCAGGTCGGCAATGACGGCGGGGTTGCGCGGGTCATCTTCAGGGATGTTGGCCTCGACTTTTCCAACGAGGTCGGCGCCCACGTCGGCGGCTTTCGTGTAGATGCCGCCGCCAAGCTGAGCGAAGAGGGCCACAAAGCTCGCGCCGAAGCCGAAGCCGACGATCAACGAAGGGGCTACGTCAGGGTGTGTCAGACCGCCATAGGCGGTGAAGACCAGGGACACGCCGAGCAGCGAAAGCGCAACGACAAGGAAGCCAGAAACGGCGCCGCCGCGCAGGGAGACCATCAGAGCCTCGCCCAGGCTGCGTGTTGCCGCGCTGGCTGTGCGGCTGTTAGATTTCACCGCGACATACATGCCGATGTAGCCGGAGAGGCCGGAGCAGAGCGCGCCGATCAGGAAGGCAACGGCAGTATGCCATGCCAGATTCCACTTATCGGCTGATGACCCCTGACCGAGCAGAGCCAGAACAACGGCAACGAGGATAGCGGCAAAAATGGCGAGTGTAGCAATGGTGCGATACTGACGGTTGAGGAAGGCCATGGCGCCTTTGAAGATGGCATCAGCGACCTTCTGCATGGCAGGGGTGCCGGTGTCTTTGCGCAAGACGTAGAGCGCGAGCAGCGCCGCAAACCCTACCGACAATACTCCTACCACAATGGGTACTAAAATATACAATCTGTCATTCACTTTTGAAAACGCCCTCCTTCAGGCACAAGAAAAGCTAGCAGGTCAACAGCGACCGCCGGGATGCGAGCGCATCGTTATCAATAGCTGCTATCTGGGGGTGAAGCCGTACCAATCCCTCGCCACACAAATCGACACCCTCCCTTTCTTGCCTGCCAGGGAACTCTCTGCTTGAGAGGCGAGTGGCAATACTGGCAACCGACTCTCCCCACACCTCTTAAAGAAGAGGTGCTTAAATCGCAATTAGTTTAACATAGTGTTTGTTCCCTGACAAGTATTTTCGTAACAGAATTACTGCCGAAACGAAGAACTGGTGTTTGCCATTGTCCTGAGGTATGGAACAGCAGTTACAACACGCCGGTTTTGCCGGAGAGCGCGGACTGGATGCGCGGCAGCAAGGGGACGAGTTGTTTTTTGCGCGAAACCAGCCCTTCCACCACCGTTGTGTGTCCATCCAGGCCCAGGGGCGTTCCCAGCACTTCGGCTACGGCCTGCTCGCCGCCCCAGATGAGCAGGTGGCAGCGCATCTCGATGATATCGACGATCATAAAGAGGAACACTTCGTAGCCGCGCTGCTGCGAGAGCGTCTGCATGGTTGCCAGCAGCTCCGGGATGCGTTTCTCGATGGACTCCGGGCTGGCGGTCTCGACGGTGCCAATGGCAAATTTCGTGTCGCGTACTGCGAACTCTTTGAAATCGGCTGTCAGCAGGGCCTCAGCAGAGCGGCGGGCGAGGTCAGTGGCGGCGGCATCGAAGATGGCATGGCCGTAGTGTTCGATATCTTCGCCGGTGATCTTTGCCAGTTCGCTGGCGACCAGTTCGTCGCGTTCGGTGCAGGTGGGGGAGCGCAGGATCAGCGTATCGTAGAGCAGGCCGCCGAGCAGGAGACCGGCCACGTCGCGCGGGATATCCAGTCCCGCCTCGTGGTACATGCCCGCGATGATGGTGCCGGTGCAGCCAACCGGCTCGGCGCGGAACATAATGGGCTTGCTGGTCAACACGTCGGCAATGCGGTGGTGGTCGATGATGCCGAGCAGTTCCGCCTCGTCGATGCCGTCCACTGCCTGTGAGCGTTCGTTGTGATCGACCAGCACTACCTGCTTGGGACGGGCGTTGATCAGGTCGGTGCGCGAGAGATATCCGACCAGTTTGCCCTCTTCATCGACAACGGGCATGGAGCGGCGGCGCGCCAGTGTCTGCTGCACCTCGCTGATCAGCGTTTCGGGATGGCAGTAATCGAACTCGCGGTTCATGATGTCCTGGGTGTTGATGCTCAGGTTAATCAGGCGCACAGCGGTGAAGGTGTGGTAGGCGGTGCTGATGAGCAGCACGCCCTGTTTTTGCGCGGCGGCTTTCACCTTCTGCGAGACGAGCAGGTCGCCGGTAATGACAAGGGCTGCCGCGCCGCATTCGATGGCCTTCAGTTGCGCATCTTCGCGATCCCCGATGACGACCAGACAGCCCGGCTCGATATAGTCGGCCATCGTTTCCGGCTCCATAGCGCCGACGATGATGCGATCTCCCAGCTTGCGCCGTCCTTCCACCAGCACGCGCCCCTGCAGCACCTTCACCAGATTGTCTCGCACCAGGGGGACGCGATTGACGGCCTCTGGATTGAGGTCCTTAAAGAAGAGTTTGGCGAAATCCTCGGTGGCGATAATGCCATGCACTTTATTTTCCGCGTCCACGACGGGCATGGAACGCCGATTGTGTTCCTGCAAGATTTTGCCCGCTTCCAGAATGGGCTGGTCGAGGTAGGCAGAGAAGACGCCGCGCCGCATCACATCGCGCACCTGCAGGTAGACATCATCGATGACTTCCGGCGGTTCCACGCCATAACGGTCCAGCACGAAACGCACCTCTGGTTTGAGCGGCCCGTTACGGGCCGCGACGGCCTCTGGCTGTCCCCGCAGGTGCAGGAGACAGGCATAAGCGTATGCTGAGGCCACGGAATCAAGGTCAGAGTTTTTGTGTCCAATCACATAAATGGGTCGTGCCATGCTTCACCCCCAGGTGAGCGTTCTTTGCTCGTTATCTGCTTCCCCTCACCGGAATGTTTTCTGATGAAGGGATGGGTTTTGTTGCGTTCTATTCATTCATATCCATAGTTATTCAACGCTTTTGCCATCCAATACGTTGTCAGAAGAGAGGCTGTCGGCTCCCGGCAGCCTCTCTGGTAAGTATACCACGAAGAAGGAATGCTGTCTGTCAAACTCCTGGTTTTCGTCTCATCGCCACCAGCACTATTCCCCCGGCCAGCAGGACGATCAAGACTGCGAAGGCGATGACCCACCCTGTCGGCACGGCGCCGTTTGCGGCTGGCGGCGTAACCGGTGTGGTTGGCTTATTTGATCCTGTGCTGGCAAGATCATCGGGTGTGGGAAGGATCACCTGCGGATTGTGCGGCGGATTGCCGTCCGAGGGATAGGCGGCGTAGGGATTCTGGTAGCTGGTCGGCTGCCTGACGACGGTGATCGTTTTTACGATGTGGCGCGAACCTGTCGCCGATGTAACGGTGAGCGTAAGGGTATATGTTCCTGTCGTTGTGTAGGTGTGGCTGACGGAAGGGCCACTGGCGCTGCTGCCGTCGCCGAAATTCCAGGTGTAGCTGTACGCGCTGCTATCTCCGCTGATCTGCGCCGTGAACGAAATGTTCTTTCCCACCTGTGTCTGCCCGATATCGCCGATGGCGGCGATCGGCATATTCTGTATGGCGCTGGCATCCGAGGCGACCTCGCCCAGGATTTGTGGCTGGTGCAGCATCCAGGTGGTGAGCATTCCCGGCAGGGCCAGCGATAGCACAAGGGCGGGAGCCTTCTGCGAGCCGCCACTGGCGAAGGTGTTCATCATCTGGATGGTATCCTGCGGCTGATCGAACGGATACGACCAGGGCGGCGGGTTCCTGTCATAGTATGAGGAGTTGCCAACGAAGGTGGCGCAAGGGATGCCCGCGAGCGTAAACGGTATCTGGTCGCTGCCGCCCAGCGTATCGTCTTCGGGCTGGATGTTGCTTATCTGGTCGCTGCTGAACACGGGCTGCGAGACGCTTTGTCCGTTATCGCCGCGATAGCTGAGGGTCTGGTAGCCCATAGTCCGAAATTGCTGGAAGACTGCTGGAATTGCTTGCTGCATCAGCGTGCGAAATTGTGTGATGTTTGCCCGTTGCTGCGCCGAAAGCCGATCCTGGTGGGGATACAGGCTGTTGTTTTGCAGGGGTGACATATCGATGTAGAAGGGCAGGAGGGGATTTGAGAGCTTGCCGAGGTAGCGCAGAGGATAGGCAATGCCGTTCTGCTCCTCGTTGAACATAGCGACAATATTGCTCACATCGCCGTTGACGGTGCTATTGACGTAATGGAAGGAGCCGAAGAGGCCCTGTTCCTCGGCGTCGAAGATGACGAAGCGCAGGGTGCGGGCAGGCAGGAGGTGATGGCTGCGCCAGTAATTGCCCAGCGCCTGCGCCACCCCCAGTTCAATGGCGCAGCCGCTACCGTCATCATTGGCCGATTGTGTAGAGACAGCTTCCCCGTCGTAGTGGCAGCCGATGACGACCACCTGCTCCGGGTGCAGCGCGCCGGGTACGCTCACCTCAACGTTGAAGGCCGGTACTTCCGCCGGGCGCCCTACCCAGCCCTGGATGGGAAAGGGATCATACACAACCTGCGGGCCGAACCCCTGCAGATCGCGCTGCATCTCCTGCGCCCAGTAGGCGGCAAACTCATCGTGTCCATTCACGTTGGGCGGCAGGTTGGTATCATAGCCTGCCTCGCGGTGCTGGTAATGTGTCACCATGTAAAAAAGCTGGTTATAGATGTAATCAGGATCAACCGTCGGGAAACCTGCCGTTGCCTGTGGCTGTACGGTTGAAATCGTCCGGGCATGCGCTGGCCCGGCAGTAATAACAGGCAACAAAAAACCAGTGGCCAGCAGCAGCGAGCAGCAGAGCTGAGCAATCCGGCGCGGCATCATCGTTCTCGCTTTCAAATTTTTTCTTGAGCCAGAAAATCATTGACCACGCGCATGAACTCGTCGAATTTGCTGCGGTGGATGTTATGCGTGGCCCCGTTAAGTTGAACGGCCCAGCTACGCTCCGGCAGGTATTCGATGGCCTGTTCCCAGGCAGCTTCATCCAGCGTTGACCCCAGAGCGGGGTCGGCGCGCATCAGCAGTGTGGGGGCTGTAATATCGTTGAGCAACGGGAGAAGGTCGCCATGCTGTTTCGTGTCGGCAAAGACGCTGATTACCGCCTCGCGACTCACTTTGTGCAGCGCCTCGATCTTGCCCTCGATATCGGCCTCTGTCCAGCCGGGGCTGCTGGCTTTGATTTCGGGACGCAATTCCTCTGCCGGGCGGCCAATATCTTTGGTGAAGGTGGCGGCCTGCTCTTCGGCGCTGCCTTTGCCGCCGCCAATTCTGCACGCGGGGTCTTCGAGAATCACAGCAGCCAGGGCTGGCACGGGCTGCTGTGACCATGCACCGCTTGCCAGCACCATTGCGGTAGCGCCGCCCCAGGAGTGGCCCATCAGTAAAGGACGCTCCAGAGCAAGTGCCTCGATAAAGGCGATGGCATCATCTGCCGTATGGCGCAGGGTGTAGGCTCCCGCCGCAGGTTGAACGCTGTCTCCATGCCCGCGCATATCGAGGGCATAGACGCGGTAGCGGTCTGCCAGCGCCAGGCCAACGCGCACCCAGCTCTGCGCGGAACTTGTAATGCCATGCAACAATACGGCAGCAGGCAATTCCTCGCGTTCAGCTCCCCAGCTCAGATAGTGAAACCGCCCGGCTGGCAGGTCAATGGTATATGATCGCGCGACGATCTCTGTTTTACTCATCATTCTCTCCTTCCAGGAGCTTTCGGTAATCTTCTCTTCTATTATGCCACAACCGGTGTCATAAGGCGTTATCTGTGCGCTTTCCCCTCTATCTCTGACAGGAGAGAAATATGGTCGGGAAATTCCCTGTGTCCATTACGTCCATGAAAAAAGAGCCTTCTGATAGAGAAGACTCTTTTTTTCAGGAAAGTGTTGCGTTGAGAAGCTCTCTCCCCCTTAGACAGCAGCGGGGACATTGTGCAGGCGCTGCACCTCCACGATGGCCCAGGCAGCGGCAATCACCACCAGGATGCCAAGAATCCAGGCCGTCCAGGCGGCGGCAGTGAGGGTAGAGAAGCCCAGCACCCAGGGTGAAATGAAGAGCCAGATGCCGAGCAGGACGTTGATCCACTCAGGGATAGAGGAGCGCGGGGCATCCAGCGCCCACAGTGCTACCAGGAAGATGGCGATGCCAACAATCCAGGCATTCCAGGCCGCGTGGGCATAGGAAGCCAGCATCAGGTTGTTTTGCAGGCCATAGACCCAGGGCGAAATGAAGAGCAAAATGCCAAACAACACGTTGGCCCAGTTTTGCCAGCGCGTCCAGGGACGCACCATCACCGGTCCTCCAACATTCACATTCCCGGGTTCTCTCACCATAACGAAAATCCTCCTTGCACTAGCAACATGCTACTGAACAGAGAAGATACCATGAAAAGGCATCCTCCTCCTCAGTGACATCGGGATAGGGAATGGCCGGGGCGTTGTTTGATGCGCTCTCAATGCTCTACACCGATCTCGATGTCGCTTTGAGGGGCGCAAGAACAGCTACAATTACATCCTTATTGCTGTCTCGCGTCGTGTGTATTTCCACTTTTAACACGTTTATGTTACTATGGTGGATACTCAGCAGAGAATAATGAAGAAATAATTTTTTATTTCGCCTTATTGCTTCGTCGTCTTCCCATCGGTACTAGCCAATCCGGGCAATAACTTGCGAAACGAAGAAAGAAAATGAGGCAAGATGGTACACTATGGATGACTTATCACGAGTAGGGGAAGATGATATGCAAAAGGTTCATAAGTTCGATGTTTTGATAGAAGAGAGTGTTTCTGGCACGCTACGTCCGGTAGAGGTGGTGGCGGACGCACCGATCTCGGCGTTGATTCCCGCGCTGGTCGAGGAACTACATCTACCACAGATGGATGCCTCCGGTAATCGCCTGATTTACCTGTTGCGTGTGGCTGCTGATGGCCGGGTGTTGCCGGAAGACAGGAGTTTGCTGGCGGCTGGCATTGGCGCGGGCGCCCGGCTCAGCCTGGACTCATATGTGATAAATGGCTCTGCGGCGCGCCTGTTCAGTCAGGATGCGCGCGCCAGCGATTCTACATTCTACTCGGACGATACCATGCCTGATGCGCTGGCTTTTCCTGCGTTGGGCAAAGATACCTCTGCTTCCTTCCCTGTTGTGAAGAGAAAACGCAAATCGACGCGGCGCGCCTTCCTGGCGCTGAGCGGGGCCGCGCTGGCCGTTGGCAGTGTGAGCCTGGCCTACACCATCTATCGTGAGTTGCAGACGCATCCGCTTATGCTGCCTGCACGGCAGGCGACGGCGCCTGCTCAGTCTACAAAGCCAGCACAGACACCAGCTCAACCGGCACTACCAACGAGGGCAAAAGCGCAGGTTGTCTTCATGCAGCACCGGCTGCCGGTACGTGCTGTGGGCTGGTCGCCAGACGGCTCGCGTCTGGCCAGTGGATCGATAGATGCTCAGTTGTTGCTCTGGGATGTTCAGGGAACGGTGCATGTGCGCGTCCGGCTGGGCGGCGCGATTCACGCAATTGCCTGGTCGCCCATGCAGGGAATGCCCCTGCTGGCGGTGGGCGCGGCCAACCAGGTGAATTTCCTCAATCCGGTTTCAGGCATGACGCTGGCGCAGGGCAATGGGCATACAAACACGGTGACCGGCCTGGCCTGGTCGGCGCGGCAACCGCACTTGCTGGTTTCAGGGGCGCTGGATCAGAAAGATATCGTCTGGAACACGGCAAATTTTCGTCCGCAAACGGTCTTTACGCTACATACGACGCCGATTGAGGCGGTTTCCTGGGCGGCGGACGGCCAGACCATCGCATCCTGTTCGCATGGTGGGGTAGTGCGCGTCTGGAATGCGCTGAGTGGGCAGGAAGTTCACGGCTACTATTTTGATGGCCAGACCCCATTGCGCGCGCTGGCTTTCGCGCCGACAGGCATGGCGCTGGCGGTCGGCGGGGATGACGGCATGGTGCGCCTCTGGAACAGCGGGACGGTGTGCCAGAGGCAGGCAGCAGACGCTTTCGGCACCCGCTGCCTGGATATGCCGCAGCACTTGCAGGCCCATACAAAGCCGGTGCGCGCGGCAGCCTGGTCACCCGATGGGCGTTTTCTGGCGACCGGCGCAGATGACGGCAAGCTCGTGATCTGGTACCCTGCGCAGAGTCAGACGCCCCTGCTGATGGCTAACCATGACGATCCTGTGCGCGCGCTGGCCTGGTCACCGGACGGCAAGATGGTTGCTACCGCCTCTGGCAATGGTGTTACGCTCTGGCTGTTGGAGTAGCTTATTGCCTGCTGGCCTCTTCGACGAAGCGCACGAGCATTTCCATGTCTTCGATGGCGCGCGTGGCTATCGCACTGTCATTGCGCGGGACACTGTGCAGGGCTTCGTAGGCGAGATGGCATTGTTCGGCCAGAAAAGCGCGGCAGTAAGCTTTTGTTCCTGTGCGCTCAAAGATCGCCAGCACGGCCTCCACCTGCTCACCGCTGACCGGCGTTTCCTGTGTGTAGAACTGGCGCAGGTAGCCCCGGTCGCCTTCGTCGGCATGTTCCAGCGCGTGCAGAACGGGTAGACTTTTCTTGCGCCGGTAGATGTCACCGGCAGGCGTCTTGCCCAGTTCTTCTGTGCTGGCCCAGACGCCAAGCAGATCGTCGCGCACCTGGAAGGCGATACCCATTGCATAGCCGAAGCGGCTCAGGCGCTCAATCGTCTCCTGATCGCGCGTTCCCAGCAGCGCGCCCATTTCGGTGGCACAGCTCATCAGCATACCCGTCTTGCGACCGATCATATCTACATACATAGCGACGGAGATATCCAGCCGCTTTTCAAAGCTGATATCGAGATATTGTCCCTCGGCTACCACCAGGCAGGCTTTATCCAGCGCCGCGCCGAGCCGGGCGGCGATCTCTCCTTCGACTCCCTCATGCAGCACATCCCATAACGCCAGGCGACTGAGCGCGAAAAGGCCGTCGCCGGTATTGATGGCGTTGGGAATGCCCCAGATGGCCCACAGCGTCGGACGGTGATGGCGCTGCGTATCGCCGTCCTCGATATCGTCGTGAATCAGGGTAAAATTATGGGTCATTTCGATGGCGGCTGCCGCCGGGAGTGCGCGTTGCAAATAGTCTTTTCCGTGTGTCGGGGTCGCTCCCCAGGCCCCGGCGGCTTCATAGGCAAGCAGGAGCAGGGTTGGGCGAAGCAGCTTGCCGGATTTGCTCTGCGCCGGTGAAAAGTTGCTATCGACCCAGCCAAAGTGGTAGGCGATTTGCCCGTAGAAGCCTTGCAGGTCGTGTGACGACGTTGATTGCGCAGCGGCTGTGCTGGCATGTCGCACGGCGTTGTGCAACGCTGCCTCTATCTCCGCCCGGTGTCGGACCAGGGCGGATTGTATAGTTGGTGATGTGGTCATTTTCTTAATCTCTTAAAGTCGTATGGTTAATGGTGAATGAAGAAGAAAGCGGTGACTGCGACGGTGCCGACGGCTACCACCCAGCGAGCCAGTCCGCGAATGCCGCCGAAGCGAGCGAAAGGCGCGCAGAGGTCGCAGTAGCGGTTCATATACTGGTAGCGGTGGCCGCGCAGCCCTTCGCGGGCCACCACCACATCTTCAGTTTTGCGCTGCGTGTGCAACTCGTCGCAGATATAGCGACCGCAGCCCAGGCAGCGGTACTGGTCGATGAAGTGCGAGGTGCGCGAGAGTGACCACTGGTCGGGGTAAACCTGTGTTCCGCACACGTAACATGCCTGCGTCTGGGCCAGCTTCATCTGCTTTTCCGCGCAGGGTGAGTGTTGTTGTTTGGGAAAATGCTCCTGGCAAAACCCGTTATGGCAATCCGGGCAGCGTCCCAATGCCTCCTCATCGCATTCACGGCAGCGGCGCGTATGCCTCAGCATGGCATTCTGCTTTTTTTCCTCGTTTGTGTCATACATAGCAGCCTCTAACTCCCATCAGTATTGTTCTTACCAGGATAAGACGTATGAGCAAACAGATTCGTGTCCTTACCTGATACTATAGCATGGTGAGTTGCAAGAAGGCAACGAAGAGGGTATGATGGATATGGGTGTAGAACATGATTGAAAGCGACCATCCTATGCAGCCAGCATTACCGCCGACCATCTGGGGAGAGCGTCGTTTAGACTGGGGCGCAAAGACCTATGTGATGGGTATTCTCAATATCACGCCCGATTCGTTTGCCGGGGATGGCATTATCGAGGAGACGCTGTCACAGGACGAGATAGTGGAGCGCGCCGTGCAGCAGGCCCGCCGGTTTGTGGCCGAAGGGGCAACGCTCATCGACGTGGGCGGCGAATCGACGCGGCCCCATTTTGAACCTGTCCCGGCAGAGCAGGAACTGGAGCGCGTGCTGCCGGTGATTCGCGCTCTCCACGCGGCCTTACCGGGAGAGGTGATGGTCTCTATCGATACGTATAAGGCCGAAGTGGCGCGGCAGGCGCTGGATGCCGGAGCCTGCATCATCAACGATATCCAGGGGCTGCGCTACGATCCGCAGATGGCGGCGCTGGCGAGCGAGCGGGGCGTGCCGGTGATCGTGATGGCGAACATGCGCGGCTATCAGAAACACGAGATTGTCAGCGACGTGATCCGCTTTCTCTCCGGCAGCATTGATCTGGCGCTGGCTGCGGGTGTGGCATGGGAACGCATTATTATCGACCCCGGCATTGGATTTGGCACCACGCCGCAGGACAATCTGACACTGTTGCGTCGCCTGGGCGAACTGCGGGCGCTGGCGCGTCCCATTCTGCTTGGTACCTCGCGTAAATCGACGATCGGGCGTGTGCTTGGCGGTCTACCGCCTTCTGAGCGAGTCGAGGGAACGGCGGCGACGGTGGCGCTGGGGATTGCGCAGGGAGCGGATATTGTGCGTGTGCATGACGTGCATGAGATGGCGCGTGTAGCGAAAATGAGCGATGCTATTGTGCGCGGCATGCCCGATCTCGGGTGAAGCCGGTTGGAGGACGACGTTCTGTGAATTATCAGGAGGCTCTTGCTTATCTCTATAGCCTGAGTGATTTTGAGCGTGGCGGCCCATTCTCGCGCAACCCGGAGGAGAACCTGCCGCGCGAGGCGCGTTTGCTCGCGGAGCTGGGCAACCCGCAGCGGGATTATAGCAGCACATTGATTGCCGGAACGAAGGGCAAAGGCTCAACCGCCGCCCTGATCGAGCGGGTGCTGCGTGAAGCCGGGCTACGCACTGGCCTCTACACGCAGCCCGATCTGCACACCTTTCGCGAGCGCATGCGCGTCAATGGCCGTCTCATCAGTGAAGAAGAGGTGGCGCAGTTGATGCAGGAGGTGCGAGCCACCGTTGAGCGCATCGAGCAGCGACACGAATTTAGCCCGTTCATTACCTACGAAGTGGCGACCGCTCTGACTTTTCTGTATTTTAGCAGGCAGCATGTCGAGCATGCTGTGCTGGAAGTGGGCCTCGGCGGACGGCTGGATGCCACGAATGTGACGCAGCCGCTTGTCTCCGTCATCACCTCCATCAGCTACGACCACATGCAGATACTTGGCAATACGCTGACCGAGATCGCGACGGAGAAGGCGGGCATCATCAAGCCGCGAGGGGTGGTTGTGACCTCTGCGCAAGCACCCGAAGCCCTGATGGCCATTGCTGTAGCGGCGGAGAGACAGCAGGCGCGCCTGGTGCGTGTTGGCCCGGCGGAAGGCGATCTCGCCCAGGCGGAGGTAGAGGCCGGGCAATTACCGTCGCCGGGCTATCGCTACCGGCTGCAAGAGCGCGACAGGGAGGGCCAGCGTTTCACCATCTGGACGCCTGAGCGTGTCTATGCCGGGCTGGAAATCCCTCTGATGGGGGAACACCAGCTGGAAAACGCCACTGCTGCGCTGGCAACGCTTGAGCTGCTGCGCCAACGCGGCATTGTCTGGGATGAAGAAGCCTTACGGTCGGGGATGGCGGCGGTGCGCTGGCCCGCCCGTATGGAAGTTGCCGGGCAGAACCCGACCATTGTGGTGGATGGCGCGCACAACGCCGATTCCATGCAGAAATTGCTGCGCGCCCTGCGCGATTCGTTTTCCTACCGACATCTGATCGTCGTTTTGAGCGTCAACGCCGATAAAGACCTGGCAGGCATTGTACAGGCGCTGGCAGGAGTGGATAGCGTCATATTGACGCGCATGACAAATCCTCGCGCCGCCTCGATAGCGCAATTGCAGGAACTTTTCGCCCGCTACGCGCCCCATGTGCAAATATCTACGGCAAAAGAGAGCGTTGCCGCCATGAACCTCGCATTGGAAGTGGCGGCGAGCGATGATCTGATCTGCGCTACCGGCTCGCTTTACCTCGCGGCGGAAGCGTTACGCTGGGCAGCGGCACGTGGCGACAGAACGGCGGCGGCAACAATTGAAAGTATCGATCATTAAGAGGCTGGTGAAACTACGGGTTGGCCTGCTGGCGGCGCAGGGCGTAGCGGGCGCTGCCTTTCTTCCCGGCGGCAGAGGCTTCTTCTGGCGTCCACTGATGAGCCGTCCCGCGCGCCTGGGAAGTGCGCCCACCTTTGCTGGCAATTTCCCGGCGTTTCTCTGGACTCATTGCAGCCAGCCCTCGTGCTTTTCCTGTTCCCTGTCGAATAACCATTGTCACTCCTCTCTTGCAACTTCCTGATAACAAAGCGCGAGTTGGCGGTGGAGTATCTTATGCCACAGACCACACCGCACAATTTTTTCGTCACAACAAGAGTAACAGATTTGTCAGCAATGGGCAAGAGAAGCTTAAGAATTCACAGAAATTCTCAGTGTTCTTTCAGGTCGGGTTTATCTTTCTTAACTTTTTGCTGCTCACATTCTCTCTGTGTCCGCGCTCTTTATAAGAAAATGTATGTGTGATCTGGGCATCACGTCCTTGAGTTACGCGCGCCGAACAGGTATAATAGGGAAAAGCCGTCTGGCACAGGTACAGGTATGCTCAACATTTGGATGCATCACTTCATTGAGGAGGGTCGTATGCAAGGTTTGATGATGGACTATCCCCTGACGTTGCACCATGCGTTTGATCGCGCCGTGCGTCTGTTTTCCCGCAAGGAGGTTGTAACGCAGACCGATGGAGCGCCACATCGCTATACCTATGGCGATTGGGGGAAGCGCACGATCCAACTGGCGAACGCGCTGAAAAGTGCGGGCGTGGAGCAGGGAGATCGCATCGCCACGTTTGCCTGGAACACGTATCGTCACCTGGAGTTGTATTTTGCCATTCCCTGTATTGGCGCGGTGTTGCACACCCTCAACATTCGCCTCTTCGCCGACCAGCTCGACTACATCATCAACAACGCCGAAGATAAAATCATCTTCATCGATGGCGACCTGGTGCCGCTGCTGGAACAACTGGCTGACGGGCTGAAGAGCGTGAAGCTCTACGTTATCATGGGTGAAGCGCCCAACGCGACGGGCAAGCTCCAGCCCTCGGTGGATTACGAGACCTTCATCGGCGACCAGCCGCAAACCATCGAATGGCCGAAGTTCGATGAGAACACTGCCGCCGCCATGTGCTACACTTCTGGCACGACGGGCAACCCCAAAGGTGTCGTCTACAGCCACCGTTCCATTTTCCTGCACTCGATGGGCGTTGGCCTCGCCGATGGCCCCGGCATGTGCGAGCAGGATGTCGTTTTCCCTGTCGTGCCGATGTTCCATGCCAACGCCTGGGGTTTCCCACACGCCGCCGTGATGGTGGGCGCAAAGCTCGTCCTGCCCGGTCGCTACATGGACCCGATGCGGGTGGCGCAATTGATGGCCGATGAGCGCGTCACGCTTGGCGGCGGGGTGCCGACGATCTGGATTGGTCTGTTGAACCTGCTCGGCAGAAACGACTTCGACCTCTCTTCCCTGCGCGCTATCTACTGTGGCGGCTCCGCTGTGCCGCAGGCGTTGATCGAGGGCCTGCAAAAACACAACATCAACATCGTGCAGGCGTGGGGCATGACCGAAACCTCACCGCTGGCCTCCGTCTCCAAACTGCGCAGCTACCAGCACGAACTGCCGCCGGAGGAACAATTCCGCATTCGCGCGCGGCAGGGAACGGTCATACCGGGCGTCGAATTCCGCGTGGTGGACGTAGAGACAGGCAAAGAAGTTCCCTGGGATAACAAGAGCTTCGGCGAATTGCAGGTGCGCGGCCCCTGGATTGCTCGCGCCTACTACGCCGACGACGAATCGAGCGCGAAATTTGCCGAAGGCTGGCTGCGCACCGGCGACGTGGCCGTCGTCGACGGGGACGGCAGCATCCAGCTGGTCGACCGCACCAAAGACCTGGTCAAGTCCGGCGGCGAATGGATCTCCTCCGTCGAGCTGGAAAGCCTGATTATGGGCCATCCTAAAGTGCTGGAAGCCTGCGTCATCGGCGTCCCCCATCCCAGATGGTCAGAGCGTCCCGTCGCCTGTGTCGTCGCCAAACCCGACTACGAGGGCCAGATCACAAAAGAGGAAATCCTCGACTACCTGCGCCCTCGCGTCGCTAAATGGTGGCTCCCCGACGACGTCCTCTTCATCGACGCCATCCCCAAAACCAGCGTCGGCAAATTCGACAAAAAAGTCCTGCGCAGCCGCTACGCGATGTACACACCCTCTGAGGCGTAGTTTAGAGAGCTGAGAAGGACAATGGATGGTTCCAGAGCTTGCATAGAGAAGCGCGGAGCCATCCATTATCTGAGTTACAGGGCTTTTTACAGCACTTAAAACTACTCAAAACTGTAGGAGAGTACCTATGTTTGACGAAAGCATAGATGAAACGCATTACTGGAAAGACCCGATAGACATAACAAAAGAGCAATGGATGTTTCTTCTGGAAGATGGAAGTATCATAAGAGAGAAAGATATTCAATTGCTCAAGTTGATATTCGCCAGAAAGAGTTGTATGGCGACGGCTGGCCAGTTAGCTAATGAACTCCATATGCCTCATCATGGTCCTATTAATCTTCAGGTTGGGCGCCTGGGGAAGCGGATAGTAACGGCCCTCAACATTCAAGCCCCTGAGCAAAAGTATGGGGAGGGGGTGAACTGGTGGCATGTTCCTTTCTGGGGAGTGAGTACAAAGAAAGGATATTACTGGATTCTGCGGCCAGAGTTAAAAGAAGCAATGAGCGAATTATATGTTGCAGACGAAGTGCGCATCCCGGAAGAGGTAGGTGTGGAAAGCGATGAAGACCTGTACGAGGGCGCAAAGAAGCAGATATATGTGAATAGCTATGAAAGAAATCCCGTTGCCAGAGAGCGTTGTATAAAGCTTCATGGGTGTAAGTAGTATCAATCTTGAACATGTAGACTACAGTCAGGGAGGGAAGGCATCTTACACCCCCACCTCAAACAGCTTGCACAGCAATTGCGTCGTAAATACCAGCATTAACTCTCTGGCAACTGTCCCTGCCTGCTTGCCTGCTCTCAACAGTTCCTGCACGGCTTCTACATCAAAAATGCCCGTCGCTTGCAATGCCTCTGGTGAAAGGGTTTGTTGCAGGAGTTCGGATTGTTCGATGTCTAGCAGCGATTGTGTAGGTATCATCTGCTGTGCTTGCACGTGGTGTTCCATTACCAGATCGGCAGGGAAGTAGCGTTTTGCCAGTTCGTTGAGGATGGTTTGTCGGGATGTGCCATCCGCGAGGATAGGAGGCAGGCCGGTGAGCAGGCGCGTGACGTCGGGGATGAGATAGGGAGAGCGCAGGGCGATGTGTTCCTGAGTGGCGAGCTGGTGAGCGGGGCCGATGTGGCGGTCTGGCAGGCGCAGGTGCAGATCGAGATAGCGCCATCGCTGCTCCGGCGGCAATTTCTCTGCCTGCCGGGCCAGTTTGCGCGCGTGATGCGTCTCCTCCCAGGGCTGTGCCTCTCGCAGCAATTGCGCCGCTACCGCCGACCAGATGCGCGAAGCTGATGGCGTCGTTGCTGAAGAGATCATATACGCGTAAGAGTGGAAAACGGATTCCTGTGATATGTCGGCCTCTGTTGAATGCTGCCTGAACTGCTCTCCTGTGGCGAGCAATGAGGTCGCTCCCTGCCCGGTGAGCGCGACCCTTGCGTCGGTCTCGACGGAGACGGTGTGCAGCAATTGATGCCAGGCGAGTTGATAGCTGTCGATGCAGGGAGCCTCCAGCCCCAGCAGTGTGGCGACCCAGAATTCCGGGCGGTCAACGCCGGTGATGGCTAAAAACGGCAGTTGGTGGGCGTTGGCGAATTGCTCTGCTTTACGCGAGGATTTCCTATAGCCAAGAGAGGCTACAGTAAATGGCGATGCGGCATTTTGAGCGGCGAGCGCGAATGTGAGAGCGGAGGCGATGTTTCCTCGTGAGAGGGCCGCCAGTTGTTCGTGCGCGGGTAGCAGGGCAGTGATCGTGTTGTCGAGTATGGTGGAAAACCGGTCGAGAATATCAAGATGTTGAGTTGATGAGGGAGATTCGTCGAAGATATGGTCTGTAGAGGGGTTGACGACGGTTTTAGAACGCTGCCAGCGCAGGATGGAACCGGCGGGAACAATGTGGATGTCTTGAAAGGCAGTCCAGGGAGCGGGAATGAAGCCGTAGCGCAGGAGGGCAGCAAGGGCTGGCAGGTGCAGGCGGCGCGGCGCGCCAACCGCGAAGAGGGCCTTGATCTCGCTGGCGAAGAGCAGGTTGCCCTGCGCGGGCCAGTTCTCGATGTAGTAGAGCGGGTGCGCGCCGGAGAGCGGGCGGCGATAGACGAGCGTGCGCCGATCGGGCGACCAGTCCAGCACGGGCGGCTCGATGCGCTGGCGCGTGGCATAGGCCGCGTCGGCGAAGGCCAGCAGCCCGGCCCCCGGCTGCGTTGTCCGCGCTGGTTGCATTTGCTGCTCCGATTGACCTTGCTGGCCCGACTGCCCGGCGTGCCGTCCCAATACATTCCCCATTGTGAGCAACACCTGTTCGATTACTTCCTGTGGCACCTGCTCTCCCGTAAGCCACCCTGCAAGCACTGGCATAATGTAATTCTCCCTTTCATTGTTGCGACGACGCTCCTCATTCTATGTCCCCTGTCGGTTGATAGCAAGTATTCTCCATGCCTGATGGGAAAACCGTCCCCTCCGGCCTGGTCATTCTATAAAACAGCACCGCCGACATGTCATGTCGTAAAAACGTGGCCCCAACGTGTCATGCTGAGCGCGAGTGAAGCATCTGCGGTGAACAAGCAGAGGGCATGGCAAGAGCAGATGCTTCCCCTTCGCTGCACTCAGGGCTAACGGCTCATTGCCGCTCCGCATAACAGGGGAAGGGGCTTTTTTACGATATGCTGGGGGGAATGGTTTTTGAACATATATTCCAGGAAATGAGCAAAAATGGCACAAAACGCTTGCCAGAGAGAGATGGTAATGGTACAATATGCACCAGATTGATGCGTTTTGCGGTTATTTTGTTGTGAATGTGTTAGAGGTATCGGGAGCCAGAACACATGCAGGCCGGTGTTGCTCCCTCTAGACTTCAGGAGTCTGTACAGATGGTCGGCGTTCTGCTGCTCGCGCTGCTGGCTATTTCCCTTGCTGTGGTCGTGCTTGGCTATGTCCTTTCGTGGCGTACTCAAGCCCAGGAACGAGAACGCTATAGTATTTATGCTGCTGATCGCAGTACGCCGTCCGTTATGATTCCCCGGCGCGCGCGGCGGGTTACGACTGAGAGCGCGTTGAGCGCGAGTACAGATTTCTCCTTTTCCGGCATTGTCGGCGGCATTTTGCGCCCCCGATTGAACAATCCAACTTCGCTCATGGGTCTGGGGCTGGTACTCATCACCCTGCTGCTGTTTGGCATGATCATTTTACGAACCTTGCTGCCCGGTATTTCGCTGATTGCTGCCGCACTGCCATTCACCCAGCCTGTTGCTACTGCTCAGCCCACTCCCGATCCTTTGCAGCAAGCCTCGACCGCCTCACAGAAACTGGTGCGTATCAGCCAGCTTGACCCGGCGCAATACAGTTCTAAGCAGGAATACAATCTCTGGGCCTACTCTGCCTGCTCCACTGCGGCACTGACCGAAGTGATTAACGCTTACGGGCATCATTACCGCATCACCGATATCTTGAAGGTTGAGGCTGGCATAGGGGCCATCACGCCGCAACTGGGCCTGCTACAGGATGCAGGGGTTGCGCAGACGGCCTCTCACTTCGGCTTTACGACTATCTGGGGCCATCAATTCTCGCTCAATCAGATCATCGATATTGCCAGTAAGGGGCGGCCCGTCATCGTCAGTTTTCCGCCGGGCAGATATCCAGATGGAAACGGCCATCTCGTCGTTGTGACCGGTGGCGATAGCAAGTATGTCTACATTGCCGACTCATCCATCTTCAATCGCCATTCGCTGACACATGCGACATTTCTCAGCTGGTGGGGTGGCTTCGCGGCTATCCTTGTTCCTCAGAGCCGGAGCAAATAACACGCGGGCGATCTCCTCCAATCACGCTCAACGGTTCGGGGAACTTTGTCCACTTCTCGCACTCACCTGACCCCGATACGCACCCGGTAACTCCAGTACCAGGGGATAGGTTCGGACCCCATCAACTGGAACGCTGTTCGGGCGAGGCGATCAAGCCCGATCTCCTGTTCGGTGAACTGGAACCGGCTGCTGAATGCGCTGCTCTGCATCATCTCAAGAAAGCGCGTCGCGTCTCCCTGCTCGATATGATGCAGCAGCACCTCGCGAGTGAAGCGGAAGTGGCCGCTCTCGCGCAGGGGTTCGAGGGATTTGTTCTTCGGCCAGATCGTAAAACTCTGAGCCAGCCCTCGCTTCCGAACAAGCTCCACTAAGCGCAGATTGCCCTCCTGAGCGAGCCGGTCAAGTTCCCAGTGGATTGCTGGCGGCGAATCATAGTCATAGGCGGCAAAGAGTCCGCCAGGCCGCAGGATGCGAGCGATCTCGGCCAGCGTCGTAGTCGGCTCCATCCAGTGGAAGGATTGGGCGGCAGTGACGATATCCGCGCAGCCATCAGGCAGGCCCGTCTGATGAGCAACCCCCTCCCGATACTCGATATGGGCCGTATAGGGATGGCCTTCAAGGTTGCGCAGGGCTTCCTGGCGCATATCGGCGTTGGGTTCAATTCCGATTACTTGCTCGGCCCGCTCACCCCAGATCGCGGTGGAGAGGCCGGTGCCGCTGCCCAGATCCACCACCAGGACGGGACGCGGCGTGTCAATCAACTGTGTCAGCAGATCGAGCAAGGCCGGCGGCGGCGTCGGGCGCGCCCGGTCGTAGCGGCTGGCTTTGCCGGTCCAGATGTCACTGGTTTCTGTCATGCTGCTCCTCCTTTGCGGCGGTCTTTCCCTCTGTTACCTCCTGCGCCAGCGCCTGGGCCATGACGCGCAAGCGGCGAATTTCGGCCACCGTGCCATAGACTTTCTCGACCAGTTCCCGGTTGGCTTCGAGGCCGACGTGGATGAGCCAGGACGCTGCGTCGCTGCGGTTGTTGCGAATACCTGCCTCGATCAAGGCATCGATAGCATCCAGGTCGCGGTCATCGATGCGGCAGGTGACGACGTTATTTTTAGTTTACGGAACATGTCAATGGCTGTAAACTACGAATCCGGTGCGTTATGTGCAATTCTGGAGCCACCGAGCGATACTTTCCGCTGTCTGCTCTATAGACTGCCCCGTAATATCCAGCAGCGTCATGGGTGGCTGTGTCGTATCGGCATGTTCTTTGAGCCAGCGAGTGAAGTCGAGCATGCTGGCGATGAATGCCTCGTTGCTCGACCGACGCCAGGCGGGGCGGTCGAGCAGGCGTTGGATCAGTGTTTCGTCGGAGCAGATGAGGGCGAGGTAATGAATGGCGCTGAAATAGCGGCGGTAAGGACTGGCTTCCAGCTTACCGGGCAGGGTAGTGCCGAAGAGAACGACGGGATGCCCGCTCTGGTTGATGGCTACGGCCATGCTGAGCCAGACGTTCCAGTAGCTTCTGTAATCATCTTCGGGTGTTGCAGGGACGTGACCCCACAGGATGTCGCTATCCAGGCAGACATAGCGGGGCAGTTGTGGCGCGAGTTCGATGCTGAGAGTGGATTTGCCCACGCCGCTGGGGCCGGTGATGATGAAGAGGGGAAGCTGGCGAAACGGGTGTTTGTGGCCACAGTGGGGACAGATGGCGCAAGGCCCGGTGGGGTCTATGGCCTGCTCGTCTGACCAGAAGCCGCATTGCTGGCAGATGTTGAACATGGGCTGCTCCTGTCCAGTCTGGTTAGCGGTGAAAAAGGGCGATGATGTGTGGCAGGAAGATGAGCAGGCCGATGATGACGGAGATGATGGCGCTGAAGAGGACGGCCCCGGCGGCTACATCTTTGGCGACTTTGGCGATGGGGCTGTATTCGGGTGAGGCGAGGTCAACGCAGAGTTCGAGGACGGTGTTGAACATTTCGGCGGTGAAGACGGCGACGATAGCGAGGAAGACAATGGCAAACTCGACGGGTGAAATGCGCAAGAGGAGCCCTACCAACAAAGCAAGCAGCGCAATGGAGAGGTGAACTCGCATGTTGCGCTGCGTGCGCAGGGTATACCAGAGGCCGTTGAAGGCATAGCCGAAGCCCGCGATGAATTTAGCCCATTCGCTTTTGCTTTGCACAGGCTCTTCTTCTGGCCCTGTTGGCAGGCTCATCGCTCGATTACGCTTTCTGGCCCAGTGATTGTAAAACAGCTTGCTGGATACCGACCATTGCCTGATAGCCCGCCTCGCTCATGTCGTCGTAGCCGATGAGGTGCAGCACACCGTGCGAGAGCAGGTAGAGTAGTTCGTAGCCTGCGGAATGCCCGACTGAGGAAGCCTGTCGCTGCACGGTTGGCCAGGAGATGACGACATCGCCCAGGTTTGTCACCAGTTCGGGTGGCGTGACAAACTGCGTCTCTACACCCGCTTGCTCTCCCTCCTGCGGCTGCCAGAGCTGCTCGGCGGGCGCGTTGACCAGCGGCCTCTCTAAGAGCGGAAAGGAGAGGACATCTGTGGGCTTGTTCAACTGGCGATACTGCTTATTCATCTCTTTGATCGTCTCGTCGTTCGTCACCAGCAGGGTCAGCATGACCGGTTCGGATATGCCTGCCGCCTGTAGTGTGCGTTCGATGGTCTGATCGAGCGGAAGCGTGGCCAGCAATGCCTGTACGCTGGCGTTGGTCTCGTCATTGCCGGTATCCACGTACAATTCCAGCTCGGGATGGTCGTTTTGTGTATTTGTCATATCCGTACAACCCATCTGAAAAAGAATACCTCCGCCTGACGTGGCGCTGTTTTTGTGATGTCAGCGCCGCGCCCCGGAGGCTTTATTGCTGCTTATCTTATTTTGCGCTCTTGCGGCGTTTTGCCGCCTCTTTCTTCTTGCGTTTGACGCTCGGCTTCTCATAATGTTCGCGACGCCGAGCTTCAGCGAGGATACCGTCCTGCTGGATTTTGCGGTTAAACCGCTTCAGTGCCACTTCGAACGATTCGTTCTCGCCGATTTTGACTTCCGACACCGGATTCCCTCCCCTCGCGGCCAGTTTCAGGGCGGGTTGCCCCATCCCTTGACCTGCGCAAAAATTATAGTCCAGCCCGTTTCCCGTGTCAAGATTTTTGTTGCCCCGGTTTTGTAGCCTGTCGTCCGAAAGCAATGAGAAAGACGACGAAGCCGAGAGTCAGTACGCTCAGCAGGCTGATGGTGCGATCCAGCAGGATGGCTGCTGCTGCCAGGCTCTGGCTGGCGGGGGAGAAGAGGGCAAGCATGGCGAACATACCGGCTTCCACCAGCCCAACGCCGCCGCCGGTAAAGGGAACGATGGTGAGCAACGCTTCGCCGAGGGCAATGAAGCACGCTGCCGTCAGGACGTGCAGCAGATTGCCGCCGATCAGGTTGAGGGCGAGGGCGACAAAGAAAAAGCGCAACGCCTCGCAACTCCAGACGCCAACGGTGAGCGCCGCCAGCAGGGGCAGGCGCTGGAACGAACCCAGCGTACCTTCCTGAAAATGTGTATAGTGACCTCGCAGGCGCGCCGGAATGATGCGCGCGATCTGTCGGCGAAAGAGACGCAGCAGGAAGAGGCCGATGATGCCTGAGATTACCAGTCCCAGTGTCACGAACAGCCCGGCATGCAACTGCGTTGGCAGATTGGAGTGCAGGCTAATCATGATGGCGGAGACAAAGAGCAGCAGCAGGACGATCAGGTCCAGCAGCCGTTCTGCCAGCACGGTGCCGAAGCCGCGTGCCGTCGATACCCCTCTATCCTGGCGTAGCAGGTAGGCGCGATAGAGATCGCCCAGCTTGGCCGGGACGACCGCGTTGGCGAAAAAGGAAATATAGACGATCTCGGTCAGCTTCCAGAGGCCGGGTAACTGCACGCCGTTGGACCCGGTAAGACCGGCATTTTCCAGCAGCAAGCGCCAGCGCAGAGCGCGCAGGGGGAATGAGAGGTAGTAGGTGAGAAAGGCGGCCAGGAAAAGCGGCAGGCTGGCGGCGCGAATAGCAGCCCACGTCTTTGCCGGGTCGATGTTGAGCTTTTGCGCGGAGAAGATCAGCAGCGCCAGCACCACCAGCAGCGGCACAATGGTACGCCAGTTGAGCAGCCGTCTGGCGAGCGAGATCTGGTCGCGCGTGATTTCCTCCGGAGTCTCTGCGCTCTGCGCTGGCCCAGGCTCCATGTTCGCCGTTTCTGGCAGGCTGGCTACTTGCCCATCTTCTGTTGTTTCAGCTTCCGAGAGGGAGGCGTTAGCTGGCTGTTTGTTGTATGTGGTCAACGCTATGCTCCATACTCGCTCGCGACGTTGGGCGTTACCCATGCAAGACGGATCAGGGCGGCCAGGAGTAACGCCATCAGATTGGTCATACTGTGGACGTAGAGATCATCGACCAGGTTATGCACGCAGACGGTGAGCAGGGCCGCCAGCAACCCGATGGCCAGCGCCCGGTCATTGGTCAGTTGAATCAGCGTATCCCGACTATCCTGTGCGCGGTAATACTGCATCAAGCGGCGCGGGTGCAGGAGCAGGAAGAGTTTGCGCTCTGTCCCCACAGGGGCGACTATCTCCGGTTGGCTCTCTCCCTGCTGCGCCTTCGCCTGCCGGTATTTACGGTTCACGATCTTCAGGGCGCAGCCTGCGGCAAAGAACATGGCTATCAGGAAGCAGAGGAAGATGGTCAGGCCGATGATGCCGGTTTCTGCCGCGATATTGATGTAGTAGTTGTGCGCGTGGCCCAGCGAGTTCACAAAGATGGTAATGTAGTAGTGAGGGTAGGCATCAGGATAGTTGCCGATGCCGACCCCCAGGATGGGGTGGTCGAGAAACATATGGATGCCCGCGATCCAGTGGGCCAGACGTTCGGCGGTCGAATAATCCTGGGCGCTGGGATTGGTAAAGGAAATCTGATTGGTGCCGAGGACGCGGGCAACGGGAAGCAGTATAGATGCGGGAAGGAAGTCAGCCAGGAAGAGACCGACGACGCCAAGCAGACCGATGACCGCCAGGCCGAAGACGGAGTGCAGGCGTGGCATGCCGACGAAGATAATGAAGACGACGGCGGCAGCCAGCGCAATTTCTCCGCCTCGCGACTGCGTCAACAGCTCTACGGCTAACAGCAGAAGCGCGGTCACGCCCGCGCAGGTGCGCAGCAGTCGACCGCGACCAAGCAGCGTCAGGGCCAGCGCGACGCTGAGCGTCATGTTGATGTAACCGGCGAAGGGGTTGGGCTGGCCGAACGTACCATAGACGCGCAGGCTGGCGTCGCGCACAAAAGCGATTGGCCCCAGATTAAGAAAATACTGGGCATAGCCGTAAAATGCCTGCGAAATGGCGGCCAGGCAGATCAGCGCCACGAGCGTCCAGAGTTGTTTGCGGGTGCGAATATACTGCGAGCCGATCAGCACCAGCACGAAGAATTCCACCCATTTGACGATCTCCTTCAGACTCGAAGCGTAGTTGATGGCGACGAAGAGTGAGAGAAACATGACGCCGATTAGCGCCATCGTGGCGAGGATAAAGTAGCGCGGCACCGGCAAGCGTTCGCGATCGCATGGCCCCGGCAGCGGTTGCGTCGCGGTTGGGTGCAGCACGAAGCTCAGCAGCCAGCCGACGGCCAGAAAAGCGACGAGGATATCCGCGCTGTTCAGATTGGCCGAGCCGATGGCGATGGAATCGAGCGATCCCCAGGGAACGGCAAACGGCATGAGGTAGAGCGCCATGCGCGGGCGCAGGACGCACAACCCCAGCGCCAGCAGATAGAGCGGCAGGCGCAGATTCCAGGGTTCCGGTAACGCGATGAGCATAGCAATAGCAAACAGCGCCCCGCACAAACCTGCCAGATTTGCTAGTGAAACGCGCGAGCGTAGTGTTCTGCCTGCGTTGTTAAACCATGAATCGTGGCGAACGCTCTCCCATCCGCCAACGCCGGGAATATTCATGCTTTCCTGTTTCCAGGGGGACCAGACCGTTGCCCCCGCTATAAGACAGTGGATAACTCCGTACTCTGATTACTGAACCAGGCAATTGTGCGGCGCAGGCCCTCCTCCATCGGAACTTTCAGTTCCCAGCCGAGAAGCTGACGCGCCTTAGAAATATCGGGGCGGCGGCGTTCGGGATCGTCGACGCGGCTGTCCTCAAAGAGAATATCCGAGGATGCGTTACAGAGACGGATGATCGTATGCGCGAATTCCAGCACGGTGTGTTCTTCAGGATTGCCCAGATTGAAGACCTCGCCCATCGTTCCGGGAGTGAACATGGCGAGCAGCAGCCCCTCGACGAGATCGCTGACGTAGCAGATGCTGCGCGTCCTGGTGCCATCGCCATAAATGGTTAGCGGCTCGTTCTTGAGGGCCTGGGTGATGAAATTGGGGATCATGCGGCCATCGTTGAACTGGCTGTTGGGGCCGTAAGTGTTGAAGATGCGCACGATGCGGGCGTTGAGGCCATACTGGCGCACATATTCCATCGTCAGCGTCTCCCCCAGGCGCTTACTTTCATCGTAGCAGGCGCGCGGGCCAATCGGGTTGACATTGCCCCAGTAGCTTTCATGCTGTGGGTGAACCAGCGGGTCGCCATAAATTTCCGAGGTGGAGGAGACCAGGAAACGGGCATGCTGTCGCTTCGCCTGTTCCAGCATCTGATAGGTTCCCTGACTGTTGACCAGAATGGTTTCGATGGGATGTTCCATATAGCCAACAGGGCTGGCCGGACTGGCCAGGTGGAAAATCGCTTCAGCCTCAAACTCGAAAGGTTGAGTCACGTCGTGTTCAAGAAAGGTAAAAGATGGATGAGAATATAGCGGAGCAATATTTTGCCGCGAACCTGTCAGCAGATTATCCACGCATAGCACTTCATGGCCTTCTTCCAGCAGCCGGGTGCAGAGATGGGAGCCGATGAAACCCGCCCCCCCGGTTACTACAACTTTCAAACGCTACCTCCAGTTTCTCGAAAAAGATAGACCCCTTAGCAGGATACCATAATCATGCAAGAGATGAAACGGAAAAGTCTTGCCAGGAGTTCTCTTTTGGCATAAGCTTTCTGTATTGGCTAGACGATTCGGGTATTGATCGGTAACACGATAGGACGCCCGTTCGGAGCGGAACCTGTAGATAATCAGCTGTCAGGAGGAGTCATGGCTCTTATTCTCTCACGTAGCGATATCCAACGTTGTCTTACAATGCCAGAAGCCATCGAGGCCATGCGATTGGCCTTTGGCGCGCTGCACGCCGGGCAGGCACAGATGCCGCAGCGGCTGGCTGTCGGGCTGCCGGAGCAAGGGACCGCGCTATTGATGCCCTCATTACTACAAACGACCGAACAGGAGGCTTTTAGCCTCAAGGTAATTACGGTCATGCCGCGCAATTCGCTTCGTGGCCTGCCGAGTCTGTACGCCTCTGTTCTCTTGCTGGATGCGACGACCGGCCGCACGCAGGCTATTTTAGAGGGCGGCTGGCTCACTGCCATGCGAACCGGGGCCGTCTCCGGCCTGGCGACCGAGTTGCTGGCGCGGCGAGAGGCGGATGTCCTCGCTCTCTTCGGCGCAGGCGCACAGGCTCCGACGCAGCTTCTGGCTATCGATGCCGTGCGCCCCCTGCGCGAGGTGCGCGTGGTCAACCGCAGCGACGAACACTATCAACAACTGGTGGCGATCGTACAATCGCTGCTCGGTGCAGCCTGCCCGCCCATTTATCGCGCCGCTTCCGCCTCCGAAGCCCTCAAGGGCGCATCGCTGGTCGCCTGCGCTACCACAGCCACTGTCCCTCTCTTTACATGGCGCGACATCGAGCCGGGAACGCATATCAACGCCGTCGGCGCCTTCACCCCCGAAATGCGCGAGGTAGACCCTGAAACCGTCGCCCATGCCCGCATCGTGGTCGATCAACGTGAGGCGGCGCTGGTCGAAGCGGGGGATCTCTTGCAGCCCCTGGCGGCTGGTCGCATCTCCTGCCCCCAAACATGGAGCGAGCTGGGCGAACTGGTCAGCGGGGCAGCGCCGGGACGCCAGCATGAAGATGAAATAACCCTGTTCAAGTCGGTTGGCCTCGCCGTGCAGGACCTAGCCGTTGCTTTGCAGGTCTATCGCAATGCGCGCCACCTGGGTGTGGGCATAGAGGTTGACGTTTAAGCCTGCCTGCGTTTCCAGAATCGGTACATGATCTCATCACCGAGGCTGAGAAAGCCCCAGGTGGTGAGGCCGTGGACGATGACGACGCCGAGTAGCGAGTAGGGCTGTGGCTGGGCGAGGTAGACGATGCTGAAGACGATACCGGCGAGACCGACGCCGCCCACGCTGCGCCAGTTCCACTTGCCCAGCCGGTGGTAGAGCGTGTAGAACGCCGTGCTGACCAGCCAGCCCCAGCCGAGCCAGCCTGTCCACTGCGTGACGGCGGCCAGCAGGAAGCCGCGAAAGAACAGTTCCTCGACGGGCGCGTTAATAATCAGGTAGAAAAAGGCTTGCAGCGTCTGATCGGCGGGTGTGGGTCGGCGAAACCAGGGGCCGACGATCTTCATGCGGTACGCGGCGGCAAATGCGGTCATGACGATGCCGACAACGATGCCCGCGATGATCTGCTCGCCCAGGTTGTGCAGTGTCAGGCCGAGAAACGAGAGCGGCAGGTGGAAAATAAAGATGTACAGGAACGGGATGATGCCGAGCGGCAGAATGCGCATCAACACATCGGGCCAGAGCCAGCGCCACGTATCGGCAACGGTCGAGCGAGCAACCTGTGGAGACTTCATCTCATTCCTTCTACCTGTGCCAGTCCCTCCCGTAACTCTTCCCGTGAGAGGTTCCCGAGCAGCAGTTCATCGTCGCTTTTTGCCATCAGTCGGTGGTAGAAAGCGATGCCTTCCGCGATCAGGCCCGATGGCACCTCGTCTCCTTCAAGCATCTCAAAGAGAACATCCTCCGCTCTGGCATAGCGACCGGCCTTTTCGTTGTACTGAAACAGCTTGCGATTGGTTGGCAGGGGCAACTCATATGCTTCCAGTCGCTGCGCCAGATCGTCGATGTTGGGGAAGAGATCGAGGTCGTCGATGCTCTTGCCGTGCAGGAATAGCTCTAAAAAGAGGTTCAGCGCCTTGAGATGGCGGTAATAGCTCTCATTCTGCTTATCCAGGCTGGCGTACACGTCTCCCTCGGCCTTGAGCAATACCGCGACATAGAAGCAGAGTTCCGCATTCAACGAGCCGCGCGGGGAGAGCATATTGAGCAACGCCTCCTCCGGTAGCGAGTTAATCAGGCCGGTGGTCAGGCCCGTTGCCTGGCGGAACGCCTCATCGATGAGGATGAGGGCCTCTTCCTGCCGGTTTGCTTCCTGCAGGAAGAGGATTCTGGCAAGAAATCTGCCCAGCCGTTCCGCCAGGCGTAAGATGTAGTCTTTGTTTACCATGTCTTTTCTTATGATGCTGGCGCGAACTACGACAGGCGGGCGATGGCCTCGTTGATGCGCTGCATGGAGCGTGCGCGGCCCAGCACCTCCATCATCTGGAAGAGCGGGGGCGTGGCGGTGCGCCCGCTGACTGCCGTGCGGATCGAGCCAAAAAGCTGGCCGGTTTTCAGGCCGAGTTCGCTGGCAAGTTCGCGCATTGGCTGCTCCATGACGCTGTGTTCCCACTGCTCAATGCTGTTGAGCAGGTCACGGGCGCGGGTGAGGGCCATCAGCGTGCGCCCGGCATCCATCCCTTTCTGGATGAGCAGCGGCGTCTCGTAGCCCAGCGTGTCGGTATAGAAGAACGAGACGGCATGCGCGGCCTCGCCCAGCGTTTTGAGCCGCTCCTGCTCAAGGCTGAGGACGCGCATAGTGTACTCGAAATCAAGCGGGCGCCGGACGGTATCGGGCAGACCACCCTCGGCTTCTGGCCGTTCCATGTAGGGGATGGTGCGGCGCGTGAACTCCTCAAGCGGCAGGTGCCGGATGTAGTAGCCATTCATCCACAGTAGCTTATCGGCGTCATAGATGCCGCCGGAGACGCCAATACGGTCAAGCGTAAATCGCTCAATCAGCTCCTCGCGGGTCATGATCTCGGTTTTGTCATCATACGACCAGCCGAGCAGGGCCAGGAAGTTGAAGACGGCTTCGGGCAGGTAACCTTGCCTCTGAAAATCGATCCACGAGGGCGCGCCATGCCGCTTGCTGAGCTTTTTCTTATCTTTTCCCAGCACATCTGGCACATGGTAGATTTTCGGCATTCCCCAGCCCAGCGCCTTATAGATCTGGACGTGCCGCGGCGCGCTGGAAATCCACTCCTCACCACGCAGGACATGCGTGATGCCCATCAGGTGATCGTCGACGATATGCCCCAGATGATAGGTGGGCAGGCCGTCCGACTTGAGAATGATGAAATCATCGATATCGGCATTATTGAAGGTGATATCGCCGTGCAGTTCGTCATGCACAACGGTCTCGCCCTCAAGCGGCATGGCGAAGCGCACCGTTGGTTTGATGCCTGCCGCCTCGTACTCGGCGCGCTGCTCCGCTGTCAGGTAGCGGCAGTGCCGATCGTAGCGCGGCGGCAACTTCTGCGCGGCCTGCTCCCTGCGTACCTGCTCCAGTCGCTCAGGCGAGCAGTAGCAGTAATAGGCATGGCCCGACTCGATCAACTGGTGGGCATAATGCTGGTAGAGAGCTTTGCGCTCCGTCTGATAATAGGGACCATAGGGACCACCAACAATGGGGCCTTCATCATAATCCATGTTCAGCCACTTCAGGCCATCTATCAGATATTCAACCGTGCCTTCAACGGTGCGGGCAGTATCGGTATCTTCAATGCGCAGGATAAAATCGCCGCCGCTATGGCGCGCAAACAGCCAGCTAAAGAGGGCGGTGCGATAGCCGCCAATGTGCTGAAATCCCGTCGGACTCGGTGCGAAGCGCAGGCGCGGCCTTTTCTCCACCTTCGCCGCCTGCTGCTTCTCTAATGAATGCTCTGTCTGTGTCATCAAAAAACAACTCCTCTTCAATGCAATACGGGGTTCATTCTATTTTACCATACTCTGGCAACACGCTCTCTGCCGCCGTCGCCAAACTATTGACCCGTCTCATCAGAGAAGCGCCTTGATTGTGATACTATGTTTCTGTACCACAGATGTGAAAGGACCGTATCACAATGCAAGAACAATCTCACATTCCCTCACAGCTCTCCCGCCTTTTGCCGGATAGCGCGGCCCTCTCGCCGGAAGGGGTGCTTCATATAGCCGGTCATTCGCTGGTTGAACTGGCGCGGGAGTATGGGACGCCCCTCTATGTATTTGATCGCGCCACCATCGTCAATGCCTGTCAGAGCTACCTGCGCGCCTTCCGGGAGCAATACCATGCCTCTACCGTGCGGGTGCTGTATGCCGCAAAGGCGTATCTTTCGCCATTAGTGGCCGCGCTGGTGGCGCAGCAGGGGCTGGGGCTGGACGTAGTTTCGGGCGGCGAATTGCTGGTGGCGCAAAAGGCGCGTGTGCCGATGGAGCGCGTCTCGTTTCATGGCAACAATAAATCGGAGGATGAATTGCGGCTGGCGTTGCGATCAGGCGTGGGCCGCGTGGTGCTGGATAACTGGAGCGAACTGGAACGGCTCACGCGCATTGTGCGGGAGCGCGGGCGGGAGAACAGACAGCCAGCGGTGCTGCTGCGTGTGGCCCCTGATGTCCATGCGGATACGCACCGCTACCTGCAAACGGGGCATGCCGCCTCGAAGTTCGGTTTTCCCCTGCTGGATGGCGAAGCCAGGGCGGCCGCGCTGCGCATTCTGAGCGAGGGACATTTGCGCCTGCTGGGCCTGCACGCGCACACAGGAACCATGCTGCGGGAGACGCGGCCCTATGAAGAGACGTTGGAGCGATTGCTGGCGCTGGCAGGCGAGTTGCATGCCGAGGCCGACTGGTGGCCACAGGAGATCAGCCCGGGCGGAGGCTGGGCAATTGATACGCCGGACAATGTATCTACACCGGGTGTTGAAGCACTGGCGCAGGCGCTCCAGCAGGCGATGGAGCGCGCGCTGGCTGCTACTGGTGAATCGCTGCCCGCGCCGGAGTTGATTGTTGAGCCGGGCCGTTCGATTATTGCCAGAGCAGGCGTGGCCGTCTATCGCGTGGGGGCGCGCAAGGCGACGGCGGGCGGCGTGACGTATATTTTTGTCGATGGCGGCATGGCGGACAATATCCGCCCTGCGCTCTACGGGGCTGTCTATACGGCGCTGGCGGCAGAGCGCGTGATGACCACGCCAGAAGAGCAAGTATGCGTCTCCGGGCGTTACTGTGAGTCAGGTGACCTGCTGATTGAAAAAGTCCTCTTGCCGCGCATGCAGGAAGGTGAATTGTTGGCCCTGCCCACTGCTGGCGCGTATTGCCTGCCGATGGCAAGCAACTATAACCTGGTGCCGCGCCCCGCCGTGCTGCTGCTCGATGAACAGGGCGTACAGGTCATGGAGCGGCGCGAGACATATGATGATCTCCTGGATCGCTACCCGACGCAATAGACTCCCTGCCAGCCTGAATGATAACGGGGGCAAACAACCTGGTTGCCCCCGTTGTTATTCATCACCGGTCAAAAGTTGCTGGCAATTTCTATCGCTTAATGAAGAGAAAGAGAGGTATCCTTCACTCTTTCCCAAACTCATCAAGCACATCCAGGCTATTGATGAAATCCCGGTATGCATCGAGGTTATCGGGTTCTATATCTTTTCTCGGCTCAGCTTTTGCCACGGATTGCTCATCGTTTTCCAGGGCTACTCCGGCACGCTCCAGCACATTCTCGTCGACGTAGATCGGCGTCTTCGCCCGCACCGCCAGAGCGATGGCATCGCTGGGGCGCGAATCCACCTCAACATGTCGACCGGCGACATCTAGAACGATGCGAGCATAGAAAATGTCGTCGATCAGATCGGAGATAATGACACTCACAATTCTGGCACCCAGGTCGTTGATGACATTCTTCAGAAGGTCATGCGTCAGAGGTCGCTGTGAGGTCGTACCCTGAAGTTCGACGGCAATGGCATATGCCTCTGCATGCGCTATCCAGATGAACAAGTAGCGTTCCTGCTTCGTCGCTTTTAAGATGACTACGCGCTGCTGCGTGGCAAGGTTGATACGCACGCTTTCAACTGTCATCTCAACCATTCTTTGTTCCCTCTTTCTGAAATCAGGTTCCGTCGAATTCCTGACGCCTCTATTGTATACCCTTTTTACGGCTAAGCGCAAATTACCAGCCTGCTTTCCCGGTTAGATGAGGTGCTTGCTGGCGAGCAACCAGACCGCCACCCGACCGACCGGCGATTTCCCTGCATGAGGGTTAGCCTGTTCATTTATACATTCCTTACCAGGAGTATAGCAAAATGCGCCGACTATTCCAAGCCCTGTCCGAAAAATGGGGAATCTGGAAAAACGTTTCAGGAAAATAAATTCGGAAAAAACGTTCGATAAAAGGCTTGTATTGGAGAGATTGGTATGGTATGATAGTCTTGAATAAATTTTCTATTTCCGCGCGATGGGCGTCACAGGAAGCCTGCCGCGCAGGACAGACATATCCAGGAAGGTCAGGCAGTCAAACAGCGAACAATCTGGCAGTGTGGCAGTCTGACAGTCTGGCGGTCTGGTAGTCAGAAAGGCGGTTGAAAGTCTATGGCTAGCGAGCAGGCCAGCGATATTCAGCGCAGGATGTATGAGTTCATCGTCAACTACATAAAGACGGAAGGGATGCCGCCGACAAATCGCGAGATTGGCCGGGAAATGAACATCGCCAGCACCGGTCATGTCGACTACCATCTCACCATGCTTGAGAAGAAGGGACTCATCAGCCGACAGCAAAAGAAGAGTCGCGGCATTAAGCTGACAAAAGCGGTGCGAGGCGTGCCGGTGATGGGAGCGATTGCCGCCGGTAAACCCCTCGACATTTTCTCCGACCCGGATCAGCGCGTCGATGTGGGCCGCGAACTGGAGCAGGAGGATCACTACGCCCTGATCGTCAAGGGAAGTTCGATGATCGAAGATCACATCTGCGATGGCGATTATGTCGTGGTGAAGCCGCAGACCAGTTGCGAAAGCGGCGATATCGTCGTCGCGGTTCACCTGCAAGAGGGGACGAGCGGCAGCGCAACGCTCAAGCGGTTCTACCAGGAAAAGGAACATAATCGCATCCGCCTGCAGCCTGCGAACTCCGAACTCGATCCCATTTATATTCCCAGAAGCGAGTGGGACCGCGAGTGGCAGATTCAGGGCAAGGTGGTGGCGATTTTCCGCAATTGCGGTGGCCCTCCATCCAGCCGCGTCGCCTGAGGCTATCCATCTGTAGTGAACGATGTTGTGTGATAACAACCTTCCTCTCGCCTGTCATTTCTAGACGGCGGAAAATCTGAGGTGAGCGGCGTCAATTGCCGGTGACCAGAGGTTCTCCGCCGCGCTTAGAGTGACAGGTCTGGAGGGGTTTTCATCTTCTATAATCTGCCTGATCTCGCGGTTTTTGCTCCTGTTACGTTTCTTCTATCAGGGCAGAAGAAAAATTCCCCTTGTGCTTTTCCGCTAATCCTGTTATACTCTAAGCAAACAAGTTCGATATAGCCTGCCCATGGATGGAGTATGGGCGCTCAGAAAGGATGCACGAGCTATGAGATTGGCCCTGGTGGCGTTGGTGCTCGTGGTTGGGGCCGGGGTGGTCCTCTGGTTTGGTAATACGTTAAACTCCTGGGTATTGGGTGGTCTAATTGGAGGCCTTGCTGCTCTGCTCATCAGTATTCCAATCTCCGTTACGTTATTTTTCCATCTTTCGCAGCGCCACGAGGAACGGCTGCGAGCGCACGAAGAGGAAGCCGTTGCTCTGGCACAGGTGCATCAGTACGAGCGTGGCTACGGTCGAGGATACCGGCGCGAATACGAGCAAGAACAGGTCGACGCCTACGAATATGAAGCTGATAATTATGTGCTGGCAGAGGAGGGGATATGGTATGAGGAAGAAGATCAGCAGACGTACCAGGCGCCGCCAGAACGCTATCTACCTGTACCGGCGCAGCCGCGCCTGCCCGCGCAGTCAGCAGCCGCACGTAAACCCCGCAGAACCGGGCAGGCAGACAGTGGGAAAATCCCGGCGCGCCAGCTACCCTCTGATCCTGAGTATTTTCCTGGTTTCCCCGCCTACCAGCCGCGTACTTTCCGCAACCAGCAGACAGGGATGCTGCGAAGCCAGCAGCGGACGGCTGCTCTGAGGGCGGCTCTTAATGAGGCACAGCAGGGACAAACAGGGGCCTTGCGCAGCGCCTCTGCTCGAAAACCCTCTGTCGCGCACCCATCAACCTCTTTGCAACGGCCAGACGAGGAAGAAGAGCCACCTGCACGCGCTTTTCCACGTCAATCTGCTCGCCAGTATCGACCTCGCCGCGTTGTCGATAGTACTCCCGGGCTACCCTTACCTCTGGCGGATTCCAGCGCACACCGCTCCCTTCCTGCCGTCGGAGAGAGTACCGCCAGTCGTCCAACTCGCAGGCCGCCATCTCGTGGTAATGATCCAGAGACGGAATATCTGCGCGGGCGTGTTCCCGATCAACAGACCGGGCAGCTTCGCCGACAACAAGCAGCGCAGGCGGGTAAAACTGGACGCCTGCAGCAGACAGGCCAGATCCGGCGCAACCCCAACCTTGAGGGACAACGGCGCAATCCCGATATTGTCACCGGCAGCCTGCGCAATCCAATGGTCAGGCGCGCTCCCTACACATATGAAGAAGACAACGCGCTTCGTGCAGAATTGAGCCAGCAGCTTGATCCTCCAACCATCCGCCGTTTCTCGCGCTACGAAGCGCAACAGTACGAGGAATACGAAGAATAGGGACTAGCCTCTTTGCTTGAAATGTGTTAGGATTGGGCGGAAGATTTTGTAAAAAGCAGGAGGATAGTTCATTGCTAACGCATTTAACCGATACGCTGACAACACTGATTACCAATTTGTATGTCACTACGGGGCTGGTGGGTATTCTGCTGGCTATGGCCATAGAAAGCTGTTGTATTCCTCTACCCAGTGAGATAGTGATGCCTCTGGCCGGGGTCATGATTGCCAGCGGCAAGATTTTGCAGGGGATGAATTCCGGGGTCAGTCTGGTGCTGGTCGCGCTGGCCGGTTCTGTCGGCTGCCTGATCGGCTCGATGGTTGCCTACGGCATTGGCTATTCCGGCGGTCGCCCGCTGTTGCTGAAGTATGGCCGCTATGTGCTGATTTCACAGCATGATGCCGATAGGGCCGATCATTTCTTCCAGAAGTGGGGTAGCGCCACCACCTTCTTCTCGCGCCTCTTGCCGGTGGTGCGCACCTATATCTCGCTGCCTGCCGGTATTTCGAAGATGCCGTTTGTAAAATTTGCCACCTACACCTTTCTTGGTTCGCTGCCCTGGTGCCTGGTGCTGGCCTACGCTGGCTATCAACTGGGCAACCACCTGAATACCCTCGGCCCCATTTTCCACGGGTTGGATGCCGTGATCGTCCTCGTCGTCGTTGTTCTGGCCGTCCTCTATGTCTGGCGGCACATTCGCAATGATCGCAAAGCGCGAGCCGCGCATGTCGCTGGCCCCGTTCAAGGTGAGGGCCAGATGAGCAGCGCCAATGCCTGGAATGAGGCGCAGCAATGGGGGCAGCAGTTCCAGCAACCTCAGCAGTCGCAACAGTTCTCACAGGGCTGGAGCCAGCCGCAGGCGCAGCCACCACAGCCCTCCCAACCATTGCAGCCGACATCGTGGCAGGCTCAGCAGGGATGGGGTCAGCCGCAGCCCTTCCAGCAGTGGGGCCAGCAACCTGCTCAACCTGCTCAGTCTGGATGGGGCCAACCCGCGCCGACAACGCCACCAATGCCGCCACAGCAATCTCCACAGCCGCAACAGAGTGGGGGGCAACCGCTAACGCAGCCACAACAGGGCCGGGGGCAGTTTATGCCTCAACACCCCGGGCAGCCATTTCAGCCGCAACCGCAGCCGGGATGGGGGCAGCCAGCGCCGCAGCCGCCAACTCAACAGGGCTGGCGCTAGCCTCGCCGTGTCACTGCTCCGCGAGCGATCTTCCAGAAAAAAGCATCCAGCCATCGATTAACTGGATGCTTTTCTGGTGATGAGCGGAAATTACGAGAGGCTGAAAACCTCGGCGGAGGAGAGTGCGCCCGTGCTGTTGACTCCGCCGGCGATCAACACCTCGCCGTTTAAGAGGTCGGAAGCGGTTGGCTCGTCGCGAGGAATGTTCATGTTCGCGGCGCTGCTCCATGTGCCTGTAGCGGCATTATAAATCTCCGCCGAATCGGTGTCGCTGTAGCCAGCGGTCAGTCCCCCGGCGACGAGAATATCGTGGCTGGCGGCGCTCAGGCTGGCGGCTATAAAACTGTAGCGTGCGGTGGACATGCTCTCCGTCAGTGTCCAGGCGCCGTTGCTGTAAATCTCCGCTGAGGCTATGACGGTGCAGGAGCCGGTCGTTGTATTGCAGGCTATGCCGCCAGCCGCCAGCACTTTGCCGTTACTGCCGGGTAGTGTTACGGTGATGAAGAGATCGCGTGCCTCTTTCAAGTTGCCGGTCTTGCTCCATGTGCCTTTGTCCGGGTTATAGAGTTCACTGCTTGCTGTGGCCTGAGCGCACAGACACGCGCTTCCCGAAGACGGATTGTAGCCTGCTCCATCATCGCCACCAGCCACCAGCACAGTATTATCGGCCAGCAAGGTAGCTGTCTGATGAAAACGGGCCGTGTGCATGCTGCCGGTTAGCGTCCATTTGCCTGTTACCGGGTTGTACAGTTCCGCCGAACGTAGTGCCTTGATGAAAGGCTGATGGCCGTCGTCACCGCCCGCGACCAGCACCTGCCCGTTGTGGAGCAGCGTGGCCGTAAAGTTCTCTCGCGCCACGTGCATGCTGCCGGTGAGGTTCCATAACCCTGTTGCCGGATTATATAGCTCCGCCGAGGTCAATGCCCCACTGCCATTGCTGCCACCGGCGACCAGTACCTTTCCATCGGGAAGCAGGATTGCGATGTGATTCATGCGGGGCAGGCGCATCTTCCCTGTCAGACTCCAGCTATTCGTTCGGGGATTGTATAGCTCGGCGAAGGTGGGGAGCGCGCCGGTGCCGTCCGCGCCGCCCGCGACCAGCACCCCTCCATTTGCCAGCACCGTTGCCGTATCACCCTGGCGTGCATAATGCATATGGCCGCTCTGACTCCAGTGTCCTATCCTTCTTGCCGATGCCGCGTGCGAGTCGGCTATATTTATGGCTCCCATGCAGGCAAGGAACGCTATAAGCATGCCGGTTGCTATCAGCGCAGTACAAAATCGTACAATAGTTCTCATTTCCCTTCCCTCCCGCTCAATGACTTTGTTCCATTATGTACAGTCGGCAAGATTCAGGGAATGGTAAGTCGGTGACGATTCCGTTAAGGAATGGTGATGAAACCGCTGTTTCTGGTGTATTTATGGGAAATCCATCAAATTATTATATAAATATACATCTATTTATTCCGTATATTGTTGAGAATATATAACGAAAAAAGGATGATACGTGTGATGCTGAAAAGCGAAGCAGGCATCAAACAGGTTTTGCCATTGCCTCTTGCAAATATACTGCGAACAGGATAGGATGAAAGGGTATTGTGTATTGCAGTGTTTATCGGCTTGCCGGTTATTCGTCATCAGGCGGGCAAAGCGTGTTTTCGCAGAGGAGGATGCGCTCATGGAAAGAGATCAGCAGAAGGTATCTGAGGGAGCGATAGCCAGGGAAGAGATGGCGGTGGTCTCTGTCTCTGACCCCGTCCACGATCCGGCGCTGCCGCCACCGATGGCGGGTAGCGCCAGACCGGTTGGACGCGACGAGGTACTGCAGCGGCTGCGCTCGCGGTTGTTGGCAGGCAAAGGCGTGGTGTTGACGGCCATCAATGGGCTGCCGGGGGTGGGCAAGACGACGCTGGCGGTTGAACTGGCGCATGACGAGCAGGTGCTGGCGCAGTTTCCCGATGGCGTGTTGTGGGCCGGCCTGGGGCCGACGCCTGATATGTTCGCCATCCTGAACCACTGGGGAACGCTGCTTGGCGTTTCCACCGAACAGGCGGCGAAGCTGAAGACGGCAGAGGACTGGTCGAAGGCTCTGCACGCGCTGATAGGCCAGCGACGGCTGCTGCTGGTGATAGACGATGCCTGGCGTATCGAGGCGGCGCTGGCCTTTAAGGTCGGCGGCCCGCACTGCGCCTATGTACTGACAACGCGCTTTCCCGGCATTGCGCAGTTGTTTACCGCTGAAGCGGGCGAGGCGGTGGTGCTGCACGAATTGAGTACGGAGGATGGCCTTACCCTGCTCGCTCGCCTGGCCCCGGAGGTAGTGAGAAGCGAGCCGGAGGGCGCCCGCGTCCTGGTCGAGGCAGTTGGAGGTTTGCCGCTCGCCCTGACGCTGATGGGCCGGTATCTGCGCGGCCAGGCTTATACCGGCCAGCCGCGACGAATTCGCTC
>CADDYT010000016.1 GCA_902810755.1 Chloroflexota bacterium
GTCATTTTGCGCTATCGTACTCATGGATTCCTCCTTGGCTATGACTGAGGTGACTTCTTTCTTCACTTCTTTTCATAGCTCAAGGAGCTGGCTTTTGCAACCCTTGATAGTTTTGGGTAATCACCAGCCTTATCCTATTGACAAAAAGAACATACGTTCATATACTATAGGTATGTTAGTCCAAACACTTCCTGACACGATGACAAAACTCGCCATGCTGGGGGATGCAGCAGCATACGAGCCTGTCGGCGACCGACCGCAGCAGGAACGCCGTCGTGTGCCGTATCAATCGCATAGCCTTGAAGAATGTATTACCAACGTATCGACTCAAACAGGGCCGCGGAAAATTTTAAAGGCTATGGTGACAACTGCATGCGAAAAAAATTGCAACTACTGCCCATTTCGAGCCGGACGTAGTAAAACGAAGCGTCTCACTTTCACGCCGGACGAGTTAGCAAGTGGCCTGGATACCCTACAACGAGCAGGAAAAGTAGAAGGGATGTTTCTCTCGTCTGGAATCATCAAAGGGAGTGTAATCACACAAAACAAAATTATTGACACGGCTGAGATTGTGCGTAATCGCTATCACTACCAGGGCTATTTGCACCTCAAAGTCATGCCAGGCATAGAATACGAGCAACTCTATCGGCTGATGCAACTTGGTGATCGAGTTTCCGTCAACCTGGAGGGTCCAACCCAGGATCGTCTGGACGCGCTGGCTCCTAAGAAGGATTTTCAGCATGAACTCCTGCGTATGTTGCAAATGGCTAATCAGATACGTCGCACTCATCCAGATGAAAAGCTTGCGAGTACTGTGACGCAATTTGTGGTTGGGGCCGTGGGTGACACAGATCAGGAGCTATTATCGCTAAGCGCCCATTTATATCATCAGCTAGGTTTGACGCGCACCTATTATTCTGGTTTTAACCCTGTTGAGCAAACTCCTTTTGAGAATTTACCCGCCACACAACCTTTGCGTGAACATCGATTGTATCAGGCTAGCTTTCTGCTGCGCGATTATGGTTGGAAAGTCGAAGATTTGTCTTTTTTGTCAAATGGAAATATGGAGCTTGAACTTGACCCAAAGCGAGCCTGGGCAGAACGACATTTACGGGAGGCTCCCATTGAAATTATGACAGCAAGACGAGATCAGCTCCTCCGTATCCCAGGCATTGGCCCTATCGGCGCTACTGCTATTCTTAGAGCCAGGCGGCAGAGGCGATTCACTGATCTCTCCGATTTACGAAAGTTAGGTATTCACAATCCTGAGCAAGCTGCCCCATACATCCTCTTGAATGGGCGGATGCCTTCTACCCAGCTCGCTCTCTTCGAGACCCCGCCTGATGTTCTCTAAATCGTTGTGATCTGCTTCTCTTATAGAGTATATAAGACAGGGGAGCATTTCCGCTCCCCTATCGTTTCTGCTCGGTTGTTTCCTGTTGCTACTGCTTCTCATAAGCATCAAGAACAGGTTTAACAATGGTCCGGTACTTCGCACTTCCCCAGTGAAGGTAACGACAAATCTCACGCCGGCGAATCCCGTTTCTGTGCGCTTCAAGAACACTGTTCTTCTCTTCTTCGGTAACACGTAACAACAAGGGTTCAGGTGAAGGCATTAGCCTATCATCATGCACCGTTGCCGAAGCGGTTGTTTCTGTTACCTGCTGCGCCTTCCGAGTTTCTCCTTTGTTCTCAGAAACAGTTGTTTCTATGAGGAGCAATCGTAATTGCTGCACCAATTCAGGGGTAACGACAGTAGGGATCACCTGCTCTTGCTGTTCCTTCGCCGGCAACGCTTGCTTCTGGCTCTTCACATGGCGCATAGCATGGGCAACAATGAGCAACACAATAGCCAGCGAGCGAATCCAGATCAACGCTTCAACTGGAATAAACACATGCACATATGCCTGGTTAAGAGTCAGGTTCAGTGTCTGCTGGACGCTTTCGATGTTGCTCACGATAGCCGCCGTGAACAGCAACAGGGCAGAGAGTCCTCCTTAGAGCCAGGTTTTCACTTTCTCCCCATCGGTCGCGAAACGAAAAGTTCTGATAATAGTTCCTGCAACACTGGCATCGATAGCAACACATTGTGTCCAGGCCCACACTCGTTGCATAATGACGTTATGCGTCAAGATGGAACCTTCTGTCAGCACGTTTGCCATGCTCGCAATCAGTCCAAAGGCTAAGAGCAAGACTGACAGGCTGGATACCAGCTCCAGGACAAATAGGATTCCGGTATCCAGCTTCTCAATGAACGGAAATTGCCTCATACGTGAAGTCCTTTCTTTACCCTCTGTATGGTTTAAGGAGCAGGCGGGCTTCACGTATCAAACGTTCCAATTCTTCCTGTGTTGAAACGGTGCGGGCTGAACACGACGGCCTGCGAACGCAATTGTAACTATTGCCCCTTTCGGGCCGGGCGCAGCAAGATGAAGCGGCTCACCTTCAGCCCTGATGAGTTAGCCAGCGGCCTGGATACGTTGCAGCGGGCCGGGCGCGTTGAGGGCATGTTCCTCTCGTCGGGCATCATCAAAGGTAGCGTGACCACGCAGGATAAAATCATTGATACGGCTGAAATTGTGCGCAATCGCTACGGGTATCGGGGATATTTGCATCTTAAGGTGATGCCGGGGATTGAATATGAGCAGTTGTACCGGCTGATGCAACTGGCTGATCGCGTCTCGGTCAATCTGGAAGGGCCGACGCAGGAGCGACTGGACGCGCTGGCGCCGAAGAAGGATTTCCAGCGCGAACTGCTGCGCATGCTACAACTGGCAGAGCAGATACGCCGCGCGCACCCGTATGAAAAGCTCGCGGGAACCGTGACGCAGTTTGTCGTCGGGGCGGTGGGCGACACCGACTACGAACTGCTCTCCCTGAGCGACCGTCTCTACCGCCAGTACGGGCTGACCCGCGCCTACTATTCCGGCTTCAGCCCCATCGAGCAAACTCCCTTTGAAAATTTGCCCGCGACCAACCCTTTGCGCGAGCATCGGCTGTATCAGGCCAGCTTTCTGCTGCGCGACTATGGCTGGTCGGTTGAGGACTTGCCTTTTCTGCCGGATGGCAATATGGAGCTTGCGCTTGACCCCAAACGCGCCTGGGCCGAGCGGCATCTCCGCCAGTCTCCCATCGAAATCATGACGGCCAGTCGCCAGCAACTCTTACGCCTGCCGGGCATTGGCCCTGTAGCGGCAGAGGCTATTCTCAAGGCGCGCCGCCAGGGCAAGCTGACCGCTCTGAGCGATTTGCGGAGACTGGGCATTCGTGCGCCTGAGCTGGCGGCCCCATATATTCTTCTAAATGGGCGAAGACCGGTGGTGCAGCAACGTCTCTTCTAGTCGGCAATGAAAAATGGCCCCACGCAGCATGACACGCCCGGAGTACGATTTCAATCGAGCTATTCTCATGGCATGCCCATACTGGCTTAAAGCTGATAGCGAGCCAGCAGGGGCGCGGCATAATCGCTGTAGAATGCTGGCTGATCCTGCTCAAGCCAGCGCAGAGGAGTCAGCAACACGGGCGGCAGCTTTAAGGCCAGAGCCTTCTCAATCGCTGTTTTTGCCTCTTGCTCCTGACCTGAAGATGCAGCGACCAGACCGGCCCAGAAGTAGCCATCCCAGTTATCCGGCTCGCGCGCGATGGATTGTGCTATTTCTGTTGTCGCCTCGGCAAGGCGCCTGTTCAGATAATTCGCGACTCCCCTGCACAGAAAGGCCATAGGATGATCGGGGTCGACAGCGGCGATGGCTGCCAGCCGCTCTGCTGTCTCTGCTCCAGGCATTTTCTGGCACATGCCAACCCACGCAGCCATCCAGCCAGTATTGATATCGGTTGGCTGGAGCTGCCAGCTATGGGCATAGTCTGCGCCAGCCTGCTCAAGATTGTTCAGGGCGAGTGAGGCGGTGGCGCGGATGGCGAGCAACCAGAGATCGTCTGGCTCCTGTGCAAGCACCCGGTTGACATCATCGAGGGCCTTTTGATATTCATCCTGCTGCACGTAAGCATAGCTGCGATAGGCGTGAGCATTCAGGTTCGCGGGATCGAGTTTCAAGACATCGGTATAATCCTGGATCGCTTTGTCGTACTCGCTCTGTTGCAGGTAGGCCATGCCGCGTCGCAGCTGCGCCTCGATATTGCCCGGTTCTGTTGCCAGCGCACGACTGAAATCTTCGATCGCGTGCTGGTTGTCTTGAAGGTTGAAATAGGCAATCCCCCGCTCGATATACACAAAGTTCGCGCCGGGATTCCAGGAGAGCGCGGTGCTAAAGTCTGCGATGGCGTGTGGATAATCCTGATTGTCGGCGTAAGCCAGCCCTCTGTCATTATAATAACTCCATGTATTACTGTCCGGCCCTAGCTCAATGGCGCGACTGTAATCCTGAATGGCGGCAGTATGCTGATTGAGAAGAAGATTTGCGTGTCCGCGCTTACCATAAGCCCAGATGTAATCTGGTTTGAGCCGGATAGCCTGGTCAAAGTCTTTCAGCGCCGACTGGTAATCATTCAGCTTGAGATAGGCGTCACCACGATGAGCGTAGGCCCGGGCATCGTCGGGGGCGCTCTCCAGCCATTTGCTGAAATCTTCGAGGGCGTGCGGGTAGTCTTTCGCATTGCTGTAAGCATCGGCGCGCTCGCGGTAGAGCCAGAGCGTATCAGGACTGAGTTCAATAGCTTTGCTGAAGTCCTCAATGGCGTGGGCGTAGTCTTCAAGCGCGCTGTATACCTGTCCCCTCCTGGCGCATACCCAGGCGCTATCGCTCACGCTCAGTCGGAGGGCATGGTTGAGGTCCTCAAGCGCGGAGGGGTACTCTTTTTGCAGGTAATATGCTTCACCGCGAGCGGCCAGCGTATCGGCATCATCTGGAGTGAGTTGTATGGCCCTGTTGAAGCTTTCGACGGCAGGCGCAGACTCGTCATGAGAGAGCTGAGCGATGCCCAGATTATAGTACGCGCTGGCAATCTCGGCAGCAAACTGCGCTGTTAGCGCCGGGTCTGTCGCAATGACATGTTCAAAATCTTCAATGGCTCGTTCAAAGTCTTGCTGATCGAGGAAGAAGCGGCCTCGTGCCAGATAAGCAAAGGGAACGGGGGTAATATCAACGGCGCGATTGAAATGTTCCAGCGCCTGCTGAGCGTCAGACTGCGTGGCGTAAGCGACGCCCAGCCCCAGATGGGCAAGGGTGATATCGGGCGCCAGTTCCATGGCCTGCTGGCAATCTTTGATCGCGTCATCCGGTCTGCTGGAGAGAGCATAGACGAAGCCCCTGTAGGCGTAAGGCGAAGCGAGCCGGGGAGCCTGTTCGATGGCCTGGTTCAAATAGTGCAGGGCAGTTTCCATATCATCGAGCTGGATGTATGCCTGCCCCAGCCCGATGTAGGCAAGTACCATGTTGGGAGCCAGTGCCAGCGCATGCTGGCAATCCTCGATGGCCTCTTGCGGCCTGTTCATCATCGCCTTGATAAAGCCCCTGCTGGCGTAGGCCAGCGCATCTTTATCATCAAGGGAGAGCGCCCTGTTAGAATCGGTGAGGGCCTGCTCAAAATTATTGAGGAGAGCATAGGCCATACCTCTATTTGAGTAAGCTCTGGCAAGGCCGGGAGCCTGCTGAATCACGGTATCGAAATCGGGAATGGCCTTTGCGTACTGATTGCTGGCAAGGTAGGCTGCGCCTCGCCCCAGGATGGCCCAGATGAGCGTGGGGGCGCGATCCAGCACGTACTGAAAGTCTTGCAGGGCTTTCAAAGGTTGATTGAGCATGTTATAGACAAAGCCGCGCGCGGTATATGCCTCAAGCAGGTTGGGGTCCAGCGCGAGGGCGCGCTGGCAGTCCGCGAATGCCTCCTGTGGCTTGTTGAGGAAGTAATAGCCGAAGCCGCGAGTGGTATAGGCCTGCGCTTTGAGCAGGTCAGGTGCTATCTCGACGGCGTTGTTCAGGTCTGCCAGGGCAGGCTCCGGCTCGTTCAGCAGGGCGTAGGCGATGCCGCGAGCGAGGTAGACCAGGAAGAAGTCAGGAGTAACAGCCAGGGCGGCGTTCAGATCGGCGATGGCGCGCTGCGAATCATGAAGGGAGAGGTAGGCAAAGCCCCGATAGACGTGAGCTACCGGTTGATCGGAGTCTATTTTCAGCACGTTATCCAGGTCAGCAATGGACTTCTCAAATTCGCTCAGATACTGGTAGAGGATGGCGCGGTATATCAGGGCGATAACGTGATCGGGATTGGAGGCGAGGATGGCGTTGAATGTCTGCAATGCCTGCTCTGTTTTACCCAGCGCCATCGCCGCCAGCCCGCGACTGGCCTCTATTTCATTATTCTGGAAGCCGCGTTCGATAGCCCGATCCATATCCTCAATCGCCTGCTGGTATGCGCCGCTGATGAGATACACTAGCCCGCGATTGCTGTAAATCAGCGGATCACCGCTATCCAGCTTTTCGGCCTGGTTTAAGTATGCAACGGCCTCTTTATACTCCAGGCGCTGTACGCAGCTAACGCCCATATCGCGATAGAGCAGGGCCAGCGCGCGCGGCGGGCAGGAGGGGTCGGCCTGTATTTTGTGCAACAGGAACGCGATCGCATCCAGAAATTCGTCGCTATCCAGATCAGAGACGATATACTGGAGGATGTAGCTGGCCGCCTGCCGACTTTCGGGCGTGACTTGCTCGGAGGGCAGGCCATGAGCGACATCGTAGAGCAGCCCCACTTTCAGCTTCTGGATATCCTGCTGCGTCAGGTGTTCGCTGGCGAGCAGAATATACTCAATTGCCAGTTGCGTACCGGTCTGATCTGGCAAGAGAAATAATTGTTCCACCAGCGCGCTGACCGCTTCCGACCACTCCGTTGAACGGTAAGCGTCCTGTCCTTTTTGCTCCTCAATGCGCTTGAGCAGTTGTTCGTAATAACTGGCCAGAGCCTGGCGGATGGCAAAGTAGCGGTCTGGCCCATAGTTGAAAAGCAGGCGCTGATTGAAAAGCGATTGGACGTAATCTTTGACAGTATAACGGCCCTGTGGCAGAGGTTGCAGAAAGTCCTGACCGGTGAGCCAGCCATAGAGTTCGTTGCAGGCGTTATTCTCTGCCGGGAGGAAGGCAAATTTCGCGGGCAGAGCAGAGAATGCATCGACATCATCCCGGTTAAACGGCCTGGAGAAAAGGGCGCTGCTCAGGGAAAGCAACTTTTTCGGATCCCCATCTGTCAGCCCTTGCAGGTAGAGGGTGTCCACAACGGTAGCCATCGTCTCGCTGAACGGAACATCTGGCCGGTTCGCAATGAGTTGAAGAGCTATCGGCAGGCCGCCGGAAACCTGCAAGATCGTATCAATAGTATTCGCGGCAGGATGGCCGCGCTTTGCCAGGTACTCGCGGGTCTCGCTTTCATTGAAAACGCGCAGGGGCATGAAGTGGAGAGTGTTCTCTGCTACGTAGGCGGCCCAGCTAAACGGATTGTCAATGCCGTATTGATCGAGCGGCAGCGGGGCGGCCACTACCAGCACCACGTTGTCGCTGATCGACAGGGGGAGCAGGTAATTGAGCAGCCAGGGGACAAGCATGCTTGCCTGCTTCTCAAAAGCGTCAAAAAACAGCACGATTCTCCGGTTGCGCTTCGCCTGTTTCCCCTGAGTGGCGGCCAGGCGATTGAGCGCGTCGACGAATGCTCGCGTCAGATCAGGGATAGAGTTTCTTTTTTTCTCCGCATCTTTCAGTTGTTGATGTTCCTGCATGGATCCAATTGCAGCACTTTTGACGGCGGGCTTCACTGCATCGATTCCCTGTTCCAGCAACGGCACCTTGACCATGCTGGCCGCAAGGTCTATACCGCTACTGGTGAGGCTCTCTTTCGTTGCTTCTACTGGAGATTGGCGACCCGCTTCAAGGCGCCGGTAGGTATCTAATGCGCTTCTAAAATCGCCATCCATGCGCAGTTGGGCCGCGAATTGCTCCATGATGTCGGCCAGCGTGGCCTGCATTTCATTAACGTAAGCGGGCAGGCAGTAGTCTGTAAACTCAGGGGAGCGCATCCTGGCAAAGAGCTGGCGCAGCAATTCCGTTTTGCCGATGCCATGCTCGCCGGAAATCGAGAGGATGTTATAGCGGGGCGTCGTGGGAGCCAGCACCTCTCTGACAAAGCTTGCCTGCTCGTCCGCGCGCCCTACGAAGAATTTCGTGGGTGTCGCTGGCAGCCGCGCAAGGTCAGGGTCGACCGGTTTGGATGAAAAGACCGAAGCGAAAAACCCCTTAGAAGGAACTTTTATCTCGGCTTGCTTCACGAACGGCATAATCCTGCCCCTTTCCTGCACTCATCGTAATGTGTCCACAGTATAGTTTTATCGCTCAGGTATGTCAATGATGAATCACGAATGATCTGTCCGGCTTCTTCCTGCGTATAGTGGAGGAAACATAGCAAATCTGTTATCTATCAAGGAGGATGCATGTCGAGCCATCGTGAAGCTCCGGCCATCAGTAACCTTTCGGCTTTTTCAGGCGTGCCGACGCTGGCGCAAATGGGAGGCCTTTTTGCGCTGGATACGCTGAAACAGGTCAACCCCGCCGTGCAGGAATGGCACGTGAACCTTAACATTACCGATTTCTATACCTTTCAGAAGCCGGGGGACGCGAGCAAAACCATCTTGATAATGAACGTCAATCCCATGCCGCCGAAACTGGCCGCTGCGTTCGATCCCGACGCCATCTACGAATTCAGGATTGATACCAACGGTGATGCCGTTGCCGATGTGGCTTTTCGCGTGACCTTTTCTGTCTATCAAAATGGACAACAGACGGCAACGGTGCGGCGGGCTACCGGCCAGCAGGCGGCGAGCAACGATAATAGCGGCGAGGTCATCATTGCCAGCGCCCCGGTCTCGTTCGGAGAGCAGCCACAGGTGACCCACAGCGGCGATTATGCCTTCTTTGCGGGCCTGCGCAGCGACCCCTTCTTTTTTGACCTGATGGGCTTCTGCAACAATCTCAAGTTTACCGGAACCGACTACTTTCTGGATAAGGATGTGTTTGGCATCGTGCTGGAGGTACCGAACTCCGCGCTGGGCGGGCAAAAGGTAGGTCTCTGGTCGCGCGTGCTGTGGGCGCATGATGGAGAGGTGATGCAGGTGGCGCGCCTGGGCCTGCCTCTGGTGAACATCCTCTTCAACAACGCGGCGGAAAAAGACCAGTTCAACCGCTCAGAACCGGCGCAGCAGGCGGCGCTGTTCCTGAATAAAGTCACGGCACAGCTTGAGAACATGGGCAATACAGCGAACAATGCGCGAGAGATTGCACGAATGTTTATTCCAGACATCCTGCATTACGATACCTCAAGCACGCGGGGCTTCTTCAATGGCCGCCGTCTCAGCGACGACGTGGTTGATACCATCCTCGGCCTCGTCACCGCAGGCAGGGTGACAACAGATATGGTTGGTCCCCACACCGACTATCTTCCAGCATTCCCCTATCTTGGTCAACCACATTAGTCGCGCGGGAGGTAACATGTTATGAATACACTCAGTCGTCGTCGCTTTCTGACGCTTACCGGAGCGGGGATTGTGGCCGTTGCTGCCGGGGGCATTGCTCTTGCTGTGCGCCAGTTCAGTGAATCGGCTAACACGCTCACTTTTCAGGCCGTGAGCGGTTTGCCCGCGAAACCACTGATAAGCTACGCTTCGTATGTTCTTACTGGAAAGATAGACACGAGCAACGGCACGGGAACGATCACAAAATACGTCTATGCCGGGCCACCGGAGAGCATGACGAGCATTTCCCTCTACACGCGCACTGTGCGCGTGACGAAAGCAAGTCAGCAGGGCGGCGTGTGGCACATCACGGGCGTGGTAGAAAACCAGGCGCAACTGCAAAAGGGAGAAGACGCAGTGCTACAATTGCAACTCGATTCCGTGCGCGGCATAGCTCAGGCGAGCTTTTTTGGTTCGCCAATCGCTTTGCGGCTCCAACACTTCACTGCGCCGTGATTTTCTTATAGCCATAATAGTATTGCCAGAGAAGACCGTCCACAAGATGCTATGAGAACTGGACTCGGACATTTCATACTGAGCCGTTCTCAGAAGCGAACCAGCCGATCCCCCTGCAATTCCAGCGTTCCTGCATTCGTCACCAGCGCGCGCAGGAACGCGGCTTTGTCGCGAGGCGAGATCAGGATGGCGCGCGGAAGAATGCCCTGCGTGTAATTCACCTGCAAGCGGTCGAGCGACAGGGCGGGGGATGCTAACGGGTTTCTGCTCGGCACAACGCTCTGGATAGATTCGAGGGGAATCTTACGCCGTACCCATCCACTTCTGATGAGCAGGCTGGAAGGCGTGATTTCGTAGTACAGGGGGAAGATAAGGCTCAGCACAAAGCTCCAGATCAGCAGGGTAAGGACGACCGACCACCATGCTGCGGCAAAGGCTGCCGGAACCAGCACTACAGGGAGCAGGGATAGCAATGTTATGAGCATTGCCCCGATCAAAATGGCTGTCAGCCAGGCATCAATCTTTGAGGGATATCTGTTCCCATAGGGCGATGTGCGTCCTTTCGCGTCCATAAATGGCCCCCTTAAGCATACATTCTCTGCTTTCACAGGTATCATTAAGACGATCAATATCTGTGTTTTTAACAGTCGAATCTGTGAGGGAAAGCTTACAGTATCGTTGGCAGATACTGTGGCGGGCGACGGGCGCGCGTGGCCTGCTCGAAGGCGTAGGCCAGTTTGATGAGCGTGGGTTCGCTGAAGGCGCGGCCCATGAAGGTGATGCCGACGGGGAGGCCGAAGGTGTAACCGGCGGGAACGGTGATGGCCGGGTAGCCTGCCAGCGCGGCAGGTTGCGAGCAACCGCCAATGGCATGGTCGCCATCCACCAGGTCGATACACCAGGGAGGCGCACCGGTGGGCATGACGAGCGCGTCGAGCTGGTACTGATCCATAACGGCATCGATCCCTTCCTGGCGGGAAAGGCGATGATTCTCTTCAAGAGCGGCAAGATATTTCGGATCATCGAGCGAGGTAGTCTCTTCTGCCTGTAAGAACAGTTCCTGGCCGAAATACTTCAGTTCTTCCTCTGCATGCTCATTGTTGAAGGCGATGATCTCCGCGAGGGTGCGCACCGGCGAAGTGACCAGTTCCGCCAGATAGCGATTGAGGTCGGCTTTGAACTCAAAGAGTAGCACGGTCGTCTCAGATTTAGACGTAGCCATCTCTCTCGCCGTCGGGATATTCGCCGGGTCGATGATGATGGCGCCGAGGTCGCGCATGCGCTCAATGGCGGCGCTGGCGATGGCGTCGGATTTGGCGCTGTAGCCGAAATAGACTTCGCGGGCAACGCCGATGCGCGCCCCTTTGAGGCCGTTGGGATCAAGGAAGCGGGTGTAATCGGTATGGAACTTGCCGACGCTCGCTGCTGTCGCGGGATCACGCGGGTCGACGCCGGTCAGCGCGCCGAGGACGATGGCGGCATCGGCGACGGTGCGGGCATGGGGTCCGACGGTATCCTGACTGTGGGCAATAGGGATGACGCCCGCGCGGCTGGTGAGGCCAACGGTGGGCTTGATGCCAACGACATTGTTGTTTGAGGATGGACAGAGAATCGAGCCATCAGTCTCTGTTCCCAGCGCCACCGTCACCAGATTCGCGGCCACCGCCGCTGCCGAGCCGGAACTGGAGCCGCAGGGAGAGCGATTCAGCACGTAGGGGTTGTGGACCTGGCCGCCGCGCGCGCTCCAGCCGCTGGATGAACTGTTAGAGCGAAAATTGGCCCACTCGCTTAAATTGGCCTTGCCGAGAATGACCGCCCCGGCCTGACGTAGCTTGCGGGCGACAAAGGCTTCGCGCGGCGGACGCGAGCCGAGCAGGGCCAGCGAGCCAGCCGTTGTCTCCATCTGGTCGGTTGTGGCGATGTTGTCTTTCAGCAGCACCGGAATGCCATGTAACGGCCCGCGCGGACCCTGTTCTCGCCGTTCCCTGTCCAGCGCATCGGCGATTGCCAGCGCATCGGGGTTGATTTCCAGCACAGCATTGAGCATCGGGCCGCCGCGATCAAAGGTGGCGATACGCTCCAGATACATTTCTACGATCTGGTGGGCTGTGACCTGTCCTGCTCGCATCGCGGCCTGCAGTTCGGCAATCGTTACCTCTTCCATCTGGCTAAACGGCTCTCGTGTGTGCTGGCTCATGGGCGGCTTCCTTTCCATCCAGGGAGAATAAATAAGCAGGCGAGCAGGTAATGCCTGTTATTTGTGCGTTACTGCTCGCTTCTGCATAGCTTCTACTGTATTATACGTTCCTGTGTTTCCAGTATATAACATAAGATTGAGCATTGCCAGCACGAAAGTGCAGGCTCAGACTGACCGGAAGGACAGTGAAAGTGGGCTGGCTGAAAAGTATACTGCGAATATGATAAAAGTGAGCAGTATGCATTTCCCGCGCTCGCTCTGGATCCTGTTTGCGGGTGTTTTCCTGAATCGCTTCGGAAGCTTTGTCAGCGTTTTTCTGGTGCTGTATATGACTGCCAGGGGGTATACGGCGGCACAGGCAGGTATTGCACCAGCGGCGTATGGCATTGGCAGTCTGGCGGCTTCCTTTTGCGGGGGCTACCTCGCCGATTGGCCGGGGCGGCGAGCCACAATTGTGCTTTCGATGTTCTCTTCGGCAGCGACCATGCTGGCGCTTTCACAGGCTCAGACGCTACCGCTGATTATCATACTCGCGGGACTGGCAGGTATGACGGCAGAGTTATATCGACCGGCAGCCAGCGCGCTCATTGCTGATCTGGTACCGGCGGAGCAACAGGTGGTGGCTTTCGCCTGGTACCGCTTTGCCATTAACCTGGGGTTCGCTGTCGGCCCCACCGTTGCTGGTTTGCTGGCGAGCCGTTCCTTCCTGCTCATCTTCCTCGGTGATGCTTTGACCTCCTGCGCTTTTGGCCTGCTTGCTCTCTTTGCCCTGCCCGGCTATAAACACCCTGCCATAATGCAGGAACGCGAACAGGATGGCCTGTGGCGGACTCTGCGCTATGATTATCGCTACCTCCTTTTCTTACCGGCATCCACCTTGCTTGCCTTTGTCTACTTCCAGCATCTTTCTACCTTTGCCTTGCAGGTGCAGGCATACGGATTATCGAATACCATCTATGGTCTGCTGATCTCTGTGAATGGCATATGCATCATCTTCCTCGAATTGCCTCTTAGTAGCATAACTCGCAGGCTTCCCACGCGACCGGTTATTGCGTTCGGCTGGCTGCTGATTGCTGTAGGCTTTAGCTTGATAGCCATTGCCCACACGCTCGCGCTGCTCATCCTGACGGTGATTATCTGGACGCTTGGCGAAATGGTTCATTCTCCTGTCTCGGCTGCCTATGTTGCGAATATGGCCCCTGCACACCTGCGCGGTCGCTACCAGGGCATCTGGGGTCTGGCATGGGGATGCGGGCTGGTTTTAGCACCGCTGCTGGGTTCATTGCTCTTCTCCTGGAGTGCAATGGGACTCTGGCTGCTCTGCGGGGCGCTGGGCCTGCTGGCGGCCTTGCTTGTTTTGTCTGGTGGAAGGTTGCCAGCGTCGCGAAATGTTTGAAACGCCTCTATTCAGAACGTATAGCGCAGGAAGAGATGGCTCGCGCCGCGTTTGATACTGACGAGCGTTCCCCAGACGGCGCGTTCGGGCGCGAGCTGGATGCCGCTGACGAAGCCAGGGCGTTCGGTGGTTTCGTCACGCCCGGCGATCTGGGGAGCGAGCGTTAAGAATAGTTCGTTCAGCAGGCGTTCCTCAAAGAAGTTGCCCATTAAGATAGGGCCGCCTTCCACCAGGATCATCGCGTGCGGGCGCAGGGCGCTGATGGCTGCAATGATGGCTCGCGCGCTAATGGTATTATTGTTCTGTGCCGGGGCCACTGCTATCTGCACCGATGGCGGCATAGTCTGCCTGCGCAGGTATTCGGCCCCCTTCGCGGTAGTAACGATCAGCACGGGAACTTCGCCGGACTGGAAGAGGCGCAGGTGCAGGCTGATGGCGCCGCTGGCCGTGACGATGACGTTGAGCGGCGGGCCAGATTTGCCCAGCGAAGCTCGCAACTGCTCATAATCGCTGCTAAAGGGCGTCTTGATATGTGAGGCTGTCCAGATGTGGCGGGGCTCCACGCGCAGGGTGCCTGCGCCGACGACAATAGCGTCCGCCACGGAGCGCAGCAAGGCCATGACCATCTTGTCCTGCGCGTTGAAGCCGCTGATATCGCCGCCGCCCAGGTGGCCCGGCGTATTAAGGGCCACCACGCCATCCAGCGTACTGACAAAATTGGCGAAGACGTAGGGACGGCCCGCGTGCGGCGGGAATGCAAGCGAGCCATAGCGGCTCGCCAGCTCAGGCGGCAACGGGATTTCCGGTCCCAATGCCGCCTGATACAGTGTTTCTAAGGGCGCTACATCGCTCATAAGTCTGCTCCACAGGCCAGTAAGAATTCGACGCGCAGTGAGGAATCGAGTTCGTATGATCCCCGCCAGGTGCTGGTGCGCGTCAGTGGCGCGCTTTCGCGCACGCCGCGCATCTGCTTGCAGAGATGGTGCGCTTCCACGTATACGGCCACGCCAAGCGGCTGAAGGATAGTATTGAGCGTTTCAGCTATCTGCTGTGTCAACCGTTCCTGCACGGTGAAGCGTCTGGCGAAGAGGCGCACGAGGCGCGTGAGCTTGGAAATGCCCAGGATGTGTTCGTCCGCAATATAGCCAATGTAGACGTGGCCGGAAAATGGGAGCGCATGATGCTCGCACAGCGCGTGGAAAGGGATCGGCCCCTCGACGATCTGGCTCAGGCGGCGATCTCCCCGCTCTTCGGCCTCGAACACTTTGAGCAGTTTCGCGTCCCCATCGTAACCGCCGGTGGCCTCGAAGAGCGCGCGCAGAAAACGCTGCGGCGTCTCATAGGTCGATGGCGTATGCACATCCATGCCAAAGGCGGTGAAGATTTCGGCCATGTAGCCTTCAAACCGGCGCATCTGCTCACTCGAAATGGAGCGTCGCCGTAGTTCCAGTACCTCGTCTAACTCTATGTCTTCGATATCTTGATGTATGTACACGCTATTCCAACTTTCTCCTGTAAATGATCGCGCTTAATGACCGCCGCTGCGTTTGATTTCAACCTGCCCCTCGCGCACGCGCACCTCGTAGCGCGGCGCGTTGACGGTGGCCGGACCGGTCAGTACACGCCCGTCGCGCATACAGAAGCGCGAACCGTGCCAGGGACATTCTACAACATCGCCCGTCAAAGATCCTTCGTCTAACGGCCCTCCTGCATGAGGACACGTCGCGGAGATAGCGTACAGATGCGTTCCCTGGCGCAGCAGCACAACCGGCACGCCACTGGCCGTGACGCGATAGAGCCTGTTTTCCTCGACGCTCTCATAAGGCATCACTGCCTCAAAATCCTCGCTGCCCGCCTCCCATGCGGTATGGTTGACGCCCGTTCCCTTTGTGAAAACCATCTCGCCACCCAGATAGGCAGCGATCAGCACGCAGACCAGGCCGACGAATCCGACAACGGCGGCGGCGATGCTTTCGCCAGAAGCCGGTTGCAGGCGCAGGATGAGCGAGACCAGGTAGAGCAGGGTGGCTGCGACATTGAGCAGGCCATGATAGAGGCCGATGGTGCGCTCCGAGCCATACGTATCGCTCCAGTCTGTCAGTCCGGTGATAGCGGAGCCGAGCGCGCCGAGCAGACCCACGATGACGGCAACCTCGGCGGCGCGCGCGGCCCAGGCGAAGGAGGCAGGCGAGATCAGCCAGATCACGTCGAAAACGGCGGCGAGCAGCCATGAGGCGATGGGCACATCGGTGATGGCCGGGTGTAGCGGGTGGCCGAACCATGTGCCGTTGAGCAGGCTCTTGAAACGGCGTGGTGGCTTGCGCTGCGCGCCAACGAGTACCTGCACTCCATGCTGGAGCGCGTCGCTGAGTCGCTCTGTAAAGGGTTGCGGAGGGGCGGACGGCGCGGAAGTTTTGGCCATAGAATCGGAAGTAGAGGTCGCGGAGAGAATAATGCTGGAAGAAGTCGCCGGGACATTGCCCTGGCAGCCACAGGTCTCACACATAGCAGGTTCTCCTTATTTCTATCTGACAAGTTTCACTGTGTTGCGCTTACCTGCGAAACGGCGGCGCAAACCGGAAGCGCAACTCCTCTGTAATGTTCTATACCATACTTACTTCAGAAAGTCAATGATTTTATTGACTTCCTTGACAAAATGCTGATAAATACGTATACTGAGAACAATAGCAGGAGGAGAGAGATGGCAACTTCTTATCAGAATCAACGCTTTTTCAGTAGCACGCGGGGGCAGATTGTGCTGCTGTTGCGCCGTGAGGCGCGCACGGTCGATGAACTGGCGCAGATGCTCAATCTGACGGATAACGCTATTCGCGCCCACCTTGCCACGCTGGAACGCGATGGCATTGTGCAGCAGCGAGGGGTGCGCCGCAGTGGCAGCAAGCCAGCCGTTGTCTACGAACTGGCAGCGGGAGCAGAGCAACTGTTTCCAAAGGCATATGGGGCTGTGCTGCATCAACTACTGGGTGTGCTGGCCGAGCGTATGCCTGCCGAAGAATTGGAGGCGGCGCTACGCGAGGCTGGCCGCAGGATCGCCGCGAAGTGGAATATCCCTGAAGGAGACCTGCGCACGCGGCTGGAAGCGGCGGTCGAGGTTCTCAACGAGCTTGGCGGCATGGCCGAAATCGAATTCTGTGACGGCGGCTACTGCATTCGTGGCTATAGTTGTCCTCTGGCCGCCATCGTGCCGGGGCATCCTGAAGTATGCCGTCTTGCTGAAGCGATGCTCAGCGAACTGATAGGTGTGCCGGTGCGAGAGCAATGCGAGCGTGGCGACTCCCTGCATTGCAAGTTTGTTTTGTCCGGTTCATCTCCATCCTGAAGAAAAAGAGGTAAATAGCCTTGCGGGGAGATTTGAGCAGCGTCGATCGAAATCTCCTCGCAAGGCTATTGCCTATTTTTTGCCCTTCGAGAAGCTCTGGACGGAGGTACCGCAGACCGCGCAGGTTCCCTTGAGCGCGGTTCTCCCGTTTTTCATCGTGACTTCGTGTGCATCCTTCATCTCTGTCTTTTTTTTGCATTTGACGCAATAAGCTTCTGACATGTTTTCTTACTTCCTTTCTCATCTACAAGGCTGTGTTCAGCGCGATGTTTCCACTTGCAAACACGAGTTTACGGCGTGTAAAGATGCAATATGTCCCTGAAAGTGCCAGTTTTGACGGAACGTTTTCGCTTCCGGGCGCTGTATATAATTGCAGGAAGAGGTGCGGGGGTTGGATGCTGAACGTTGGTAGATTGTATTACTTCATACAGAGAGGATGCAAGAGCATGTCTGCTAGATTACGCCGGTTGGCCAGACGAGACCGCTTTGAAAAGTTTACCGGGCGCGCCCGGCATGTGATGACGCTGGCACAGAAGGAGGCGCAGCGTTTCCGACACAACTACATCGGCACAGAGCATCTGCTGCTGGGGCTGATAGGCGAAGGCGAGGGTGTTGCCGCCAGGGTTCTCAGGAACACGGGCGTTGACCTCGCTGATGTGCGCCAGGCAGTGGAGAAGATCATTGGTCGGGGAGAACATTTTGTCGTGGGAGAGATCGGGCTGACACCGCGTGCGAAGAAGGTGATCGAACTGGCGGTGATGGAGGCGCGCTATCTAGATCACCACTATGTTGGCACAGAGCATCTGCTGCTGGGGCTGATACGCGAAGGCGAAGGCATCGCCGCCGGGGTACTGGAAAACCTGGGTATCAAGCTGGAAAGGGTGCGCCGCGAGGTGCTGGCGGAACTGGATCGCTCCCGGGCGAGAAGCTCGAAAAACAAACCCCCTTCTGTTGCGCTGCTGGCGACTATCGTGGGAGCAATTGTAGCCCTGGCGTTGCTTGCTCGCAGACGAAAAACATTCTGATTTGCACAAGCGACATGGGCGCAAGCAGGCCGACCGCGACCGGGGAGCAGGCGGACCGAGGGAGCAGGCCACCCGCGCGCTACCAGCCGAGCGTGTGCGAGGGAGCAGGTCGACCAAGGGAGCAGGCCAGCCGCCCACGCGCCACCAGGCCAGCCGCCCGCGACCGAGGGAACAGGCCCCCACGCGCCACCAGGCCAGCCGCGACCGAGGGAACAGGCCCCCACGCGCCACCAGGCCACCCCTTGCGGGTGGCCTGGTGGCGCGTGGGGGCCTGTTCCCTCGGTCGCGGCTGACTTTTTATCACAAGTCTAGTGGATGAGCTACTGCCGCCTCTGAGGCTGACTTATCATGATCAGCTCGAGTCGGTTCTCGCTCATCGCTAAAGGCGACGAGCATTTTTCGTTGGCTTGCCATCAGGTGTTGTACCATGTCGATCAAACTTGTGATAACAAGTCAGGGTCGCGGGAGGGCTATTGGCTGGTGCGCGAGCTAGCAAGCCCGCGCACGGGTACGGATGGTCGGCGGGGTGCCGCCTGTTGTTGCTTATTTCCCCTGCTGGTGCCGATGATAGGCAGCGATGAAGCTCTTATACCAGAGGGCGCTGTCTTTGAGAATGCGGCGCTGCGTGGGGTAATCGACATAGACGATACCGAAACGCTTGCTATAGCCTTCTCCCCACTCAAAGTTGTCGAGCAGCGACCAGACGAAGTAGCCACGTAGCGGCACACCTGCCGCGATGGCACGGGCCTGAGCCTGGATGTGCGAGTGCAGATACTCGACGCGCAGGGGGTCGCTGACGTGATCTTCCCCGTTCCACTGGTCGGCGAAGGCCGCGCCATTTTCAGTGACGTAAAGCGCGGGAACGGCGTACTCACGGTGGAGACGTACCAGGAGGTCGGTAAGGCCCTGCGGATAGACTTCCCAGCCCATTTCCGTGTAAATTGAGCCGGGAACAGGCCGTACTGCCTCGGCCCCTTCGTGGGGCCCGCCGCTTTCACTGTTCTCGTGGTTCTCACTGCCGGCTGCCAATTTGCTCTGCATGAGCGAACGGGAATAGTAATTGACGCCGAGAAAGTCGATGGGGGCGCCGATGATGGCGAAATCGCCTTCCTGTACCGACGGTGGGTTTACCTGAAAACTGGAGAACAGATTGTCTGGATAGCTCCCCCGATAAATAGGGTCGAGGAACCAGCGATTACTGAAGGCGTCGGCCCGCTCGATGGCATGCAGCGTTTCTGGCCGTTCATCGGCGGCATACTGCGGCGTGAAGTTGAGGGTAATGCCGACCTGCGCGCCTGGCCTGATGCTGGCGCGGATACGCGGAAGCGCCAGCCCATGAGCCAGCAGCAGGTTATGGCCGGCATCGAAAGCCGCCTGCCTGTTCTGCAGACCGGGGGCGTGGACGCCGATGCCGTAGCCCAGGAAGGCGCTGCACCAGGGTTCGTTGAGGGTGATCCATGCCTCGACGCGATCTCCCAGCCGCTTTGCCGTCACCTCGGCATACTCGGCAAAGGCATAGGCGGTGTCACGGTTGATCCAGCCGCCCTGTTCTTCAAGGGCGATGGGCAGATCCCAGTGATAGAGCGTGGCAAAGGGCTTGATGCCATGCGCTAAAAGGGTATCGACCAGCCGATCATAGAAATCGAGGCCGGGGTTATTGAGCTGGCCTCTGCCCTGTGGGAGAATGCGCGGCCATGCCAGCGAGAAGCGGTACGCGCCCAGGCCAAGCTCTGCCATGAGGGCGACATCCTGGGGCATGCGATGGTAATGATCGTCGGCGATGTCACCTGTGTCTCCCTGGAAGGTTTTGCCAGGGGTGGCTGCGAACTGATCCCAGATGGAGAGACTGCGGCCATCTTCGTGGGTTGCGCCCTCGACCTGGTATGATGCGGTTGCGCTTCCCCAGAGGAAACCTGGTGGGAAGGCAGCGGCTAACCGGGTATCAACCTGTGCCTGTGATTGTACCTGAGTGTTGTCGAGCGTGGTCATTCATTCTCCTTCATCTCTGGATAGTCTGGCTGTTCCTGCGTGCGGCCTGCCTTGCGCCTGGGGGTTGGCGGCACAGCGAGGTTCAGCAATGGTGGTTGTTCGGTGTTGCTGCCTCCATCTCCATAATAGAAACAGTGTGTCCAGTGGCCGTTGCCGACATCGGTGCGCTCAGGGAAACGCTCCCTGCAGACGGGCATGGCGTAGGGACAGCGTGGATGGAAGCGGCAACCGGTGGGTGGGTTGATCAGGCTGGGGATCTCGCCGCGTGTCGGCAGTGTGCCGAGTCCCCTCTGATTGGGGTCCATGCGATCAGGATCGGGCGCGGCGGAGAGCAGCAACTGAGTATAGGGATGTTTCGGGCGCTGGATGACCTCCTCACTTGGCCCGCCCTCGACCATCTGCCCGGCATACATCACCAGCGTCTCTTCTGCGAAGTAGAGGGCGCTGGCAATGTCATGGGTGATGTAGAGCAGGGCGAGATGTTCTTCCTGTTTGAGGCGCAGCAGCAGATTCAGAATATCCAGGCGAATGGAGACATCGAGCATCGAAACCGGCTCGTCGGCCAGCAGCACTTCTGGCTGTGCCGCCAGGGCGCGAGCAATGGCGACGCGCTGGCGCTGCCCGCCACTCAACTGGTGCGGAAACTTCTGAATAAACTGCTCCGCCGGTGTCAGGCTGACGCGATTGAGCAGGGTGAGGATCTGTTCGGTCACCTCCCGCTTATTGCGCGCATGGCCATAGACTCGTAACGGGCGGCTGAGATGGTACTCAACGCTGTGAACGGGGTTGAGCGAAGAGAAGGGGTCCTGGAAGACAAGCTGCACGTGGCGGCGGTACTGGCGCAGGGCCGCTCCCCGCGTCAATTTGACCGGTTTGCCTTGAAACAGAATCGTGCCGGATGTGGGGTCATAGAGGCGCGCCAGCATACGAGCGATGGTCGTCTTGCCGCTGCCGCTTTCCCCCACCAGTGCCGTCGCGCGACCAGGGTAGAGGGCGAAAGACGAATCTTCCACGGCATGAACGGCACGTTGTGGTCCGAAAAGGTTGATCTGACGTAAGGGGAAGAGTTTACGCAGATGTTCGATCTCCATGATGGGCGTTTCGGGCCGAGCATCCGAGGGTGTCTGTAACTGGTCGAGCGCGTTCATCGGCCTTTGCTCCTTTCTGCCAGGGTGGCATACCTTGCGGCGAACTCCTCCTCATCCGGCGACCCTGCCGGGTGCAAATTTGTGTTATAGAGATGGCAGGCCACCAGCTGTTCCGGCGTTTGCGGGTTTGACGGTTCCAGCGTTGGCAGGATGCTGCTGCATGGCGCGAAGGCGAAGGGGCAGCGCGGGTGAAAGGCGCAGCCCTTCGGCACAGCGCGCAGGTCTGGCGGGGAGCCGGGGATGCCCGTGACGTTGCGGCGCGGCCCGCGAATCGTCGGGAACGAGTGCAGCAAACCGTAGCTATAGGGGTGGCGCGGATGCTCATAGAGGTCAAAAGAGGTGCCTTGCTCAACGATGCGACCGGCGTACATAATGGCGATCTTGTCGGCCAGTTCGAGTAGCAGCGAAAGGTCGTGGGTGATGAAGATGACCGAGAAGTCGAACTCTTCGCGCAGACGCATGATCTCGATGAGAATTTCACGCTGCATCACCACATCCAGCGCCGTCGTTGGCTCATCCATAATGATGATTTCTGGCGAAAGGGCCAGGGCAATGGCGATGATGGCGCGCTGGCGCATGCCCCCACTTAGTTCATGCGGGTAGCTATTGATGCGGTCAGGGGCGATGCCGACGACTTTGAGCAATTCGAGCGCGCGCTGTTTGCGGGCGTCCGGCCCCATTTCCGGGCGGTGTGCCTGCAACACGTCCATGATCTGCGTGCCGATTTTCATGACGGGGTTGAGGGCATTCATCGCGCTCTGGAAGACAATCGCCAGCTCTGTCCAGCGGAAGGCTCGCAGTTCGGATGAACTCATTGTCATGATATCGATCGTTTCCTCTGTCTCGCCAGGTCGCGCCAACGGCCCTTTTCCGGGCATCGAGACCGTCGAGACGCGCGGCGCCCCCGTTTCATCGGTGCGCACGCGCGGGTGGTAAAGTACCTCGCCTTCTGTAATGAGCGCAGGCGGGCGCAGCAAGCGGGCGATGGCATAGGCCAGCGTGGATTTGCCACAGCCACTTTCCCCTGCCAGCCCCAGGATTTCCCCGCGTTCCAGCGTAAAACTCACATCGGTCACCGCATGCACGACGCCGCTGCTCGCCAGGTAGTCCACGCTGAGGTGTTTGACCTCAAGCAGAGTCTTGCTCCCTGTGCGCGCTTGCTTGCCGTTTACCAGGATATCAGCCATTATGCCACCGCTTTCTGTGGTTTGAGTGCTTTTACCTTCGGTCTGCGTTCGGTGCGCAGGCGAGGGTTGGCCATTTCGTCGATGCCGAAGTTGATGAAGGCGAGGGCCGCGCCCAGCACGGCGATGCACAGGCCGGGCGGCACGAACCACCACCATGCGCCGAGCAGAAGCGCATCGTTATTCTGCGCCCAGTAGAACATACTGCCCCAGCTCACCACCGTCGGGCTGCCCAGACCGATGAATTCCAGGCTGGCCTCGAAAATGATGACGTAAAGGACGGTGCCGACGAAGCCGGCGGCGACGACGGAAATCTCGTTGGGCAGAATCTCGAAGAAAATGATGCGCAGCGTCCTCTCTCCGCTGGCTCGCGCCGCTTCAACGAAGTCGCGGCGGCGCATCGACATCGTTTGCGCCCGCAGCACGCGCGCCCCATAGGCCCAGCTGGTGATGGTGATGACGATGGCGACCGTCAGCGGCCCTTTGAAGGGGAAGTAGGCCGCCAGCACAATCGCCAGGGGCAAAGCGGGCAGAACGAGAAAGATGTTGATGAGCAGCGAGAGGATGTCATCCACGATGCCGCCAAAGTACCCGGCGCACAGGCCGATGGTGATGGAGAGGATGGTGACGAGCAAGCCTGTCAGGAAGCCCCAGAAGATAGAGACGCGGGTGCCGTAGATGACCTGTGCGAAGACATCCTGCCCGGTTTGTGTGGTTCCCAGCCAGTTACTTGCCGAGGGGGGAGAGAGCAGATTGTCGCTGAAGGCATTGGGGTCAGTATGCACAAACATTGGCCCGAAAATGGCAACCAGCACGAAGAAGAGGATGGTGCTGAGGCCAAACACCACCTTCCGATTTCTGGTGATAGCTCGCCAGAAGCCACTCAGGCTGCCCGCGATCATCGCGGTGACAGGCGCGCCGCCGACTGCCACCGGCGCGATCGAGGTTCCGGCAGGTGAAATGGGCGTATTGACTGCCGCCTGCCCGTTGGCGGCGCTGGCTTCGATGATGTGTGTGCCGCTCGGTTCGGCTACCTCATCGTAGAGATTGGCGGCCAGACCGTTGGTATGCTCAGTCGTGACAGGTTTTTCCAGAGGATCAAGCTGACTCATAGATCACCCCTTTTCCTGGCGCACGCGAGGATCAAGCGCCGCGTTGACAATATCGGCCAGAAAGTTCGCTGCCAGAACCGCTATGGCGATAATCAGGAACAGGCCCTGCATCAGCGCGTAGTCGGAGTTCTGCACGGCCTGTAGCAGGGCGAAACCGACGCCGGGATAGGAGAAGACAATCTCGACCAGCAGCGCGCCGCCGACCACGAAGCCCAGGTTGATGGCAAGGCCGGTGATATTGGGCAGGATGGCGTTGCGAGCGGCATAGTTGAACATGACGCGCCGCTGCGGCAGTCCCTTCGCTTCGGCCATCAGTACATAATCTTCCGAGAGCGTGGTAATCATCGTATTGCGCATGCCGAGCAACCAGCCCGCGATAGAGCTAACAACAATGGTCAGCGCGGGTAGAATACCGTGTTGAATGGCGCTGACGATGAACGGACCGTTCATGCCGACGGTGGTAGAGATATCGTAACCACCGTTGAGCGGGAACCAGTTGAGCGTGTAGGCGAGGATATAGAGGGAAAGCAGGGCCAGCCAGAAATAGGGGATGGCCGAGAAGAACGTCAGAATAGGGGGAATGGTACTATCAAGGGCGGTGCCGCGCCTCCACGCCAGGAAAATGCCGACCAGGGTGCCGAGGATAAAGCTAATGATCGTTGAGAGGCCGATCAGCGTTAATGTCCAGGGGATGTCCTGTGCGATGACGGTAGAAACGGGGGTGGGAAAGTAGGTGATGGATATTCCCAGATTGCCATGCGCCAGGTTATTCAGATATTGCAAATATTGCACCCAGAGACTTTGATTGCTGATGCCGAACTCGATTTCGAGCGCATGCAGAGCTTCCGGGCGGATGCGGCCCTGGAAACGGGCAATCAGCGCCTCAGCCGGGTTGCCCGGCGCGAGGCGAGGTATGAGAAAGTTAAGCGTGATCGAGGCCCAAAGGGCGACGAGATAAAAGCCGATACGACGAAACAGATGGCGCATCCGGCTTCCTCCTTCCAGGCTACCTGGCATGCGCCTATCGGCGCATACAGTTCGGTTCTTTTCTCGTACTCGTAATAGTATGTCCTATATACTGATTGTTTTGCAACCTGATTGTTTCGCAACTACAATCAATCACTTTTTCAGGAAGAGGAGAGAACGCTGTGGGAATGGGGATAAACTGTTTGGGAGTTTATCCCCATTTTTCTCGACCCTTCGTCTCACGATGAAGACGAAGCGCCGATCCACAGGATCGAGGAACTTACGCGACCGGCTTCAGGTGGAGGACGACGATTTCCGCGTCTGGGAACGAGTACGGCGAAGGAACCGCATACGTGTTGTTCGCGTCCGGCCAGCCGGTGAAGCGGCTCGTATTGTACTCGTACCAGGTTGCGCCGTAGACCAGCGGGATAGCCGGCAACTGCTGCACCATGATCTGCTGGATGCCGTTGAGCGCCTGCTGCTGCACGCTGGAATCGGTCGAGGTGGCATACTGCGCCAGCAACTTATCCGTTGCCGGGTCGTTCCAGCGTTCGAAGTTCGAGGCAGCGGCCTTGCCGATAGGGGCCGTGTTAGCACTGTTCAGCAGGGACTGATAGAGGTAGTACGGCGTCGGGCCGGGATTCGTCCAGGAGATGGCTGTATCAAAGCTGCCCGTCGACAGGGCGCTGTAATAGGCATTGAAGGAGATGGCATTCACGGTGACGTTCATGCCGATAGCCTTCAGTTCGCTCGCCATAATCTGACAGTCGGTGACCCAGTCAGTCCAACCGGTAACGACATTCATATTGAAGGAGAGCTTCTTGCCGTTCTTGTCGGCATAGATGCCATCTGAACCCTTCGTAAAGCCCGCGCTTTGCAGCAACTGATTCGCCCTGGCGACATCTACGGAGAAGGAGGAGTTGGCATACTGCGGGTTCAGGAAGCTCTGATTGGCCGGCAGGACGAGCGCCGTCGGGCTGGCAACCGGCTCGTAGCCGCTTTCACCAACTTTGTCGAGCTGGTTGCGGTCGATCGCATAGCTGATGGCCTGGCGAACGGCCAGTTGATTGAACGGAGACTTGGCGAGGTTGAGGTAGAGCATCACCACGTTGGCCGGGGGGAACCAGTAGTGATTGTGCGCCGGGTCGCGGCTGACGAACGTCTGCTGGATGTTCGGTGTGAACAGGCCCGTCCAGTCAACTTCATTGCGCGAGAGCAGCAGTTCCGCGCTGGTGTTGGAGTTGAACGACGGGTAGCGGATTTCGGCGACCGGTACCGAGCCGCCCCAGTAGTGGGGGTTACGCACCAGATCAATCAACTGCGGGGTGAACGACTTGAGGGTGTAGGGACCGGTGCCAACGGGGTTCGGATTTGTGTACTTGGTGGGGTCACCCACGCTGCTCCACAGATGCTGTGGAACAATCCAGGTCTGGCCACCCAGGTACCACAAAATAGGAGTGTACGGCTTTTTGAGCGTCACCGCTACCGTGTTGGCGTCGGGAGCAGTCACATTGGTGATGTACTGCCACAGGCCATTGCCGTCTGCCGCCGGATACTGCTTGAGCATGTTCAGCGTGAAGACGACATCCTGGCTGGAGAATGCCTGACCGTCTGACCACTTGACGTTCTGTCGCAGGTTGAAGGTGATGCTGGTCGCATCGCTGGAGAACTGGTAGCTGGAGGCCAGCCAGGGCTGAACCTGACCGTTCTCACGGTTGAAGAACAACAGGGTTTCGTAGATCATGCCCTGCGTCCCGTAGTTGGGGCTGGGGGTATAGGGAGAGAAATCCTTGGTGAAGTCGCCAATCGGGCTGGGAACAACCGTCAGCACGCTGTTCGAGCTGTTGCCGTTCCCGTTGGAACTTGGCGTTGTGGTATTGCTGCCACAGGCCGCCAGCGCGAAGGCGAGAATGAGCAGGAACGAGAGTGCTACCGTTCCGGTTCTGCCCTTCAAGAGCGAGCGCAATGATGCGGATATCACAGAAAACCTCCTGACACTAGGGATTGATCACAGGTCGATAGACTACCATGATCGCTCAGCTCACGAATGCGTCATTGAGAAGCCGTGAGCAACTGATGAGGATGAGAAGACATTTCATCCTCTGTACATACGGTTCGCAGGCTCTGCCTGCCTGAACTTCAAGGATCACCTCCTTTCGCTTTTTAACTGTAATAATGCTATTACCCGTATTACATCCGAAAATCGAGTATAAAGAATAGAGAAGCAGCGTGTTACATGGCTCGCACTACGCTACAATTAAGGACTGACTGTGAGTTTGTTGGGAGCGCCACAGGAAGCACGCACTACAAGGGTTGTAGCCATGTCGACATGAAATGGTTGATTGCCATCCATGTCCTGCCGAACTTGTTTCACCAGTTGCTGTAATTGTTCTACAGGCAGAATGGGATTAGGTGCGCTACTGTTATGATTGTTTTCAAGAAGGAGATTGTTTTTTCCAAATGAAGAAGATCGGGGACTGTCGAGCATAGATAAAAGCAATGCGATGCCATACTGGCCGATTTCGGCAAAAGGCTGCCGAACGGTGGTCAGTGGCGGGTGAACATGAGGAGAAGGCGCGAGATCGTCAAAGCCGACAAGCGCGAGGTCTTGCGGGATACTCACGCCGTATTCCTCGGCGGCAGCGATCACGCCGTAGGCCATCTGGTCACTGGAAGCAAAAATAGCGGTTGGGCGCTTTTCCGGCGGCATTTCGAAGAATCTGGCGGCGCAGGCCCGGCCCCCTGCTACGGTAAAGTCACCTACCGCGACCAGCTCGGGATCAAGGGGGATGCCAGCTTCCTCTAAGGCGCGGCAGTAGCCCTTGTGCCGGTCATGTGAGACCACGTACTTCAGCGGGCCTTGAATATGAGCGATGCGGCTGTGACCAAGCTGAATCAGGTGATGCACGGCGGCATATGCGCCGTTCACGTTGTCGGATTTGATCCAGGGAATCTCGGTCGGCGTATCCTGGTCATCGATCATGACGACGGGGAAACGCTGCCGGTACAGTTTGGTCAGGTGGTGAGAGACCGGGCCGGGGAAGATTGCCAGCAAGCCGGAGGTGAGCTTGGAGGCCAGGATGTGATCGATGACTTTGCTGCGATCCAGATCGCGCATAGAGTCGTTGATACTGTAGAGGACAAGCTCGTAATGGGTACCGCCCATAGCCTCGGCCACACCGCGCATGATATCGGGAATCATGGGCCAGGTGAACGAGGGGACAAGCGCGCCGATGAGACGACTATGCCCACCTGCCAGATCGGAGGCGGCGATGCTGGGAACGAAACCTTCTTCCTCGACGATGCGCAGGATGCGTTCGCGTGTCTCCGGGTCGACATCGGGCTTATGATTCAAGACGCGAGATACTGTCGCCTTTGACACGCCAGCCAGAGATGCAATATCCTTGATGGTAACGGTACGTTTTCCTGGCATACCGGTTCCCTCTCATCTCAAAGAAAATAGTTTTGTTCATGTAACCGATTTCGGTACCGGTTACGAAACAAGTATACCCGATGAATTTCTCTCTGTCAAGGGGACGGCGGACTTTTTTCCGAGTCTGGGGCGGAAAATATTGCGTATGCGTGGTAAAAGTGGTAAGGTAAAAAGAATAGAGAACTGCATGGGATGAGCCTTGAGCCTTTGCTCGTGCATGCATTCTCGGAGAGGAGCGCGGATGCCGCTTAGAAATCGACTGCTACAATGTTTTGGCGCTTGCTGTCTCCTGCTTGCGTTTGTTTCCTGTGCGCCTGCCATCGGCAACACTCCCGCCGCATCGACTCCTACGGTGAGTAGAAGGCTTTTGCTGAGGCCGGTTGCCATTCCCATCCCGCTGGGGACGACCCTCTATATCTATCGGGGGCATACCAACTACGTCTTTGGTGTGGCGTGGTCGCCGGATGGCAGGCGTATTGCCTCTGCCAGCTTCGATGGCACGGTGCAGGTCTGGGATGCCATGACGGGCAAGCATGTGCTGGTCTATCGCGGCCACAGCGGGCCGATTTTCGCGGTAGAATGGTCGCCGGACGGTAAATATATTGCTTCGGGCGGTTATGACAGGACGGTGCAGGTCTGGGACGCCACCACCGGCAAGCATATTCTGACCTATCGTGGCCATTCTGCCCTGATCAACGCCATCTCCTGGTCGCCGGGCGGGCAGTTGATCGCCTCTGCCAGCGATGACGGCACGGTGCAAATCTGGAATGCGTTGAGCGGGAAGCGTATCGCCACGTATCTCGATCTTCCAGATCATGTCACCTCGGTCGAGTGGGCGCCGGACGGGCAGCGTATCGCTGCCGCCAGTGACAACGGCACCGTGCGCATCTGGAATATTGCCAGCGGCAAGGTTGACCTCACCTATCAGAATGCCCGCCATATTGGCATCTGGTCGCTGGCCTGGTCGCCAGATGGTACGCGTATCGCCTCTACCGCGACCGACAATACCGTACAGGTCTGGGATGCCGCTACCGGCAAGACGCTGGTGGTCTATGGCGGCCATTCCAGTTATGTCCACATCGTCGCGTGGTCGCCGGACGGCAAATACATCGCTTCCGGCGGTTTTGACCAGACGGTGCAGGTCTGGAGCGCGCGGACCGGTAATCACCTTGTGACCTACAACATGCCCTATGAGGCGGTGGTCACGCTGGCCTGGTCATCCAACGGTCAGTATATTGCTTCGGCAGGCATGGGGCAGGCTGTGTTGGTCTGGCAGGCGGAGTAAAGAGCGATCAGGAAAGTAAGCAGAAAGGGAAAGCATGTCATCGGTATCGAAAATGCTCGTTGGCGTCATTGGTTGCGGCAAGATCAGCAGCATCTACTTACAGGCCCCTCGTACCTTCGATATCCTCGACATTATTGCCTGTTCCGACCTTGACATGGAACGGGCGCGAGCGCAGGCCGACCGCTACGGTATTGCCGACGCCCTCACGGTTGACGAATTGCTCGCACATCCGCAGATCGAACTGGTCATCAACCTGACGATTCCGCGTGCGCATTTCGAGGTAAGCATGGCCGTGATCGAGGCGAGCAAGTCACTCTACACAGAGAAGCCACTGGCGCTCAATCGCGAGCAGGGGCGTCAACTGTTAGAGGCTGCACGGCGGCAGGGAGTGTATGTGGGCGGCGCGCCCGACACCTTCCTGGGCGCAGGCCTGCAAACCTGCCGTCAGTTGATCGACGAGGGCGCCATCGGCACGCCCGTTGCCGCCAGCGCCTTCATGATGAATCATGGCGCGGAACACTGGCATCCCGACCCCGAATTCTTCTACCAGCCCGGCGCCGGCCCGCTTTTCGACATGGGACCCTACTATATCACGGCTCTCGTCACCATGCTCGGCCCCATCCGGCGCGTCACCGGCTCTGCGAAGACCACCTTTGCCGAACGCACCGTGACCAGCGAGCCGAAATATGGCACGAAGATCACCGTCAATACGTCAACGCATATCGCGGGCATCCTGGACTTTGCCTGCGGAGCCACCGGTGTCCTCGTCACCAGCTTCGATATCTGGGCGCATCGCCTGCCCTTCATCGAAATCTATGGTAGCGAGGGAACGCTCAGCCTGCCCGATCCGAACACGTTTGCTGGCCCTGTGCGCCTGCGCCGGGCCGGTGAGGCGGAGTGGAGCGAAATTCCCCTCATGCACCCCTACGCCACCAACAGCCGGGGGCTTGGCACGGCGGACATGGCTTACGGCCTGCGCACCGGTCTCCCGTATCGGGCAAACGGCGAACTCACTTATCACGTCCTCGACACCATGCAATCGATCATGGAAGCCGCGACCGAGGGCAGGCATATCGACCTTAGCAGTACCTGTGAGCGTCCAGCCGCGCTACCGTCAGAAAAAACACTTGAGATGGCCTGGCATGGGTGAGTAAGCAAAAATTGATTGTCAGCCTGCTTTATAGTTGCATCCCCAGCCTTTCACGCAGATAATCGCGACAGATTGTCAGGCTCTCCTTCGGCGTGGTGCGCGAAACATCGATTTCGACGGTGATCCAGCCGTTGTAGCCGATGTCGTGCAGGGCGGCCATGATGGGGGCGAAGTTGATGATGCCACGTCCGAGTTCGCAGAAGATGGGGAGCCGTTCAGTGCCTTCTACCACCTGCACGCCGACGTTGCGGTTGCGCCGCTCCTCGATGGCTCCGGCGCGCAGGTCTTTGATGTGCATGTAGCGCATGCGTTCGCCGTAGCGGCGGATCATGGCTGGCACATCGATCTCCGCACCGGTAAGGTGGGCGCTGTCCGGGCAGAAAAAGACGTAGCGTGGGTCGGTTAATTCCATAATGGTGTCGATCTCCGGCTCCGTCTCGATCTCTGTCCCCAGGTGTGGGTGGACGCAGGCCAGCACGCCCAGATCATAGCAGGCGCGTGCCGCCTCGTTGATGGTTTGTGCCGCCACGCGCAGCTCTTCCTGCGTTGTGCCGCCCGAATTGCGCGGCCCGCCTGGCCCGAAGACGAGGCGATCTACGCCAATGGCTGCGAGAAAACGCGCCAGCCGCGTATTGTAGGCGATGATCTCCTCGCGCCGCGCCGGGTCGCTGAAGCGGCCACCGCCGTAGAGCGCGGAGAGCCGCAGGCCATGCGCGGCCAGCAGGTCTTGAAAGGCTGCCGGATTCTCTTCATAGGCCAGCGCATTGCGCGGAAATGGTTCGCAGGCATGGAAACCCAGTTCTTCAACCTCGTTCAGGGCCTGTTCAAAAGCGTTGCCCCAGGTGATTAAATGACAGGAAATTGGATTCACGGAAAGTATTGCTCCCTTCTTAATATAGTCCCCGGTAGGCCACCCGGCCAGCCGCAGGCCACCCGCAAGAGGTGGCCCTACTCTATACGACCCGTTGCGAGCGGCCTGCTGAGCCGCATCGTGTATAGTAGGGGTACCCCTTGCGGGTACCCTGGGGGTGGTGGGTACCCTGGGGGGTGGTGGGTGCCGTCTCTTTACAATACGTCTACCCAGACGCTGCCCCTGTTCGAGCTTTCTACCGCTTTTGCGACGAAATTGACGCCGCGCAGGCCATCCCTGACGGTAGGGTAGCCGCCGAGGGGTTGCTCGCCGGTGGCCACGCGGCGTATATCGGCGATGGCCATGCGGTAGATGTTGGCGAAAGCCTCGTAGAAGCCTTCGGGATGGCCGGCAGGCAGGCGCGTGGCCTGCTTTGCCTCTTCGCTCATGTAGGGCATGCCGGTGCGCAGAATCTGGCGCGGCTGATTCGGCAGTTTGTAGATCAGCGTATTTGGCTCCATCTGGTGCCATTGCAGACCAGCCTTGCTGCCGTAAATACGAATGCTCAGACCGTTTTCCTCGCCTGCCGCTACCTGTGAGCATGTCAATACGCCTTTGCCGCCGTTTTCCAACCTCAGCAGGATGTTGGCGTCGTCTTCGAGCGCGCGCCCTGGCACAAAGGTGGTCAGGTCGGCGCAGAGCGAGCGAATGTTGAGGCCGGTGATGAATGCCAGCAGGTTTTCGCCGTGCGTGCCGATGTCGCCGATGCAGCCGGAAATACCTGAACGTGCCGGGTCGGTGCGCCAGGCAGCCTGCTTATTGCCGCTGGTCTCCACCGGCTCCATCAGCCAGTCCTGGATGTATTCTACCAGCACTTTGCGAATATCGCCCAGCATGCCCTGTCGCACCATGTCTCGCGCCTGTCGCACGGCAGGGTAGCCGGTGTAGTTGTGGGTCAGGGCGAAGATGACGTTGCTACGTTCGACCAGCGCGGCCAGTTCCTGCGCCTCCGCAAGCTGGCCGGTCAGCGGCTTATCGCAGACAATGTGAATGTGCTGTTCCAGAAAGGCTTTCGCGACCGGGTAGTGCAGGTGATTGGGCGTGGCGATGATGACAAAATCGATACCGTCCGGGCGCGCTGCCTCCTGTTCCGCCATTTCCCGGTAGTCGCTGTACCAGCGCGGTAGATACCAGGCCTTTGCGCCCTCCTCCGCGCGCTGCGGATCGGGCGACATCGCGCCGGTTACGACTTCTGCCTGGTTATCTAGCTGCGCGGCGATGCGATGGACGCTGCCGATAAACGAGCCGGGGCCACCACCCACGATGCCCGCGCGCAATTTGCGCTGTGTGATCGGCGTTTCTTCTTGCTCTGTCACAGCTCTTTCTCCTTTTCTTTTTCTACATGATAGCACGAAAAAGAGAAGGAAGATTATAGACGCAGCTGTTCCCGACCCAATCCCCGACCAGCGTTCCGATAAAAATGGCGGCAGGCACAACCAGTTCGGCCCCCAGACTGGCGGTAAACTGCTGGCTCTGAAACGAGATGGGCAGGGAGAGTGGCAGGGCCAGCAGAAGCAGGTTGTTGTACATGCTCAATATGAGGAGCGCGACGGGAGCGAGCAGTACGAGCGCCGCCAGCATGTGTGGCTTGAAGCAACGGCGCAGCACGAAGGAAATGATTGCCAGCAGCGCAGCGATGCAAAGAACAGGACCCAGCGTTTGCAGCGCGGCTGCTACAAAGGGATGCAGAGGTTGCCAGAGATCAGCAGCGGTGGGAGGCATGGTTGATTGAGCAAAGGCCGTCTGCGTGAGGAAGTGTGTTTGCAGGGAGGAGAGCGGACTGCCGAACTGTATTCCGCACCACGCCAGCCAGAAAACAATGCCCGATGCGCCCAGGATGCTAAAGACCAGCAGGTTGCTCGTGATCTGCGTTCGCGGCTGGCGTTTCACCAGCCCGACCAACAGGATGAGCATGAAGAAGACGGCGAAATAGAGCCAGGCATCGTAGCGACTGAGCGTCGCCAGGCAGGTACTGCCTGCTGCCGCCAGCAGGTGCGCAAGCCTGTCGCTATGTATCCATGCCAGCAAGTAATAGCAACTGGCAGTCAGTGTTGCGATGCAGAGCAATGTGCTGCCGGGAACGCTTTGCAGGTAGAGAATGGTTGGATTCAGCAGAAAGAGCAGCGTACCCAGGTAGCCGAGAAGGCTGCGGTGTGTCAGCAGGCGCAGAGCCAGAAAGAGGTAGAGGGCCGTGACGATGTAGGATAGCATTGATGGAATGCTTCCCGCCAGGCCCGTATGCCACAGTACATCATTCCAGGCAAACAGGGCGATGAGCAGAGTCAGCAATGGCGGATTACCGCCCGGTTGAGCAAAGTGGAAGAGTGGCGGCCCTGACACGAAACGGCGTGCCGCGTCTACCTGTTGCATAGCATCGGGGAAGAGCAGGATTTGATGCTGCGTGAAGAAGTAAGAACAGGCAACGACGCTGAGGAGCAGAGCTGTGACAGAGGTGAAGGCAAACCAGCTATCCCTTTTCGCGCGCTTGCTGCGTTCCAGATATGTCCGTTCTGAGGGCGGGAGTGCGGGTTTGTGCAGGCCGATCATCGTCTCGACCTGATCCTGTACCGAGGCGACGGGAACTTGATCCAGTTTCGCGTATTTTTGCACTTCAGGACCTGAACCGTGCAGCAGCGGGGGTTGTGTTCCCGCTCTAAGCGGCGTGAGCGATTCGGCTAATTGTGCCAGTTTTTCCCATTCCGGGTCTTCGGCAGGCAAGGCGTTGGCCTGTTTCAGGTGGAGGCCGTGAATGGTTTTCTGCCAGTAGTGCGGGCGCGTGAAGAGTTCGTAGATCGCCATGCAGGCGGCCACGCTGGTCAGAAACCAGTAGACGGGAATGAGCAGCATCCAGGGTACCAGCTCAAACTGCGCGCGTTTCATGCAGCCGAGCAGGTAGATGTAGCCATAGAAGAAGTTGCCCAGGATGAGCGTGAAGAGGCCGGTGTAGAGGATGAAGGGCGGAAAGAGTGGCGCGAAGGCGGCTGTGAGCTGCTGGCGAAAGAGGATGGTCAGGGCGAACAGGAGCCACATCAGCGGGTTGATGAGCAGGATAGCGGTTTTGCCGCCGATGACCACCTGCAGGGAGAAAAGCTCGCGCAGTCGTCCGGCGCGCAGGTAGTGCAACGGCTCGCGCATATGTACCAGGTAGGTTTGCATATAGCCTTTGATCCAGCGTGACCGCTGGCGAATCCAGTTCTTGACCCGCGAGTTCGCCTCTTCATAGGTGGTGGAATCGACGACGACGGTTTTCAGGCGGAACCAGGAGAGGCGCAGGCCCAGATCGCAGTCCTCGGTGACGTTGAAGGCGTCCCAGCCGCCCAGGGCGCGCAGAGCCTGCGCGGGGAAGTGGTTCGAGGTGCCGCCCAGAGGGATTGCCAGCTTCGCTTTCTGCAGGCCGGGCAGGATCAGGTCAAACCAGAGTGAGTATTCTGCCGTGAACCAGCGTGTGAGCAGGTTTTGCTGTGGATTGTAGAAATTCAGTTTGGCCTGGACACAGGCGAGGTCAGCGCCGTGATTGGCGAAGGTCAGCACGGCCTTCTTCAATTGCAACGGGTCGGGCATGTCTTCCGCGTCATAGATAACTACATACTGGCCCGTTGCTTCGACCAGCCCGTAGTTGCAGGCGCGGGGCTTGGTGCGAGGCGCGCCATCCGGGACGGTCACGATGTGAAAGTGTGGGGGCAGGCGCAGCGATAAGATGGCGCGCCGCGTCTCCGCGTCGTCCTCTTCGGTAAGAAAGAGTATCTGGAGTTTCTCGGTCGGGTAGTCGATGGTTTGCATGGCTTGCACGAACTGTGGAACCACCGCTGCTTCTTTATAGAGCGGGCAGAGGATGGTATAGGTCGGCCAGTCCGCGTCTTTCAGGGCAGCGATTACGGCTTCGTCGATGTGTTCTTCGCTCGAATTGCGTATCACGCGCAGGGCCAGGAATACATCCAGTGTGAGATGCGACAGGTAGCCAAGCGTAATCAGTGAGATGGTGCAGACCAGCGTTTCCTTCCAGCGCCATGCCATGCAGCCTGCCCAGACCAGCGCGATTATGCTGGCAAAGAGAATCTGCTTGCGCGTAATGGTTTGCAGCGCCGAATATTTGTAGCGAAAGGGTGCGAATGTTTGTATCCTGTTACTGCCTACTTCGACTACCTGCAAGGCGCGCGCCGCGTAATCACCCATCTCCTGCTGGACGCGGCCCTTATGCCGCCGCGTTTGCTCGCTCAGCCATTTGCGGTAGGCGGCGACTCGCCGCTCGAAATGCTCATCTGCCGGTTGCGCGGGGAGATGATGGCCCTGCTGTGCTGAACCGGCGCTTTTCACCTCTGCCTGCATCTGAAATTCCCCTTCCCTCTAAGCTATCCCCGTGTGGGCGTATACCATTGATGTAGCACTTGCACGGCTGGCTGGCCTGCGATGGCAAACATGCCGACATCGTCCCAGCCCCAGAAGAAGCTCCCGGCAATATGGCTGTCTCGCAAGATGTTAGAGAGCGCGGCATTGTACGCCCCTGCCTGCTCCACCGGGTCGGCGTGGGCGGTTGAAGTGGCTTCCCAGGTGTGGTAGAGCGTATCGGCGCTATTGCGATAGCCAATTTCCGTGATGAGCAACGGCTTGTTGAGCGTTCTGGCAAGTGCATCCAGTTGCGGCCTTACCTTTTGCTGCCAGAGCGCAGGCATGGCCGCCGGGTCGATACGTGCGGGCGTGTTGAGCAGTGGAATGTACTCGGAGACGCCGATATACGTGAGAGCCGGATTTTTTAGCCAGTTCGGCATGGTCTGGCTCAGTGAACTCCAGTTCATATCGTAGGTCAGCGTCCCGTTGAAGATGCTGTGTATGCGCGCAATCAACTGGTTCCAGAAGGGCGCGGGTACCGTCTGTTGCAGCGTTTGCAATTCGGTGCCGATGGCCATCTGCTCGACGTGTTCTCCGGCGGCGGCAGTGATATAGGATTGCAGTGCCTGCCAGTAGCTATCGAACCATGCCTGCTCCTGTGCGCTGGTAGTGAAGGCGATGCTGCCCGACCAACCGCCCGGCTGGCGCACCTGCATCAACGGCGCAAAGAACACCTTATAGCCCAGCGCGTGCGCCCTCTCTATCCCTTCCGTGAAGCTCTGTACGTCTGGCGCGCTGGTTGAAACCTTTACGGTTGTAGAACTGGATGTGGCCTGAGAAAAGAGGACAGGAATCTCTATCCATTGCGCCGCCGTCTGTGTTTTCATTGTCGCGATACCCTGCTGCCAGGCCGTATCCTGTGTCCCGTAGCCGTTCTGCGACCACTGTGGGTAGATGATGCCGCGCTCGAACGTGGTGGGATGCGCCTGTGTGGTCGGTGTTGCTCTGGCGGGAGACGTTTTTGCCTGTGCCAGCGTTCCCGAATAGGAGCGGATCGAGAAAAGAAAGCCGCCAGCAATCAGGGCTAGCAGAGCAACTACGGAGACGCCGACAAGAATACGCTTGCCCGGACTCGCTTTTCGCGTCTCGTCTGGGGCCGATTGTACCGCTACCGGCGCCTGTGGCGGCAATTGCGATATGTTTGCGGGTGTTGTGCGCTGTCTGCCAGAAAAGAAAAACCTTCTGACGACAGAAAATAGCAGCAAGGCCAGGAGCATTGCCAGTGCGCGCAACAACGCATACATTAGCGCAGAGCGAAGGCGAGATAATTGCATGGTACACACTCCTGCATGCATCAGTCGATAAAAGCAAGGATGGAGTCCGGGAAATACCCCTTCCGTCCCTGCCTGTGTGTCGCTCTTTCTGTCTGGGAGCAGGTCAATGCTCCCAGACACGGTTTCCTGCTCTTGTTTATCGGCTGAATGTGGCAAAAGTATACCGGGATACCGCAGGCCGCCCCTGCAGGGGTGGAATGTGGCGAACCTGCGGGGCATGGTGGCTGCGTCACTGAGAGATGAGGCTACTGCTGGTCGTTTTCAACCGCTCCCAGAGCCAGCAGCGCGGCTCTCTGCGCCTCTGTCAGTCCGCGCGCGTCGAAGATGTTCATGCCCTCGTATGGTCTGCCGCCGATCAGGGTTTTGAGCGGCTTTTCCGACCGGGTGTTCCAGAGCATGATGGTGCCATCGTCGCCGCTGCTGGCAAAGAGAGTGCCGCGTGGGCTGAAAGCGACGCATCTTACCCGGCTGGCGTGGCCGCGCAGGGTACGCAGGCACGCGCCGCTTTTGACGTTCCACAGGCGCACCGTCTGATCTTCGCTGCCGCTGACCAGCAGGCTGCCATCCGGGCTGAAGGCGACCCAGCGCGCCCGGCCTTCGTGTCCCTCTAAGACGGCGGTGCATTCCCCACTGCTCGCGTCCCACAGCCTTATGACCTGATCTTCGCCCGCGCTGGCAAGCAGGTTGCCGTCGGTACTGAAGACAACAGAGCGGACGCGATTGGTATGACCGCGTAATGTTTTAAGACAGTTCCCGCTTTCCACATCCCAGATGCGCACGCACTGATCGTCGCCTCCACTGGCTAATTGCGTGCCGTCGGGGCAAAAGGCCACCGATCTGACCCAGTTTCCATGCCCCTTCAGCTTGCGCAGTTGCTGTCCCTGCTGGACATGCCAGATACGGATAGTATAGTCTTCGCTGCCACTGGCTAAGAGGTTGCCGTCCGGACTGAAGGCCAGCGCCCTGATCCAGTTGCTGTGGCCCCGCAGCGTGTTCAGGCTGCGCCCGTTGCGCGCATCCCACAGGCGTATCGTCTCATCCTGCCCACCGCTGGCAATGGTCTGCCCATCCGGGCTGAAGGCGAGAATCAGCGCGCCATGCGTATTGTCAGTCAGCGTTCTGGGGCGCTGGTCGCCCTCAACATCCCACAGCAGCAGCTTTTGATCTTCGCTCGCGCTGGCAAGCTGTCCGCCGTCGGGGCTGAAGGCAATTGACCAGATGCGGTTGGTGTAGCCTTGCAGCCTGTCGAGAGAGTATCCTGTGTCGGTATTCCAGATGCGACAGCTCTGGTCATCGCCGCCACTGACCAGTATGTGATCCTGCGGGCTGAAGGCGATGGAGCGCACGCCGTGTACATGGCCCCGTAAGATTTTCAGGCACTCGCCGCTTGCCATATCCCACAGGCGAATCGTCTGATCTTCGCTGCTGCTGGCAAGCGTCTTTCCATCAGGATCAAAGGCGACCGACCAGACGCGCGAACTGTGACCGGATATCGCATGGCTGTTCCCGCTTTGCGTATCCCACAGACGCACCGTCTGATCGTCGCTGCCACTGGCGAGCAGCCTGCCATCAGGATGGAATTTGACCGATCTGATCCAGCCGCTATGTCCCTTCAGCGTCGCCAGGATGGTGCCAGTCTGCCAGTCCCACAGGCAAATCGTCTGGTCGGTGCTGCCGCTGGCGAGGACATTGCCGTCCGGGTTGAAGGCAACAGACCAGACGCGGTCGCTATGTCCCCGCAATGTCTTGAGGCATTGTCCGCTGCCTGCGTTCCACAGGCGAATGGTGTGATCGTCGCTGCCGCTGGCGAGCAACTTGCCATCAAGGCTGAAGGTCACGGCGCGTACCCTGTCGTCGTGATCTGGCAGGGTGGCAATACAATCTCCTGTATCCACGTTCCACAGGCGAATGGTGTGATCGTCGCTGCTGCTGGCGAGTAACTTGCCATCGGGACTGAAGGCGACGGACCAGACGCCATCGCTATGCCCGGAGCAGGTAAGGGTCGGAATGCCCTGCGGGAGCCGGTAGACACGAATGTCGCCGGTTGTCGTTCCCACCGCGAATAGCTCTCCGCGAGGGTCGCAGGCGACGGAGAGGACGTTGCCAAAGGCGCTGGTAAAGGTGGTATCGACGAAGCGGACGTGGGAGAAGTTGACGCCGGGCAGGGGTACCTGCTGCAAACAGGCCTGCCGGATGACCAGGTGAGAAAAGTCAAAGTCTCTCAAATCGCATTGCAGATAACTCAGCAAATTGAGGAGATTGCCGGCCAGATAGCCCGGCTGCAGCGCGCGCTGCTGGCGTTGCGCCGACAGCATGCTGCTGGCCCTTTGCGCAACGCCTTTCTTTCCCAACTCGGCCTCTAGTCGCTGCGCAACCGGCGCGAGCAGCAGGCGCAACTGATTTGTGCGCACGTAGTCTTTGCTGCTGGCCTTCATCAGCGCGTGGCTGACCCATAGGCCGCCTGTGCCGGAAAATTCCTGGCAGGCTTGCTCGACCAGATGGGTTGTGACATATTCCAGAATGACCGGTTGCAGGGCGAAATGTCCTTCGCTTCTGCTTTCGATCATAGAGCGGCGGCGCAGCGAATCCAGCATCTCCACCAGCGCCCCGCCCTGCAGGGGCTGCGCCAGGTTGGCGCCTATCTCCTCCATCGAGACCGGCTCGCGTTCAATCGCCAACCAGTACATGATGGTTCGCTCTTCCTGTGAGAGGCGTTGAAATTGCTGCGCGAGCAGCTCGTTGATGCCGCCGAACGCGCTGGCCTCAGTATGCAGGAAGGACGCAATCTTGCCTCCGAACACCTGGCGAATAGGTTCCGCGACAAGCTGCAAGGCCAGCGGGTTGCCCCTGTAACGGCCAACAAGCTCGGCCCACTCATCATCCGAGCCGGAGAGCTGCCGGTCGCTGAGCAGTTCGCGCCCGGCTTCATGTTCTAAGCCTGTGAGTTCCAGCGAGCGCACGGGCGACTGGTGTCCGGCGAAGCGCGCCACCTCCTGCGGCTTCTCGCGGCTGGTCAGCAGCAGGCAACTCTGGTGCTGCGTCTCCGCGATGCGCCTGATGAGTTCCCTGTACATCTCATATCCCACACGGTACTGTCCGCTGGGCCTGCCCTCCTGCAAGATCGATTCCACGTTATCCAGCACCAGCAGGCAGCGGTGGCGGCGCAACGCCTCGATGAGCGCCACTATCTGCTCCTCCACACTTCCCGGCAGATCGTTCAGGGGTTGCGCGGAGATGGCGCGCAGGTATTGTTGCAGCACAGGCTCCAGCGGCGGCACATTGTGCAGCGAGCGCCAGAAGACGGCGGCAAATTTCCCCTCCATCTCTCGCGCTACCATCGTTGCCAGCGTCGTCTTCCCGATCCCCCCCATGCCAACAATCGCCACCACCCGGCACGAACGATCTTCCAGCCACCCGGCCAGCTTCTCGCATTCCTCCTCACGCCCATGCACATGTGTCACATGCGGCGCGTCATCCCAGTCTGACCTCAAGAGGCTGGAATTGCCAGTACTGGCTGTAGCTGCCTCTGCTGAAAGGGGCGAAGGCTTCTGTTCTACACGGGTAGGCGGCGAAGATACAGGCTCAGGGTTTGCGTTTTGTATCTCTTCAATCAACCCGAATTCTTCAGGGCTTTTCTTGAAGATGTCACAGATAACCTGGCGATGATACGAACGAGGGAGCGTTTCGCCATTTTCCCATCGTCTGACAGTCTTGGGGTCGCAGCCAACTTTCTTAGCCAGATCCGCCTGTGACAGGTTGTGTCGCTCGCGCTCATGCCTGAGTTGCTCATGAAAGGGGGGATATACTGTCATGGATACCTCCTCCTGCTGACCAAAGGCGCCGATCATCGTATCGCTCGCCCCCATAGTGTAACAGCAGGGTAGCAACACCGCAAGTCGAATCGATGAAGGGACATATGCTGCGCTGTCCAATGCCCTCCCAATGTCCCGCTAAGTGTCTACAAAAAGTCCATTATCTGCCCTCAAAATGCAGTTTTTATGTCTGCATTATCACTATATACTTGCCCTGTGATCAGAACCGAGTGGCCACTCACTGAGCGCGCAGCCCCTTGCAATGGCAGGGGACAAGAGAAAAACACAAGCAGAACAAGGAGAGCATCTATGCGCAAAATCCGTTATGGCCTCACGCTCATCACGCTGCTGGTCTCCCTCAGTGGGTTCACCTTCTTCGGTCCGGGTTCCGGCTCGCTGGCAACTACAGTTTCCGGCCATCATGTCACCGTCTCGGCCACAGGCAAATCGAGCCGGTCAATTGCCATGATTATGAAGGGATATTGCCCGGGACAGGCGACCAACGACTGCTAGATCAAAACAGTGGCCACTGGTTGGTTCGATATGGAGGGGCAGGCTAGTGAAAATTATCCTGCTCCTCCTCTATTTTACTCAGAATTCTGTTCAAGTGTTCCTGGCAGGCAATTGTCTCAGGATGCTCAGATCCAAGCCTTTCTTCATAAATACTAACTGCTTTCTGGCAGAAGGTTTGCGCCTCTCTATAACGGCCCTGAGCTACGTAGAGTTTGGCAAGGTCGTTGAGTCTTTCAGCGGCAACAGGGTGATCTGATCCTAGCGATTTCTTGATAATAGCGAGAGATTGTTGCCAGAGCGCCTCGGTTTGTTCATAGTATCCCTGTTCAAAGGAGAGGGCCGCCAGCAGATTGAGAATATGGGCAATGAGGGGATGTCCAGATTCCAGAACTCGTTTACCAGTTGCCAGTGCCTGATTTAGCAACTGCTGGGCTTGCTCATATGTGCGTTTCTCTATGTAAAGCTTCGCCAGATTGATGAATGCTATCAATGTGTCAGGATGTTCGGAGCCAAGCGATTGTTCTCGAATGCTGAGCGCCTGCCGTAGGAGAGGTTCGGCCTGTTCATATTTTCCTTGAGAACGGTAGAGTACGCCTAGATTATTAAGACTTTCGGCAGTTGCAGGATGGTATGGGCCGAGACTTTTTTTGCGGATTGCTAGAGCGCGCTGATGCAATCTTTCTGCCTGCTCGTAGTCACTCCTGGCGCGTGCGAGTATAGCCAGGACGTTGAGACTTTCGGCGATGGCGGGGTGGTCAGGCCCGAATAGCTGTTCGCGGATGGTCAGGGCTTGCTGATGGAGGAGTTGGGCCTGTGGATAGAAACCATGAATAGACTGAAAAGCGCCAGCCTGGAAGAGGAGGCGGGCGGATTCGGGGGAGTAGAGGTGGTGGCGTTCGATGAGGGTGGAGCATTGCTGGATGTGGGGGATGTAGGGCTGGTAGTGGGGATCGGCTGCCCCGGAGTTGGCGTCGGGGAAGGCGGCGTTGACGGCGAGAACAGTGCGCTCGGCCCAGACGCGTTGAGTCTGGGTGTCCATGCTGTCTTTGAGGATGGTCTGGACGAGGCGGTGGATGCTGATGGTGTGGGTACTGGCGTTGCGCTGGATGAGGGAGTATCTGAATAGCACTCCCAGGGTTTCCTGAAATTGCAAGGGGTCGGCGATAGTGGCAAGAGGAGTATCTATGGCGGCGGCGCCTCGCGTGAGCAGTTCTTCAGGGATGGAGTCGGGGGCGAGGAAGGCGAGCAGGCGCAGCAGATCGGCGGCGGCTGGACTCTGCTGCTCGACCTTCTGAAATGAGAGCGACCAGGTGGTGGCTACGGTTTCAGGGTGGTCGGAGAGCAGACGACTGGAACGCTTCAGCAGCTCTCTGCGGTGCGTGGTGTAGAGGTTGAGATAGTCTGCGAGCGAGCAGCCGGTTTCCTGTATGAAGGCTCCGGCCTGCACGATGGCGAGCGGCAGCCCGTCCATCTCTCGCACAATGCGCGCGGCGCTGGCGCGCGCGGCGGCTGGCGCCTCGGTAAGCGGGGTATCGTCTCTCAGGATGTTGCACCAGCGCAACAGCAGGGTGGTGCCTTCCCGCAGGGTCAATTTCTCCACCTCAACGCTGGTAGCAATTGTGCCTGCTGCCTGAGCGCGGGTGGTGAAAAGGATGTGACCGTTGTGGCGGGTGGGCAGGAATGTCATGGCCATTGGCAGGTCATCGGCGTTATCCATGACGAGCAGCCAGCCTTTATGGTCGGTCAGCCAGCGCCGGACGGCGGCCACGATGCGTGTTTGATCCTGCTCATCTTTCTGTGGCAGATCGAGTGATTGCGCCAGCGCCACGAAGCTGGTGAGCAGGCTGTCGTGGGTCTCGGCGTATATCCAGAAGACATGGGTATACTTATCGCCATAGCGGAAAACGTACTCGGCGGCGGTGCGCGTTTTGCCGATGCCGCCAAGTCCATAGAGGGCCTGTGGTTGCGTCAATGCCGCCGTTTTCGCCTCTGTGAGCCGCTTGCGCAGAGAGGTCAGCAGTTTGTCGCGGCCTGTGAAATAGGGGGTGTGAGGAATGGGAATGTTCCACGCGCTGGTAGGTGCCTGTTGCCTGGACGCCGACGCCAGATCCAGTTCGGCAGGCGTTTTGCCCAGGGTCTCAGACAGCAGCCTGCGAAAACGTGGCGAAGGAGTGGTTGTATTGTTTTCCCAGCGACTGACATTGACAGCACTCGTGCCAAGGCGCTCGGCCAGGTCTTCCTGTGACCAGCCGAGGTCTTTACGGGCCTGGCTCAGACCGAGGCGTGGGCGTCTTTCCTGGTTGTTCACCATCACCAGTTGCCTCCTTGCATTCTGCTATGTGTTGCGGAAGGGCGGAAAATACGTATAGAAACGGCGCTCATCGAATTCCGCATCGGCGCCGTTAGATGTTAAGAAAGATGTTATGTTTGTTATTCTCTTCTGTCGATTTTTATGTCATACTCGCTTACAGACGCTGAGGTTATGAATCCAGAATGGTGAATGAGAATGTTTAGCACCATTTTACATGTATTCCGATCTCAGCGCAAGGCTGTGTTAAGCAGGGGGCTTTTTTTCAGTTTTTTAGTGCAGGGAAAGGAAAGAGGGCTATGCGTATCGCTCATGTCCGTGTCTGTTTGCCAGACACCTACTCTGAAATCCCGGTGGAAGATGTGGAGGATGCCGAGATGGCCATTGAGGCCATTGTAAGTACGGCTTTGCTGGAGGTGTTCGACACCGTCCTCGTCGAAAACGTCACGATTCAGCATTCGCCCGACCGCGATGATGGTCGTAGAGAACGGCGTGCCGCGTGAGAACGCCGGAAGATAGCCGGTAGCACGTCCAACTCCTCTCGCCCCGTTTCGTCAGGAACGGGGTTTTTTGTTGCCTGTAAGATAAAAGCAAGGATGGTGAAACCTCTAGCTTCGGTTCTGCGTGTCCGTATTCGGGACACCTGCAGGAGGTTTTCAGCGCATCTTATAGCAGACAGGTAGGTAGTGTGTACTCATTGTATGCACGTCATAAACACAACAGGCAGGAAAGGATGTGTAGGATGAATAGTTTTGTGAAGGGATTACTGGTCGGCGCCGGTATCGGTTTGCTCGTGGCTCCGATGAAGGGCGAGCAGTTGCGCCATCTGCTGGCCGAGCGTTTTGAGGAGTTGCGCGCCAACCTGCCGGAGAATCCGCAGCTTGAGCAGTATACGCAGCAGGTGACGAGCCGCGTTTCACGCACGGCTGATAACTTGAAGAACCTCGCGCAGCAGGCGGCCTCTACTGTGCAGAGCGCGGGTAGTCAGCTGGGTACCCTCGCGCAGCAGGCAACTTCAGATGTGAAACGCACGGGCCAGAGCGTGGCTTCGACCACGAAGCAGGCGGTTTCCCAGGCCACATCAAATACAACCGGCACGGGAGCAGGAACGCCTCCGACCGGCGGCCCCACCTCCGGCACCGGGGCATAACCGCGCGCCCGTCATCTGAACAAGGGCAGTTGCCAGGCAGAAAAGCGCGTAAGAGGTCAAGGACGCCCTCTTGCAATGCGCTTTTCTGCCTGGTTGTATTTCAGACCGTAGGCGTGCTTGATTTATGCCGCCGACTCTTCGCTGGCTGCAAGGCGTTCGATGCGCAGGTTCATAGCGGCCAGGCGAGGGACGATGTTGCCATAGCCGCGTTCGAGGAAGTGGATGTTGCTGATGATGGAGGTGCCGCGAGCGATGGCGGCGGCGATGACGTAGGCCAGCCCGGCGCGCAGATCGGGGATGGTGATGTCATCGGCGGCAGTGAGCGGCGTTGGTCCGGTGATGATCGCGCTGTGTTCGTAGTTGCCGTCGCGATAGCGGCAGGGAACGCTGCCCAGGCAGTGTGTCGCTAACTGCGTCTTTGCCCCCAGTCTGTCCAGCGCCTTGAGGTAGCCGAAGCGGTTCTCGAAGACGGTCTCGTGAATGATCGAGATGCCTTCGGCCTGTGTCAGCAGGATAGCAAAAGGCTGCTGCCAGTCCGTGGAGAAGCCGGGGTAGACATCGGTTTCGATGATGGCGGGTCGCAGCGGCCCCTTGCGGAAGAAACGGATGCTGTCCGCGCCGACCAGTTCAACGCCGCCGCCGACCTGCTGGTAGTAGGAGAGGAAGTTGCCGAGAATGTCCGGGCGAATGCCGTGAACGGTGACGTTGCCGTGCGAGGCGCAGGCCAGCGAGGCCCAGGAAGCCGCCTCGATGCGATCTCCCAGCACTTCGATATGCGTTCCCGACAGCCGCTTCACCCCTTCCACGCGAATGTCGCGGCCCGGCGAGGTGAAGATGATGGCGCCCATCGAACGCAGCATGGTAATCAGTTCGGAGATTTCCGGCTCGATGGCCGCGTTGGAAATAACGGTGCGGCCTTCGGCCAGGACGCTCAGGTAGAGGCAGGTTTCGGTCGCGCCCACGCTGGGATAGGGAAGCTGGATATGTGTGCCTTTGAACGGCCTGACGCGGCGCGCCACGATGCCCTGGCTCGTCTCTTCCACCTCGCCGCCGAATTGCTCGATGGCCGCGAGATGGAAATCGATGCTGCGCTTGCCCAGATTGCATCCGCCCTGCACCGGCACGGAAACCGTCTCGAATCGCTGCAAAAGCGCGCTCAGTAGCAGCACGGGGATGCGGTTGCTGCCCGAATCGGGCGTTTCGACCCGTGACGAATTGACGGTAGAAGCATCGAGCTTCATCATATCCGCTTCGCGCGTGATGCTGACATTGATCGAGGTGAGCATATCCGCCGTGATATCCACGTCGCCGATGGGCGGCACATTCGTCAGCGTGGTGGGCGTATCGCCGAGCAGGGCTGCGACCATTGCTTTCGTCACAAAGTTTTTGGCCCCCAGGCAGCGAATTTCGCCCATCACCGGATACCCGCCCTCTATACGATACACAGCCTGTGTTTGCACCGGCATTTCTCTTCTCCTTGCTATAGAAAACTGGCCCGGACATGTCATACTGAGCGCGAGCGAAGCATCTGCGTTCTGTATTGTGACAAAGTGTTTGCCTCAGATGCTTCGCTCGCGCTCAGTATGGCATGTCTGAGGGTGCTTTTTACGGTACACAAAAAAACGAAGGCGCCGACATATATTGTATATCAGCGCCTTCGCCGTTTGTAGTTTGTGAGCTACGCGGCTAGTACTTATAGAAGTGCTGCCGCGTCTCCTCCTCCGGCGTCTTGTCTTTGAAGGCTGCGGATTCGTTGCGCTTGACTGCGATGTAGGAGGTTGCCAGTAATGGCCCCAGGGCGTCCAGCAGCACCTGGTCGCGTTCGAGTTCGTCGAGCGCCTCGTCGAGGGTGGTGGGCAGGCGACGGATGCCGCGCCTCTCGCGCTCCTCGTCGGTGAAGTTGCCCGGATCGATCTCGGCAGGCTCGCCCGGATCGATGCGGTTCTTGATGCCATCCAATCCAGCCGCCAGCAGCGCGCCCATCGCCAGATAGGGGTTGCCGCTGTGATCGGAGCATTTCAGCTCAAGGTTCATCGAGTCGGCCTCGCGTCCCCAGAAGGTCGAAGGCACGCGGATCGCGCCCTCACGGTTATCGAAGCCCCAGGCGCCATAGGCCGAACTCCAGAAGTGGGGCAGCAGGCGACGATAGGAATTGGGGCTGCCGCAGGTGAGGGCGACGAGGGCGCGCACGTGGCGCATCACGCCGCCGATGAAGTGCTGGCCGATTTCGCTCAAGCCGCCGCGCTGGCTGGCATCATAGAGCAGGTTCTTGCCGGGGAACTCGCTATTCTGTGTTCCCCACAGGCTCAAATGAATATGCGCGCCGCTGCCGGCCTGATCGAGGAAGGGTTTGGGCGCGAAGGTTGCCAGCAGGCCGAAATCGCGTGCCACGCCGCGCACCGTTTCGCGCACGAGACACACATTATCGGCGGCGCGCAGAACGGGGGCGTGGCGAATCGAAAGCTCCTGCTGCGCCGGGCCAAGCTCGGTATGGAATAATTCAATGGAGATACCCTCGGCCTCTAGCGCCGCCAGCACCGCATCGATCACCTCGGCCTGCTCGTCCAGCCCGATGCTGCTGTAGCAGAGGCTGGAATCGGCAGGCACATATTGCCCGTTCTCTTCGCGAGCCAGATAAAACTCGTGTTCGACGGCGGCCTCCGCGCGCATTCCTTCCTGCGCCAGTCGCTGTACCATACGTTTGAGGAAGTAACGCGGGTCCGCCTCCCAGGGCTGGTGGTTGGTCATAATCATGTCGCACATCATCGCGCCGCTGTTGGGCGCGTAGGGCAAAATAACGAAGGTTTCCGGGTCGGGGATCAGGCGGAACTCGCCCACCGGCCCCATGCCCTCGACCGCTGCCAGCGACTCCACCCCGGTGAACGCCTGCATTGCCAGCGTCTGCCCGATGCCCTCGCGCATGCGGGAAGCAAGCTTAGAGGCATGCGTCGCCTTGCCGCGAATAATGCCCCCGTTGTCACAATACAGGAACCGTACCAGTCGCAGATCAGCCGCCTGGGCTTGCTTAACAACATCCTGAGCATTCATATGAAGCGCAATCTCCTATCTCTGTTGTGTTGATAATCGAACAAAAGCGGATAGAACCTTAGTACAGAAGCAGTATAGCAGAGCATTCCTGTGAAGACAAGAGCAAGCGCCTCGTGTGATACAATTTGCTTAACAACGAGTACATGAAAAAGAATATGGATGAGCCGGTAGCGGAAGTGAGGGTGGAGAGGCAGGTCTGATTTCATTGTTCGTCGATGGAGTACAAAACTGCTCAGGAGGTGTTCCTTGACCATAGTATCTATTGTCCTTATTCTTATACTCATCCTTCTCTTGCTCTTCACTGGCATAGCGGGCTGGATTTCCTCAGAGCGGCTCTTGCGAGTGAGCGAAACATGGTATACGGTCACGTTGCCCGTCATTGGGGCCACAGAAAAAACGGTCACTCTTCCACGCAGGAAAGAGACAACTTATGCAGGCATCTATGGCATCAGCTGGGAAAACAACTATGCGATTCTCGGCGAGATAGTGGAAAGCTCTGAGCAAACGGTGACGCGGTGCATTATCAAAATGACACAGCCCCTACCGGTTGGTCAGCCGGTGACCTGGAACATTTTTGTCTATACAGGCGATCCTCAGAGTGCATTGGGGCTGAGCTATGAAGATGTACGCATCCCGAGCGAACTCGGGTTGCTGTCGGCGTGGTTTATACCGGGGGAACGCTCAACCTGGGTGCTGTTGGTGCATGGCTTTCATGCCTCACGTGAAGAGGCGCTCCGTATTCTCCCGGCACTGGCACGTATAGGCTTGCCCGCCCTGGTTCTGACCTATCGCAATGACACAGGTGCGCCGAAAAGTCCCGATCACTTCTACCACCTGGGTGACACGGAATGGCGGGATATCGAAGCCGGCGTGCGTTACGCTCTGGCTCGTGGGGCGCAGGATGTTGTGCTGTATGGCTGGTCGATGGGTGGCTGCATGGTCGAAACTTTCCTGCATCGCTCTTCAGAAGCCATACATGTGCGAGCTGCTGTACTCGACTCGCCTGTGCTGGACTGGCATGGAGCGTTGGAGGCACAGCTCCTCAATCTCCACTTTCCACGCTGGTTTACTTACGTGATGAAATGGTTTGTGGCACGGCGATCGGGTATCGATTTCAACGCGCTGAATTACACATGCCAGGCCAGCGCAACAGGCATTCCAATACTCCTCTTCCACGGCGATGCGGATAGCATGGTTCCTATCGCAGGAAGCGACCTCTATGCCCGGGCTCGACTCGATCAAGTCAACTACCAACGAATAAGCAATGCTGATCATACGCAGGTGTGGAACGTTGACCCGCAAGCTTACGAGGACACGCTGATATCATTCCTTACGCGGGCCAGCGAACCTGAAGCTCAGCGCAATGACAAACGCGTTGAATAGGGCGATTGTCGGGGCTACCCTGGGGCTGAAATAGATATTGGAGTCGGAGTAGCACTTGCGGGAAAATGTAACGGGTGCGGGCTTGCCTTTTCCCGCAACGTTGTCAGTTTCTCCCCTTTGTCTGGAATGTGCAAACTTGTCTAGTTGCTCAGGATGTGTCTATACTTAATTATCAAGGAACAAGGATATTTCTCATTATTCTTTCTTTCTAAGGAGGGTTCCAGACATGGAGTATCATAGTGAAGTTGTGGGCAGCATGTTACGTCCCACGTATCTGGTGGAGGCACGCAAGCAGGTAGAAGCAGGTCAGATCAGTCATGAGGAGTTCAAGGCGATAGAGGACAGGGCGGTAGACGAAGCCATTGCCACGCAGGAGGCCGCCGGTATCGATGTGATTACTGACGGTGAGCAGCGGCGTTACGCCTTCTACGGGCATCTCATCGATTCGCTGGCCGGCTTCGATAAGCTCGGCGGCTGGGCGATCCCTTTCCGGGATGAGAGCGGGGATGAACTGGTGCTGCCCCGCCCGGTGGTGGTGGAGAAACTGGCATGGAAGAGAAGTATGTGCAGTGAAGAGTGGACCTACCTGCGCGCGCGTAAATCACGGCCCGGCAAAGTGACTATGATCAGCGCGCAGCAGGCGGCTGCCTACTACGATCCGCAGAAATCGAAGGGCGCATACGCGACCCGCGATGCCTACCTGGCCGACATTGTAGATATCTCGCGCCGCGAAGTGGAGGAACTGATTCGCCTCGGCTGCACCTACATCCAGATCGACGCGCCGCAGTACGCGGCCCTGCTCGATCCGCAGATGCGTGAGGGCTATCGCCAGCGCGGCAGCGACCCGGAACAGATGATTGATCGCTGCATCGAGATGGACAATGCCATCATTGACGGGCATCCCGGCATTACCTTCGGCATCCATATCTGTCGCGGCAACAATCAGAGCAGATTTTATGCCAGCGGCGATTACGAGCCGATCTCCCGTATCTTCAACCAGACGCACTTCCACCGCTTCCTGCTCGAATACGATGACCAGCGTTCCGGCGGTTTCAGCCCGCTCAAGCACGTGCCGGAAGACCGCGTGGTTGTGCTTGGTCTGGTGACGACCAAGAAACCGCGCCTGGAATCGCCCGATGAACTGCGCCAGAGAATCGAGGAAGCATCGAAGTATGTGCCGCTCGAACGGCTGGCCCTCAGCCCGCAGTGCGGCTTTGCTTCCACTATGGAGGGGAACCGCATTACCCCTGAAGACCAGCGTCGCAAGCTCGAACTCGTCGCCAGCGTCGCGAAATCCGTCTGGGGATAGCTCTTAGCGCCGATAAGCCACCGGCTCCTGCTGAGGCTCTACACGCTGCATACATAATGGAGAGCCTCTCACGGGGCCGGTTTGCGCTTTTGCGGCTATGCCCTGGCTTCTTTTCCCGATTTTTGTGTGTTTTGCGGAGCTTATCTGAAAGTCCTATGCAAAGATTGAAAACTATTGACTGCTAGACGGCTCTGTCGCAATTCTGTTATACTTGCTTGCGGTAAGTACAAATACCTGCTTCGGGGTAGGAATTATGAGTAGTCACAAAGTACCGCTACCGGTAGCCGATAGTTCGAAGAATATACAGGAAACAATTGAGCGCAATGATGTAGAGGCTGGAACGCCGGGCAGCCCGCCGGTGGAACGGGGTCGTTTTTTCAAAAACCTCTCGCCGTTCTGGCATGATCGCCTGGTGGAGGGCGCGCTGATCGTCTCAATGGCGCTTTACTATGTTGTCGGGAATATCAATCTGGGGAAGGGCTATCTCTTTCACCTCAATCCTTTGCTCTCGCTGCCCTTCTTGCTTATTTTCGCGCTCTTATGCTGGTATCGTCTGAATATTGCTCTTGCTTTACTGCCGTTAGCCCTGCCATATTATCTTTTACAGAAGACGGTTTACAGCCATTATGCCTTCAGTATTGCCGAGATTGCTCTGGTCGTCTGTGTGCTGGTCTTCCTGCTCCAGCTTGTCTTGCGGCGTGAATGGCCGCTGACCTCGCTCTGGCGGGATATGCGCACCTACCTCGGCCCCTTCGCGCTGCCCATCCTGGTTTTTTTGCTGACGGCTGCGTTTTCCATCGTTCTTGCCTATGATCGCCATATCGCTTTGCGCGCCTTCCGTGAAGAGGTCTTCGACCCGCTCATCTACCTCTTGCTGGCCCTCTTCTGCCTGCGAACGCGCCGCGATATCACACGCCTCCTGCTGGCCCTGCTGGCAACGGCCTTTGTGGTTGCCCTCATTGGCTTCGTGCAATACTTCGTCCTCAAAGACCTCTTTGCCAGCGTCCCCACGCTCGAGGCCAGTGACCGCGTGCATGCCATGTATGGCAGCGCCAATAGTATCGGCCTGCTTTTCGATTACACCTTGCCTGTTGGCTTTGCATTGATGTTGACGAAGATACGGAAGAACAGCACACTGGAAAGCTGGTGGTTCCGTGTGATCTTGCTGGCGGCTTATGTTCCCCTGCTGTTTGTGCTGTACGAGAGCCAGTCGCGCGGGGCCTGGGTGGCGATAGCGGTGGCTCTGCTGTTTGTTGTCGCGCTGTCTATTCCCAGCCGGAAAGTGCTGCTCGTCGGTGGGCTGGCACTTATCGTTGCCGTCGCCGCGTTTGCTTTGCTCTTTCATACCCGTATTATCAACTTTATTGTCGAGGATCATACCAGCGCGTCAGGCATCAGTACGGTCACCAAACGCCTGTACCTCTGGCAGGTTGCGCTCAATATGATTCACGATAGCCCCTGGTTCGGTTACGGCATGGATAACTGGCTCTGCCATTATAGCCTCAACACCCTCTGTCTCACGCCGCACCTCTATCATTACTGGGGTTCGGTGCCGGGAGCCTATAACGCTCTGCACAGTGAGCCAGACCTTTCGCATCCCCACAACATCCTGCTTCATATCTGGGTGAGCATAGGCGTCTTCGGTCTGCTGGCTTTCATCTCCATACTGCTGCTCTTCTACTGGCTGTTTGCCCGTATTCTTGCCTCGCTCTCTGCCAGTCCCGCCCAGAATCGGACGCGCTGGATGACGCTGGGCATTGGCGCGGCCATGCTGGCGGCCCTGATACAGGGGATGGTGGATAGCTCCTTCCTCGAACAGGACCTCGCCTTCTGCTTCTGGATGCTGGTCGCGGCCCTGCTCGTGCTGCGTATTCTCTCCGGCACTCCCTGGCGTCCGCGCGCATCTCGCGGCTAAGCCAACCGGGACCGGTCGCTAAACACAACTGTCTACTGTGTCACATTTTGAGAGAGACATCGTTCATAGTACCCGTCCTTCAGGCAAATGTATACTTGGGGAAGAAAATGCAATAAAGGAGAGGATCTATGCTGTTCGACATCTCGATCCCGGTGTTATTGATCTGGCTGGCCTGCCACTTCGTTGGAGATTTTGCCTTCCAGAGTACCTGGATGAGTGTCGAGAAAGGGAAAAGCTGGGAGATCAATTTCTACCACTGCGCCACCTATACCGCCGTCTTTGTCCTCTTTGCCCACCCGACGCTGCTCGCTATCATGCTCCTGCTCGTCACCCACTACATCATCGATACGCTCAAGGCACGCTACAAAGTCATCGGCCCCATCTGGGTTGACCAATCCCTGCACATTCTGACGATTGTGCTTATTCTCGCGTTCAAGTTTTAGCTTTCCTACAGCTAATAAGTCATGCTCTTTCCTGACTTCTTCTAAAAAGAAGACACATCCCGTTTAGTTCGATATATTGCCTGATTTGAAGGCCTTTCTTGTTGCCTGACCGGCAACATAGCGTGGGAACAACGCTAGAAGTTGAGTATCTGACGGGGTGTTGTATGTCTGATCTCGAAGGTGTCATGCTCAGTGATTATCTCTTGCTGCAATGTATCAGCAAGGGGGGAGCGGCGGATGTCTATCGCGCCCGCCAGCGCGGGGAAGGGAACTACGAGGTAGCGGTCAAAATTTTCCGCTCCGCCTATGCTCAACGCGAGTCCTTCCGCGAACACTTTATGAATGAGGCGGAGAAGATCGGTCAGTTTGACCATCCAAATATCTTGCCGTATCTGGAATATGGTGAAGGGGAAGGCTTGCTCTACCTGGTTACGCCGTTTGTGATGACGGGGACGCTGGAAAACCTGTTTCAGCGCGTAGGCGGCAAATTCTCCTCTATGCAGGCATTGCCCGTCATGCAGCAGCTATGCAGCGCCGTGCAATACGCGCACAATCATAACGTCATTCATGGCAACATTAAGCCCACAAACGTTTTCATCGCCGCCGATGGCCGCATGCTGCTCTCTGACTTCGGTATCGCGCACAGCTACGATGACAGCCAGCAGTCGCTGACGCGCATCGGCTGGGGGTCGGCTGAATATGTGGCTCCGGAGCAATCGCTGGGGCTGGTGCGTCGCGGCAGCGATATCTACTCGCTGGGCGCGCTGCTGTTCCGCATCCTCACCGGGCAACCGCCTTTTACCGGCCAGACGCCCGTTGAGGTGCTGCTCAAACACGTGCGCCAGCCGGTACCCTCGGCGCGCACCATTGTTCCCACCATCTCGGATGCCGTCGATGGCGTTCTGCGCATGGCGCTGCAAAAGCGGTCAGATGATCGCTTTGCCTCAGCCGAAGAGTTCTACAATGCCTTTCTGGCCGCCGTCACCGTTGCGCCTGTTGCCTCCCCGGTTGCGCGACCGGTGGTTACCAGAAAGCTGCAACTGGTACCCGGCGCGACTTCGACTGTGAATCCGCTGACGCCTGTTCCGGTTTCCGAACCGGATGTCGCCCGGCTAGAGCCCCCGGCGACCGTTGAACCGCAAACTCCCCTGCCCGCCTATTTTGCTTTCGCCGATCAAATCACAACCTCTGATGTGCAGGAAGCGTCGCCAGTATTGCCATCGCCGTCGACAGAGGATGATGCGGAGAAAGCTGCGCCGCCACCTGCACAGGATGATGACGACGTACCCCGCTTCTGGTCGGTCGATCCCGTCGAATGGTCGCCACTGCCGCTGAGCGACGTGGGAACGCAGTCAGCAGCGCAACAGGAAGCTGTGCCTTTGACTGTCGGCGACTACCTGCGTCAGAAGGCTTCGATGCCTCAACCGCCAACGCCTCTTCTGCCAGTATCCCCTGTTCCTGAAGTGGTGTTTGAGAATTTGCCGAAGCCGGAGAGGCCGCGTAGGGCTGCTGGCGCGTGGGATAAGCGGCTGAAAAAGATTTTGCCGGTCATCGTTGTGATTTTGCTACTGCTCGGGCTGCTGGCAGCCTTGCTCTCTTCGTTTCTCCTGCCGGGCAGTTCCGGCAGCGGACAAACGACAACTGCCCCGGTCGCTACTACCGGCTTGAATGGGACGACCACGCGCCCGGCGACAACGCCAACGCGCTCGCTGACACCGACCCCGGCCACGAAGGCAACGCCGAACAGTTCCGCCACTGCTGTACCCCGCCCGGTTGCTACGCCGACACCTGTTCCTGCCAGCCCGGTGGTGCCGCCGTTTTCCTGCGCTTCCGGCAGCGTTACGCTGAACGGTTCGGCTAACTTCCAGCCTGCTATTCAGCAACTGACGGGTGACTATAGCGGTCAATGTTCCGGCAACGCAAACTTCACTGTCAACGGCGGCGGCAGCAAGGCCGGTCTCGACGCGGTGGAGAGCGGCAGCGCAAATCTTGCCTTCTCCGATCTCGCTTCCACCGGCAGGCCAGGGCTGGTCGATTACCAGGTGGGCGCGCTCATCTACGCCGTGATTGTCAACAGCGATACGCAGATCACCAATCTGACAACCGCCCAGCTCCAGGGTATCTATACCGGCCAGATCACCAACTGGTCGCAGGTTGGCGGGACAGACGAAGCGATCCAGATCATCTCGCGTTCGCCCGGTTCGGAGATTCAACAGGTGTTCGCGAGCTATGTCCTCAAAGGGGCGCATCAGAGCGTCGGCGGCACCACCCTGTGGAATGACAGCAATGACGCGGCGGCGCAGAAGGTGCTGGATACGAGCGGGGCCATCAGCTATGTTCCTCTGGCCTCTGTGCCGGTAAACGGCGCGCAGGCGGTTTCCATCAACGGCGTCGCCCCAACGGCTTCGACCGTTTCCACCAATGCCTATGCTTTCTGGAGCGTTGAACATCTCTACAGCAAGCAGGCTGCAAGCGGCCTTGCGCTCTCGTTCATCAGCTTTTGCTCGACCGACACCGCCGCCAATGATCTCACCGGTGATGGAGTCGTCCCGATCAAGAGCCTGTTACCGGCGGCCTTAAACGCGCACACGCCCGGCCCGACGATCTGACGATCTAATGAGAGGAAGATGAGCATGATGCAATGGATGACCGTGAAAGCAGCATGCGTATGGTCAGCCTGATGCGGCAAAACGCTAGTTTGTGAGGGAGAAATGGCAGAACTTGCTGGTGTTATCGTAGGTAATTATTTTCTGCTGGAATGCCTGTCGCGTGAAGGCATGGTGGAGACGTATCGCGCCCGCCCCACGACCAGGGGCGGCTATGATGTGATTCTGCGCCTCTATCGCCCGCAGTTTCCCGATCCGACCGGCTTCCGTGATGCCTTCGCGACCGAGGTAGAGAAGGTCTGGCGCTGCCAGCATCCGCATATCCAGCCTCTGCTGGAATACGGCACGGGCGAAGATCTGCTCTACAGCGTTTCCCCATTGCCGGAAAGCGGAGAGACGTTGGAAGCTCTGCTTGCTCGCCAATCAGGGCAGTTGCTGCCACTGCCGCTGGTCATGCGTTTCGCCACACAAATCTGCGCGGCCCTGCAATATGCTCACGAACACAATATCGTGCATGGCAATATCCAGCCTTCCAGCATTCTGATCAGCGATGAAGACGATATCAGGCTGACGAACTTCAGCATGCGGCGCATGTACCGCACCGGCGACCCGCTGACGGCTGAGATTGATATGGGCAATCCGGCGTATATGGCCCCGGAGCAATCGCTGGGTATTGTCTACCCGGCCAGCGATATCTACGCCGTTGGCGCGCTGCTCTTCCGTCTGCTGAGCGGTCGGCTTCCCTATGATGGAGAGAGTGCGGAGGAGATGATGATGCGCCATAGCGACGAGCCGATACCGTCGCTGCGCGCGCAGCGTCCCGATCTGCCGGAGGCGCTGGAGCTGGTGGTGCGTGTTGCCCTCTCGAAGAGTCCCGATGCGCGTTTTCCCGATGCCGCCTCGCTGGCTCAAGCCCTTATTTCCGCCGTTGTCCCCGACGCGCCGCAGATTATTCCTGATGCGCCGGAACGCCGTGTCCCTGTGCGCGCGCGCCGCACCCGCTTTACCTGGACGCGGGCGGCATCCTTCCTGGCGCTGCTTGTTCTCCTCTTTGGCCTGGTCAGCGCATCAATCTTTATATTTTCTTCTCCACAGCAATTGCATCAGATCAGTAATCTGCCATTTTTGCATCATGGCTCAACCGCGACTGCAACCGCCACGACCACAGTCGTTCCCGGTACGGCGCCCCCCGGCACGGCGCTCACTCCAACCGTTCAGATCACGGGACCCGGTACGGGAACCAATCCAGGTGTGGGGCCGACAAAGAATGGCACGCCGCCCGCCAACGGCAATCAGACGCCCACTCCGCAGGCCACACCGAGCGCGACCACTACACCGGTGCCAACGCTTACCCCGACTGCCACGCCCGGACCATCCTCTTTCACCTGCGCGGCGGGCAGCCTCTCCATTGCTGCTCCATCAAACCTCTCGCCTCTTTTCCAGCACGTCAGCAGTGACTACCAGTCTGCATGTCCCGGTACGACGATCACGCTGGGCGGCAGCGCCGACCGCAAAAACCTGAATGCTGTAGAGCAAGCTCAGGTCACTCTCGCCGCCTGTGACCTGACCGCCCTGCCGCAGCGCAATCTCAGCGATACGCCGGTTGCTGCCTCGCTCTACGCCCTCATTGCCAGTCCCGATGTGCAGGTCAACAGCTTGAGCAGTGCGCAGCTACAGGCAATCTATCAGGGGCAGTTTACGAACTGGTCGCAACTTGGTGGCCCCAACGAGCCTGTTTCTATCATTCTGCGACCCACAAACGATGCCGTGAATGCTCTGTTCCGCGCCTTTGTGCTCAATGGCGCGCCGATCCATGTCAAGGGATACCGGTTGAAACAGGATACGCCCTCGCTGGTGGTGCAGGCGGTCAGCCAGATCAGGGGAGCTATCAGCATCGTGCCGCTGGTCGCGGTGCAGGGAGCGAATGTGCAGGTACTCGCCATCAACAGCGTTTTGCCCACCGCGCAGAACCTGCTCAACGGCTCGTATGTCTTCTGGGGGGTCGATCACCTCTACACAAAGGGGACGGGAACGGCGCAGGCGCAATCCTACCTGCAATTTATCGTCAGCGGACAGGAAGCAAGCGTGATGGTGCAACTTGACGCAGTGCCGGTCAGCGCCATTCCACAATCGGTGCTATCCTCACACCTGCCCGGCCCGGAAATCTAATTCCAACCCTCTTGCCAGGGATGGTAGAATAGAAACTAGATCAACTTTGTTATCTTTATTGAGGCAGGACCTCAAGGTAAAATCCGTTACAAATGTGCAACGGGTTGGTCTGGTACATACATTCCGGGTATTTGAGGGAGGATTTTGTTCTATGTCCACAGAGACACAGGCAGCAAGCCAGAACACTGGCTATGCCCATCCAGAGGTGCTGGTAGAGACCGACTGGGTGGCGGAAAATCTTAACAACCCCAATGTTCGCCTGATCGAGGCGGACGAGGACGTTTTGCTCTACGAGACGGGCCATATTCCCGGCGCCGTCAAACTTGACTGGCATGTCGATGTTCAGAATCCCGTCACGCGCGACTTTCTCGATCAGCAGGCGTTCGAGCAACTGATGCGCCGCTATGGCATCGACAATGATACCACGATTGTCCTCTACGGCGACAGGAACAACTGGTACGCCGCGTACTCCTACTGGCTGTTCAGCATGTATGGTCTGACCAATATGAAGATCATGAACGGCGGGCGGCAGAAGTGGGAGGCGGAAGGTCGCCCGCTGACGAAAGAGGTGCCTCATTACCAGCCGACCAATTTCCAGGCGCGACCGATCAACGAGTCGATTCGCGCATTCCGTGAAGATGTAATGAGCGGCCTGAACAATCCAGAGCGGCGGCTGATCGATGTGCGCTCTCCGCAGGAATATACCGGCGAACTGCTGCATATGGTAAACTACCCACAGGAAGGCGCGCAGCGCGGCGGTCACATCCCGACGGCAAAGAACATTCCGTGGTCGCAGGCGGCCAACCCCGATGGCACGTTCAAGTCGGCGGAGGAATTGCGCGCGCTCTACGGCGGCCAGGGCATCAACCCTGAGAACGATGTCATCAGTTACTGCCGTATCGGCGAGCGTTCGGCCCACACCTGGTTCGTGCTGACACAGTTGCTCGGCTACCCGCGTGTCCGTAATTATGACGGCTCCTGGACCGAATGGGGCAACCTGGTACGCGCTCCTATCGAGAAGTAGACGCTGGCACAGGTATGCGTGAGAAGGTGTCTGTGGATGAAGGTCGCAGGTGCCTTCTCACAACGCAACGTCAAAGCAGGTCAGCGAAGAACAGGGCTATAATCTGGTCTCTAAGGAAAGAAGTAGATGGATCGACAGGAAGCTATCGAATTTTTAATGGATCACTATGAAAATCCGCGCAATAGCGGCCCGTTAGAAGACGCCAATATCAACCTGACGGGCGGCAACCCTGGCTGCTCGGATATTATCACCATGCATGCGCGCATCGGCGAGGATGGCAGGCTGGAAGCTGTCAACTGGGAGGGCGAAGGCTGCACGATCAGCAAGGCGGCGGCTTCCTACGTGACGGAAATTACGCAGGGTATGACGGCAGAAGAGGTCGAGCAGATGAGTTTTGAAGACTTGATAGAACAGCTTGGCCGCGAACTGGTCATGACGCGCCCCACCTGCGCCACGCTTGCCCTCGGCACGCTCAAGAAAGGCGTCCATGAATATCTCATGCATAAAGCAGCCACAGAGGACAGAACAGAAGCGAAATAAGGAAGCATAGCTGAAATTTCTCCATTGATCTAATTATGATAAAAAGCTTCGACTATCGAAATATATGATAGTCGAAGCTTTTTTTGTGTCTTGCCGTTGAAAACAGGCGAGGGTGTTCAGTCGCGCCGCCTGTCGGAAACGAACCAGGTTCACACAGGTGCGACGTCTATCCTCTAAACTGTCAGAGAAAGTCCAGGCTTGACGCGCCACTCAGCAAGCACATTCAATGCTTGCTGGTGCAATTGCTGGTGAGCAGGGTCATTCAGCCAGCGACTGACGCCAGATGGGTGGGCAAGCGGAAGCAGGAGTCTGCCGTCTCGCTCCTGATAGGTGCCGATCACATCTTCTAAGCGTGTTTTGCCAAAAAAAGCTTCGATGGCCATTGTGCCTACCAGCAGGATGATTTGTGGCTGAACCAGGCGTATTTCGGCATCGAGCCAGGGACGGCAGAGGGCTATTTCGGGCGGGGAGGGACGGCGGTCACCATCGCCGCGCGGGTTTTTGCCGGGGTCGCAGTGGGTGAGTGAAGTGAGATAGCAGTGGTCGTGCAGGTAGCCGGGCGGGAAGCCTGCCTGTTCCAGCCATTTTTGCAGGATGCGCCCGCCGGGTCCGCTGAATGGTCGGTCCTTCTCCACAGAACGATGGCCCGGAGCCTGTCCGATGACCATAATAGCATCAGTGGCGCGTCCGCTCACCAGCGGGTGTGCCTGGGGAATATAGCCGTGTTGCTGGCAGAGACGACAGGCGCGGATACGCTGGTGCAGGCGATTGAGCGCCGCCTCTCGTGCGGCCAGTTGCTCCTGTGTTTTCCCTTGCATGTTTAATGGTAATTACGCTGTATTGTTATCGTCGTTCAAACTCTTCGTTATAAGCTGCTGCCAGACTGGGTTTCGTATAGTCATTGGTAAGATGACGATACTGGCCGCGATAGTAGGCCAGGGGCGGTTTGTCGACGGTGATTGCTTCGCTGCTGCTCTGTGCTAAGAGAATGGGGGAATGCTGTATATCCTGCTCGTTAGCGAAGGCGACCTGTCCCTCTGTTCCCATTGCCACCACTTCGCCGAGAAAGATCGCATGGTCGCCGCCCGGATATTCAGCCACGACGCGCGCATCGACAAAAGCCAGGACGCCCGCAATAATGGGCGAGCCGGTCACGGCTTCGGTATACGCGGCCCCACAGAAACGCTCGTAGCGTTCCAGGGATGGGGTGGCGAAGCAGCGCGAAAGATGCTCCTGCTCAATGGTCAGCATGTTGACGGCGTAAGCGCCGCTTTCTCGAATGTATGGCAGCGTCTGGCTGTTGAGGTCAACACATACCAGGATCAGCGGCGGATTGAGGGAGACTGAGCAAAAGGTGTTGACCGTGAGACCTGCTACCCCCTTCGGGCTTTTTGCGGTGACAACCGTCACGCCCGTCGCAAACCGGCCCATCACCTGCCGGAAAAAATCTTTTTCGAGTGCCATCTAGTAAAAATCCTTTTATTCCACGAAGAAATGTACCCCTTGATATGATGCTGGGACTTCATGTACACGGGTACTGAGTCGGTGAGAGTTGCTCCTACCAGGGTTTCGTCATTGGCCCTTCCAGTTCTCGCTTCTAACCGTTTAATAGTAGTATCCGTCTTCTCTATGCTTCTTGTCAACTGTCCAGAAGGACAGTGAGCAGGTAGCCAGTTTTGAGGGTTGACACCCTCTTCTTCCCTCTCGTATACTATGTCCACGAACAGCAAGGAGCTGTCGGCACCGGGTGGCCTGTTCGCAATGGACAGGCA